>CAZYEY010000080.1:0-7358 GCA_964646585.1 uncultured Thiobacillus sp. | reverse complement strand
TGGCCTGGGCATCGGGCGTGGGATTGGGTTTGAAGGTTTCGCTGGTGGCCTCGGATTCCGAGAAATCCAGGTCGGCGCGGACCTCGGCCTTCACGTTCTCCTTGCCGACGATGGGCTCGACGATGGCTTCGATGCGCTGGGCGTAGTAGGACTCCATCTGCCGGATGTAATCCAGCTGGCTGGAGTTGAGGCCACGCATGGATTGCCCGTCGGACTTGGAAGTGAACAGATTTCCTGCCTGATCCACCACCGTGACGTTGCTGGGCGACAGTTCCGGCACGCTGCTGGCGACCAGGTGGACGACGGATTGCACCTGGCCCGGATCCAGAGCGCGTCCGGGATGCAGGTTCACTAGCACGGAGGCGGAAGGTGCCTGCTTGTCGCGGATGAAGACCGAGGGCTTGGGGATCGCCAGATGCACCCGGGCGGACTCCACCGGCGCCAGTGACTGGATGGTGCGCGCCAACTCACCTTCCAGTCCTCGCTGGAAAGCGAGCTGTTCCTGGAACTGGGTCATGCCCAGTTTGGGCGAATCCATCAGTTCGAAGCCTACGCCGCCCCCCTTTGGCAAGCCTTGGGCCGCGAGTTTGAAACGCAGGTCGTAGACCTGGTCGGAGGGTACAAGCAAGGTGCCGCCGGCCTCGGTCTTGTATGGAGCATTCATCTGCTGGAGAGCGGCGGTGACGGCACCGGCGTCCTTCTCGGACAGATTGGAGAACAAGACCCGGTATTCGGGCGCGTTAGACCAGAGGAACAGACCCACCACGATGGCGATCGTGGCCGCCAGGGCTGCCGCCAGTCCCATTTTGCGGGGGGCGGGTAGCTCGTTGAGGCGGTGGGTAAAGTTGGCGATGAGTTGCTGGGGCTGCGAGGCCATCCGTCAACCGTGCCTCATCAGACCTGCATGTTCATGATTTCCTGGTAGGCGGAAACCAGCTTGTTACGCACCTGAACCATGGTCTGGAAGGAAAGGCTGGCCTTCTGCAGGGAGAGGACCACGTCTTGGAGGTTGACATCCGGATTGCCCGCCTCGAATTGGCGGGTCAACTGCTTGGCGTTCATCTGGGCGCTGTTGACCTCTTCCACGGCGGACTTGAGCATGGCCGCGAAATCCTGGGTGGGGACGGATTCCTGGGGCGCGGGCGTGGCGGACGCTTGTGCCGCCACGGCACGAAGCTGGTTCACCATCTGATCGATATTGCTCATCGCCCTGCCTCCTGACACCGATTATAGGAGGTCATCTCCATCCAGAAACCCTGCTTCACGATACTGCTTGAGCTTGTGCCGCAAGGTTCGCTCGCTCATGTTGAGCGCTTCTGCCGTCCTGCGGCGGGAGCCGTCCATGCGTTTCAGGGTGCCCAGAATCGTTTCCCGTTCCACGTCCTTGAGGCCCACGTCGCCAGGTAAGCCTGGGATTCTGGCCGGCTCTTCGGCCACCCGCGTCGTCGATTTGGGCAGCATCAGGTGTTCCGGCCTGATTTCCGTGTCCGGCGCAAGAATCATCGCGCGCTGGATGACGTTACCTAGCTCACGGATGTTACCGGGCCACCCATACCCCGTCAATTGAGCCAAAGCCGCGCCGGACAAGGAGAATCCGCCCCTGCCCACGAGCTTTTCGGCGTGCTTCAGAAAGTACCGGGCGAGGGGAGCAATGTCGGCGGGAAGGTCGCGCAGGGGAGGGATCTCCGGGGGGAAGACATTGAGCCGGTAGAACTGAGCCTCACGGAACTTGCCTTCCCGGACCCAGGCAGCCAGGTCCCGGTTGGTGGCGGCGATGACACGGACGTCCAGGGAGATGGGGGTACGGGCGCCCACCCTTTCCACCTCCTTTTCCTGCAAGACCCGCAGCAACTTGGCCTGGAGGCTCAAGGGGAGTTCGGAAATCTCGTCCAACAGGAGGGTGCCGGCATTGGCCTGCTCGAACTTGCCAGGCTGGGTGGTGGAGGCGCCGGTGAAGGCGCCCTTCTCGTGGCCAAAAAGAACGGATTCCAGCCGGTTCTCCGGGATCGCCGCGCAATTGACCGCGATGAAGGGGCCTTTCTGCCGGGCGGAGTGCCGATGGATGTGGCGGGCGAACACCCCCTTGCCCACGCCCGATTCGCCTGTGAGCAGCACGGAGGCCTCGGTGGCGGCAACCTTGCGCGCCAGTTCCAGCAAGGCCAGGCTGACGGGATCCTCCGCCACCACGCCCGCGCCGCAGGTCTCGCCGGCCTGGCGGTAATAGCGGGCCACGGCGGCGAGCAGGCGGTCGGGTTCGAAGGGCTTGGGCAGGTAGTCGGCGGCGCCATCACGGATGGCTTGGACGGCGCGCTCGATCTGGCCGTAGGCCGTCATCAGGATGACGGGGATTTCCGGACGCCGCGCCTTCAGCGCCCGCAGCAGGCTGTGGCCGTCCATGCCAGGCATCTGCACGTCACTCAGCACCAGGCCGGGGTTGCCGCGCTCCAGCCAAGCCAGGGCCTGTTCCGCATCGGCGGCGGGGATGGCCGAGTAGCCGGCCAGGGAAAGGGTGTCGGCCAGGGCCTCGCGCAGGTCGGCGTCGTCTTCCACCACCAGGACGGGCAGGGTTTCAGCCATCGTCGCGTTCTTTGTGGGCGAAGGGCAGGTAGAGCGTGAAACGGCTGCCACCCTCGTCGCGAGGCGCCCATTCCACCCAGCCGCCATGGGCTTCGGCCACTTGGCGGACGATGGCCAGTCCCAGACCGCTGCCCTCGCCCCGGGTGGTGAAGAAAGGTTCGAAAAGCCGATCCCGGGCCGCATCGGGAATGCCGGCGCCGCTGTCCTCCACCCGGAAAGCGGCGAAGGGGCTGCCTTCCCCTCCCACCGAGAGCCGTATCAGCCCACCCGCTTCGCAGGCCTGGAGAGCATTTTCCAAGAGATTGATGAGGGCGCCGGAAATGGCCTGGCGATCACCCTTGAGCATGGCGCCGGCGAAACAGGGTTCCATCTGGAAGTCGACCTGCTTTGCCGCAGCCTGGGGCTCCAGGGTCTGGGCCAGCTCGTCGAGCAGGGCGGGGAGGGGAAAGTCATCCGTGGTCAGGCGGGCACCTTTGACGAAAAGCAGCATGTCCTGGATGAGGCGCTCCAGATAGCGCAACCGGGAGAGGGTTTTTTCAGCGAAGCGGATCCGGTCTGCCTCGCCCAGCTGGGGGCGGGTCAGATGGCCGGCATACAGCAGGGCGGTGGACAGGGGGGTGCGAAGCTGGTGGGCGACCTGGGCTGCCATCTCGCCCAGGGCCGAGAGCCGCTCGCGCCGGGCCAGTTCCCCGTTGGCGTCGGCCAGTTCGCTGGTAAGCCTTGCCACCTGTCCCTGGAGTTCCAGGTAGGTATCGGCAAGCATTTCCGAGGTTTCGCTGAACAGGGTGAAGGCTTGCCGCAGTTCGTCGTCGGTGGGCTTTGGCGAAGTCACGGGAGCAGGAGGCATGGGGCGAGGATATTAAACTATCACCACGCTAAAGTTTTTCCCGTGCGGGCCGTTGTTGGACCACTGACTCAGCGGCCCTGTTCAAGATGCCGCGCGACCAACCGAGGTGGACATGTCGGAATTGTTGAAGCGCATCGATGCGCGCACCAAGCTCGCCGGTGCCAACAAGCTGGAGATTCTGCTCTTCACCCTAGGCACGGATGTCGGCACGGGCCGCAAGGAAACCTTTGGCATCAATGTCTTCAAGGTGCGGGAAGTCATGCGTATTCCTGAGATCACCCGGGCGCCGGACATGCCTGCTGCCGTGGAAGGCATGGTGAGCCTGCGTGGTGTTCTGGTGCCGGTGGTGGACCTGGCCAAGTACATCGGCATTTCCACGGACACGCCACCCGCCATCATGATCGTCACCGAGTACAACGGCCACACCCAGGGTTTCCTGGTGGGCGAGGTGGATACCATCCTGCGCCTGGATTGGGCGGAGATGAAGGTGCCCCCCAGCATGCTTACCGCCCGCATGGGCGGACTGGTCACGGCAGTCACTGAACTCAAGGATGGCCGCCTGGTGATGATGCTGGACGTGGAAAAAATCCTGGCCGACACCTCCCAGATCGACGACAGTCACCTGTTCGCCACCCTGACGCCCCTCGACAAACCCGACCGGACCGTGCTTTACGCCGACGACTCCTCGGTGGCCCGCAAGCAGGTGGAGCGCACCCTGGAAGTTTTGAACGTCAAAGGCATCAGCGCCATCAACGGCCGCCAGGGCTGGGAGGAACTCCAGAAGATCGCGGCCCAGGCGGAAATCGCCGGCCGGCCGGTTTCCGATTACGTGCAACTGGTGCTGACCGATGTGGAGATGCCGGAAATGGATGGCTACGTGCTGACCAAGAACGTCAAGTCCGATCCCCGCTTCGCCGGCATCCCCGTGCTCATGCATTCCTCCCTGTCATCGGATGCGAACAAGCAACTGGGCTTCTCCGTGGGCGTGGACGAATACGTGCCCAAATTCGAGCCCCACCGCCTCGCCGAAGCCTTGAACCGTCTGCTCAAATAAGGGGAACGGAACCTCATGAATCCGCTGGAGCCCAACAAACTGCTGGATGCCGTGGATGCCCGCACCAAGCTGGCGGGGTCCAACAAGATGGAGCTGTTGCTGTTCTCCCTGGGTACCCACGAGACCTTCGGCATCAATGTCTTCAAGGTGAGGGAGGTCTCTCCCACCCCGCCCATCACCCTGACCCCCAACATGCCGGCGGGGGTCGAAGGTGTCATTTCCCTGCGCGGCAGCATCATCCCCGTGATCTCCCTGGCCCGCTTCATCAAGCTGGAGGGCGCGCCGCCCGGCATCGGCGAAACCATGATCGTCACCGAATTTTCCCGGCACACCCAGGGTTTCCTGGTTCAGGACGTGGATCGCATCATCCGGGTGGACTGGGACAAGGTGAAGCCGCCGGAGAACATGCTGGCCGGCCAGGATGGCATGATCACTGCCATCACCGAACTGGAGGACGGCCGTCTGGTATCCATCCTGGACGTGGAGCGGGTCCTGGTGGAGGTGCTGGGAGAGAAGACCATGCCCCAGTTGCCCCAGATGGATCCGGGCCGCGATGCCACGGTCTTCTTCGCCGACGACTCCTCGGTGGCGCGCAGGGAGATCGTCTCCGTGCTGGACAAACTGGGCGTCAAGTACATTCAGGCCAACGATGGCCTGGAAGCCTGGGACAAACTCACCAACATGGCCAACCGGGCCAGTTCCGAACGTTCCTCGGTGCGCAACCATATCCAACTCATCCTGGTGGACGCGGAGATGCCGGAAATGGATGGCTACGTGCTCACCCGAAACATCAAGTCCGACAACCGTTTCGAGGGGATTCCCGTGGTCATGCATTCGTCCCTGTCCTCGGAGGCGAACCGCACCATGGGCCAGAAGGTAGGCGTCGATGCCTATGTTGCCAAATTCGACGCGGGCGTGTTGGCCGACACCCTCCTCGCCTTCCTTAAGCGCTAGCTTTCCGATGGGTACAATGGGGCGGATTCGCGGATAAAGAGGACATACGATGGCCGACAAGAACATCAAGTTTCTGGTGGTGGACGATTTCTCCACCATGCGCCGAATCGTGCGCAATCTGTTGAAGGAACTTGGCTACACCAACGTGGATGAGGCCGAGGATGGTTCCGTGGGCCTGCAAAAGCTCAAGGGTGGCGATTTCCAGTTCGTGGTAACCGATTGGAACATGCCCGTCATGACGGGCATCGACATGCTCAAGGCCATCCGCGCCGACCCCACGCTCAAGCACCTGCCGGTGCTCATGATCACTGCCGAAGCCAAGAAGGAAAACATCATCGAGGCCGCCCAGAGCGGCGCCTCCGGATACATCGTCAAGCCGTTCACGGCCGCCACCCTCGAAGAGAAGCTGGGCAAGATCTTCGAGAAATACGGGATGTGATTCGGGCCGTACCACCCACAAGGAGCAATGATGAGCGGCGACTCTCCCGAACTGGAAGCCTTGTTCGACAGCATCGCTTCCGCCGTGCCACCCGCGCCGCCCAAGGCGGACGCCAGAGCCGAGGGCGACACCCCTGAGCTGGAGAGCCTGTTCGACAGCATCGCCAAGGCGGTGTCCCAAGGTGAAGGCGGCGAGACGGAGGGTGTCTGCCCGGAACGGGTTTTCTCCCAGTTGGGCCAGATGACCCGGGGGCTGCACAACCTCCTGCGGGAACTGGGCTACGACAAGACCCTGGAAAAGGTGGCCAGCGGGTTGCCCGACAACCGGGACCGCCTCAACTATATCGCGGTGATGACGGCCAAGGCCGCCGAACGCGCCCTCAACGCCGCCGAGATCGCCCGGCCCATCCAGGCCCGCATCGGCGACAGCGCCAAGGGGCTGTCTGGCAAGTGGGACATGCTGTTCAACAAGCAGCTGGGCGTGAACGAGTTCAAGCAGCTGGTGCAGGACACCCGAGCCTTCCTGGCCGACGTGCCCAACCAGACCGAGGCCACCAATGCCCAATTGATGGAAATCATCATGGCCCAGGACTTCCAGGATCTGACCGGCCAAGTCATCAAGAAAGTCCTGGAAGCGGCCCAGAACCTGGAAACCCAGCTACTGGCCCTGCTGATCGAGACCACTCCCGAGGAGAAACGACAGGCCGTCGATCCCGATCTGCTCAATGGCCCGGTGGTGAACGCTGCTGGACGGTCCGATGTGGTGACCAGCCAGGAGCAGGTGGACGACCTGCTGGAAAGCCTGGGTTTTTGAAGGGAGAAGAGCATGAGCGACTTCGCCGGAATGGAAGAATTGCTGCAGGACTTCCTGCTCGAGGCCGGGGAGCTCCTCTCCCAGGTGGACAACAAGCTGGTGGAACTGGAAAAACGCCCAGAGGACCGGGAACTGCTCAACGACATCTTCCGTGGCTTTCATACCATCAAGGGGGGAGCCGGATTCCTCAACGTGGAGAATCTGGTCACGCTTTGCCATCGCACGGAAAATCTGTTCGACAAGCTGCGCAACGGCGAATTGCGCCTGTCCGCCGATCTGATGGACACCATCCTGGCCGCCACCGCCACGGTGCGCGAAATGTTCGGTTCCCTGGCCCAAAGCGTGCAGCCCCAGGCAGCCGACGCCGCTTTGCTGAGCAGCCTGGATGCCGCCCTGGCGGGCAACCTGCCCGTGCTCGCTGCGGCCACACCCGCTGCGGCCACACCTGCGCCGGGATCCGTGCCCGCCGCTGCCACTGTCCAGGCCGCGCCGCCTGCTCCCGCAACTGAGGACGGCATCAACTGGGATGCGCTTCATGCCGCCCTGACCGGTGCGCCCGTGCCCCAGGCTGCCGCCCCGGCCCCCGAAGCTGCCCCCTGTCCCTTATACCCATCTGACGCCGCCGACGATCTCCCCCGGTTTGATCCCCGTGGTCCCCGCATCTATAAAAAAAA
>CAZYEY010000079.1:0-6620 GCA_964646585.1 uncultured Thiobacillus sp. | reverse complement strand
CGCTCACTCAATTCAGAATTCACTGACTTGTGCAAGCATCAGGTTTCCTCTTCGCTTCCCTCACCAAGACCCTCGCCTCAGTAAGTTCCACTCAACCCAATGCCCACACCTTAAGGCTGTAAGTACATTGTTAAAGAGCTGGTTGCGGGGACAGGATTTGAACCTGTGACCTTCGGGTTATGAGCCCGACGAGCTGCCAGACTGCTCCACCCCGCGTTCGAGAGAAGCGAGACTATACAGACCTCCGAAAAACACGTCAACACTTTTTGCATCCACACTTCAAAATAGGTGGGCTCCATCAAGAGGACCAGCACCGCATCGAAGGGCTTCACAATGCCATACAGCTTCAGTCTCGCACGTTTGCCGCGCATCGAATTCGGCCGTGGCCGCTTGTCCATACTGCCTGGGTTGGTCGCCCACTATGGCAGCCGGTTGCTGGTCGTCACCGGTGCCCGGTCGTTTCCGTCCAGCCCACATTGGCAAGTGTTGCAAAGGAGTTTCGCCGAGTACGGGATCACTTGGACCCTCCTCCAGGTTTCCGGCGAGCCTTCGCCAGATCTGGTGGACCAGAATGTCCAGGCTTATCGGCATGCAGCCTTCGATTGCGTTTTGGGTATCGGCGGCGGCAGCGCCCTTGACGCGGCCAAGGCCATTGCCGGCCTGTTGAAGACTGGGAATTCGGTCATGGACCACCTGGAAGGCGTGGGGCCGGAGCTGCCTTACCGGGGACCAGGGACACCATTCATTGCCGTGCCCACCACGGCGGGAACCGGTTCCGAAGCCACCAAGAACGCCGTCCTGTCCCGCCAGGGCCCGGGCGGATTCAAGAAGTCCTTCCGCGACGAAATGCTGGTGGCCGAGTATGCCGTGGTGGATCCGGATCTGCTGGCCGGCTGCCCGCTCACGGTGCTGGCCGCCAATGGCATGGACGCCTTCACCCAACTCTTGGAGTCCTATGTCTCGGCCAAGGCCAATCCTCTCACGGATGCCCTGGCTCTGTCGGGCATGGAGAAGGTGCGGGACGCTCTGCTGCCCTGGTATGAGGGCTCGGGGGACGAGGCCGCCCATCGGGATGCCATGGCCTATGCCGCCCTGCTCTCCGGCATCACGCTGGCCCAGGTGGGACTGGGTTCGGTGCATGGCCTGGCAGCACCCTTGGGTGCCTTCTTCCCCATCCCCCACGGGGTGGTCTGCGGCACCCTGGTGGCCGAGGCCAGCCGGCTCAACATCGCCGCGCTGGCGGAACGGATGCCAGACCATCCTGCTCTGGCGAAATACGCGGATGCGGGCCGCCTTCTCGCGGGTGGTCGCATGGGGGATGAGGAAGCCCGGACGGCCTTGGTGGAGACTCTGGAAAATTGGACGCGGCGACTGCATCTGCCGCGTCTTTCCGAATTCGGCGTGAGGGAAGCTGACATCGATCGCATCGTCGCCAACAGCCGGGGTTCCAGCATGAAAACCAATCCGGTGGCGCTTACCGACGCGGAGATCGCCGGCCTGGTCCGGGTACGGCTTTAGCGCCGATTTCAGTGGGCTCTTAGTCTTCCTTGCCGCCCACCACCCGGCGCACCACGTCGGGGGGGAAGCCCCGGCCCGCGAGAAAGCGCATCTGCTTCGCCCGCTCGGCGGCATCCCGGGGCGGTTCGCCGAATTTCTTCAGCCAGACGGCGCGGGCCCCGTCGAGATCGTGTTCCCGGGCTTCCGCCAGGGTGGATTCCATGAGCTCGGCGGGCACACCCTTGTCGCGCAGTTCCGCTCTCAGCCGCAGGCTGCCATGGCGCCCCGCGCGGGAATGCGCCAGCATCTCGGCGAAGCGGGCGTTGGAAAGCAGGTTTTCACGCTCCAGGTCGTCCAGCAGTTTGTCCAGGTCCTCGCTTTCGACGTGGGGCGCCAGCTTGCGCGCCAACTCGGCGCGACTGTGCTCCCGCCGCGCCAGCAGGTTCAGCGCCCGCTCCCGCAGAGTCACGCTTCGGCAGCGGCGGGTTTGACGCCCAGCTTCTCGCGAATCTGGGCCTCGATCTCGGCGGCCATTTCCGGGTGCTCCCTGAGGAACTCACGGGCATTGTCCTTGCCCTGGCCGATCTTCTCGCCTTGATAGGCGTACCAGGCGCCGGACTTGTCGATGAGCTTGTTGGCCACCCCGAGCTCGATGATCTCGCCCTCACGCGAAATGCCCTCGCCGTAGAGGATGTCGAACATGGCCTCCTTGAACGGCGGGGAGACCTTGTTCTTCACCACCTTGACCCGGGTCTCGCTGCCGATCACCTCGTCGCCTTTTTTGATGCTGCCGACACGACGGATGTCCAGGCGCACCGAGGCGTAGAACTTGAGCGCATTGCCGCCGGTGGTGGTCTCCGGGTTGCCGAACATGACGCCGATCTTCATGCGGATCTGGTTGATGAAGATGACCAGGGTGTTGGTGCGCTTGATGTTGGCGGTGAGCTTCCTGAGCGCCTGGCTCATCAGGCGGGCCTGCAAGCCGACATGGGAGTCGCCCATCTCGCCCTCGATTTCCGCCTTGGGGGTGAGCGCCGCCACCGAGTCGATGACGATCACGTCCACGGCGCTGGAGCGCACCAGCATGTCGGCGATCTCCAGGGCCTGTTCGCCGGTATCCGGCTGGGAGATGAGCAGTTCACCCACGTTCACCCCAAGCTTCTGGGCATAGACCGGATCGAGGGCGTGCTCCGCGTCGATGAACGCGGCGGTGCCGCCCATCTTCTGCATCTGGGCGATGACCGACAGGGTGAGCGTCGTCTTGCCGGAGGATTCCGGGCCGTAGATCTCCACCACCCGGCCGCGCGGCAGACCGCCGATGCCAAGAGCGATGTCCAGCCCGAGGGAACCGGTGGAGACGGCCTGGATGTCATCGGCGACGTTGCCGTCGCCCATGCGCATGATGGAGCCCTTGCCGAACTGTTTCTCGATCTGGGCCAATGCAGCGGCCAGGGCCTTGCTGCGGTTCTCGTCCATGAGGTTTCCTCCAGTATTGGGTCGATGATTTTCGCGCCGGCGATTATGTCACGAGGGCCAGCATCCGGCTCAGGGCGTGGCGGACGGACTGGGCCCGCACCTGGCGGCGGTCGCCGGCGAAGTGTTCCCGGCCCACCACAGTGTCCTGGCCATTGCAGGCCCAGGCGAAGCAGACCGTGCCCACCGGCTTGGCCGGACTACCCCCGCCAGGCCCGGCGACGCCGGTGATGGCGAAGGCGCAGTGGGCGCGGCTGTGACGCAAGGCGCCCTCCGCCATTTCCCGGGCGGTTTCCGTGCTCACCGCGCCGAACTCCGCCAGGGTGGGGCCGGACACCTCCAGCAGATCCTGCTTCGCGTCGTTGCTGTAGGTGACGAAGCCCCGCTCGAACCAGTCGGAGCACCCCGCCACGGCGGTCATGGCCTGGGCCGCCCAGCCGCCGGTGCAGGATTCGGCGCAGGCCAGCCGCCAGCCCCGGCGCAGCAGGGCCTGGCCCAGTTGGGATGCCAGCTGTTCCAAAGCTTCCTGGTTCACATCCATCGCGCAGCCCCCAGCAGACAGAGAATCGAATAGCCCGCCGCCAGCGCGTCGTCGAGCATGACGCCGATGCCCCCCTTCACCCGGGCATCCAGCCAGCCGATGGGGAAGGGTTTCCAGATGTCGAACAGGCGGAACAGGGCGAATGCCAGCAGGAATCCCAAGGGGCTGGCGGGTACGAAGGGCAGGACCAGCAGAAAGGCCGCCACCTCGTCCCAGACGATGCTCCCGTGGTCGTGGACGCCCAGGCCGCGGCCGGCAACGCCGCAGGCCCAGACGCCCACGGCCAGGAAGGCAGCCATCCAGGCCCAGTAGAAAGGGGTATCCGCCAGTAGCCAGAACAAGGGGAAGGCCGCCAGGGTGCCGGCCGTGCCCGGCGCCTTGGGGGACAGCCCGGCGCCGAAGCCCAGGGCGAGAAAGTGGGCAGGGTGGGAAAGCAGAAATTTGAGCGTGGGCTTCATCGCAACCCCTGTTCCGTCGCTAGCAGAGCGCGTCCCGGACTGCATTCCGGGGCCGCTAGAAGCGTGCGGGGCATGCTCCGCGCATTCCTCTTCCCACCCCCATCCCCCTTCCCCGGGGAAGTGGGGAAATCAAGCGGCGAAGTGGTCAAAACCCCGCTCCGGGACAGTCATCTCCCGCCCCTGTCCATCCAGCAGATGCAGGCCGGGCTTGGCGGTGATGTGGCCGATCCTGGTCAGGGGCACCCCCGCGGTCCCGGCCACCGCCTCCATGACGCGGTCCCGTTCCTTGGGCACGGTGAAGCACAGCTCGTAATCGTCGCCGCCGGCCAACAGGCAGCGCCGGACCAGGGGATCGGCCCGCTTCGGGGCCACCACCGGGTGGGCCGGCAGGCGGTCGAAGTCGATTTCGGCTCCCACGCCGGACGCCTCGAGGATGTGGCTCAGGTCCGCCAGCAGGCCGTCCGAGATGTCGATGGCGGCGTGGGCCACGCAGCACAGCATGTCGCCCAGCACGACGCGGGGCTCGGGCCGGTGCAGGCGTTCCTGGCAGAGGGCGGCGTCAGCGGCGTCCAGTCCGATCTCGCCGGCCAGGTAGCGCAGCGCCAGGGCGGCGCCGCCCAGGTCGCCGGACACCCAGATGCCATCCCCCGGCTTCGCCCCGCTCCGGCGCAGGGCGCGACCGATCGGGGCCTCACCCATGACGGTGACGCAGAGATTGAGGGGCCCCCGGGTGGTGTCGCCCCCCACCAGGCTGACGCCGAAACGTTCGGCCAATTCGAAGAACCCCTGGCTGAAGTCCGCCAGCCAGGCCTCATCTGCCTCAGGCAGGGCGACGGCCAGGGTGGCCCAGCGGGGCACCGCCCCCATGGCCGCCAGGTCCGAAAGATTCACGGCCAGGGCCTTGTGGCCCAGGAGAAAAGGATCGGCATCGGGGAGGAAGTGCCGGCCGGCCACCAGCATGTCCGTGGACACCACCAGTTCCGTGCCCGGCGTGGTCGCCAGCAGGGCGGCGTCATCGCCCACGCCCAGCACCGCGTTGGGGGCGGGCCGGGTGAAATGGCGGGCAATGAGGCCGAACTCGGAAGGCATGACCGTCGCGGATCAGGCGCTATCCGGCCTCGATCTCCACCCTGCGGGTCACCTTCGCCAGCTTGTCCAGGACGCCGTTGACGAACTTGTGGCCGTCGGTGCCGCCGTAGAGCTTGGCCAGTTCCACCGCCTCGTTGATGCAGACCTTGTAGGGTACGTTGAGGCTGTTGGTCAGTTCGAAGGCGCCGATCAGCAGGATGGCATGTTCGATGGGGGACAGTTCCGCCACGGGCCGGTCAAGATGGGGCGCCAGGGCTTCGTCCAGGTTGGCCGCCTGCTTGAGCACCCCGTCCAGCAGTTCCCGCAGAAAACCCTCGTGGGGCCGGGTGCTGTCGCCGGTCTCCTCGGGTTCGTGCTGTTCCGCCTGGACCAGCAGGCCGGCGTAATCGCCGCCGGCCACCTGCCATTGGTAGAGGGCGCGCAGCACCCGTTCCCGGGACACCCGGCGGGGGCTGGGACCACGCTTGCCGACCCCCGTTTTTCCGGCCTGCTGGCTCATATCGCCTTCAGCAGGTTGGCCATCTCGATGGCCGTGATGGCGGCCTCCCGGCCCTTCTCGGACATGCGCTCGGTGGCCTGATGGTCGGTATTGGTGGTGAGCACGCCATTGGCGATGGGCACGCCAGTATCCAGGTTGACCCGGGTGATGCCGCTGGCCATCTCGTTGGAAACGATCTCGAAATGGTAGGTTTCGCCCCGGATCACCGCGCCCAGGGCCACCAGGGCATCGAACTTGCCGGACTCGGCCATCTTCTTCAGCACCAGGGGGATTTCCAGGGCGCCGGCCACGGTGGCGATGCGGATGTCCTCCGCCGCCACGCCGTGCTTGAGCAGCCCGGCGGTACAGGCGGACAGCAGGCCCTCGCAGACGTCGATGTTGAAACGGCTCATGACGATGCCCACCCGGAGGCCCTTGCCCTTGAGGTTGGATTCGTATTCGAAGATCTTGTCGTAGCGAGCCATGTCAGTTTCCTTCGTAGTAACCGGTGACCTCCAGCCCGAAGCCGTCCATGGCGGGCATCTTGCGAGGGGTGGCAAGGAGTTTCATCTTGCCGACGCCCAGATCCCGCAGGATCTGGGCGCCGGTGCCGTAATTGCGCAGGTCGAACTTGCGGGCCGGCGGCGCGGTGTCCCCGGGCAGCGCCCGGGCAGCCAGGTCGTCGGCGGACTCGGGCCGGTGCAGCAGCACCACCACCCCGGCGGTTTCCGACTGGGCCAGGATCTTCAGGGCGCCATGCACCGAGTAGGCGTGGCCGGAGCCGCCCATGTCCAGGGCATCCACCAGGGAGACGGGCTCATGGACCCGCACCAGGGTTTCCGAGTCGGCGCGGATATCGCCCCGGCTCAGGGCCAGGTGGGTGGCGCGGCTGATTTTGTCGCGGTACACCACCAGGCGGAAGTTGCCGAAGGGGGTGGCGATCTCCCGCTCCCCTTCCCGCTCCACCAGGCGCTCATTGGCGGCCCGGTAGTGGATGAGGTCGGCGATGGCGCCGATCTTGAGCTGGTGTTCCTTGGCGAACTCCAGCAGGTCCGGCAACCGGGCCATGGTGCCGTCTTCCTTG
>CAZYEY010000078.1:0-2522 GCA_964646585.1 uncultured Thiobacillus sp. | reverse complement strand
CCCATCTGGGCGGAAGGCGCCGCATCCAAGGCGGTGTGGGGGATATCCCTGCTTGGCCTCCTGCTCTTGTTGCGCGCTGGGTTTGGGGCGATCGCAGAGGGGCGTGCCAGCGGCAACACCCCTGCCTTCGTCTGGCTGGCTCTGGCATTCGTTGTCTATGCCCTGATCAACACGCTGTGGCAGCCCACCACCCTCTACGCGGGTATGAGCGGCTTCAAGCGCTACTTCCAGGTCACGGGCCTGCTCTTCGCCCTGGCCTGGCTGCCCGTCGGCGAGGTCGACATCCGGCGGTGGCGCAAGTTCATCGTCGTCGTCGCGCTCTTTCAACTGCCTTGGGCAGTCTATGAGCTCGTCAGGCTGGTTCCCATCCGGGAGGGGTTCAGGTACATGAACCCCGGTCTCGTGCCCATCGACGTGGTGGCCGGCACCTTCGGCGCCAACATGACCTCGGGCGGGGCCAACGCCGAGATGGCCACCTTCCTCATCGTCGTGCTGGCCTTCCTGCTGGCGCGGCTGCGGGAAAAGGCGCTCGGCCTGGGCTGGCTGCTGCTTGCCCCCTTCGTGCTGGCCCCCCTGTTCCTCGGCGAAACCAAGGTGGTGGTCCTGCTGCTGCCGCTCATGTTCCTGGTCCTCTACCGGCGCGAGCTTCTGGCCAGGCCCCATTACGCCCTGGCTGGTCTCGTCTTTGGCGCGCTGCTCACCGTGGCGGCAGGTTATGCCTATGTGGAAATCACCCAAAAGCCGCTGGATCGATTGGTCGATGAGACCCTGAGCTACAACGTCTACGAAAAAGGCTATGGCGGCTACGCCCTCAACCGCACCACCGTGCTGACCTTCTGGGCCGAACAGCAGGGCCTGCGCGATCCGCTCGGCGCCGTGTTCGGCCACGGTCTGGGCGCGGCCCACGACGCCACTGGCGGCGCGATCAGCCACCGCTATCCCGGCTATGGCATCGGGCTGACCGCCGCATCCCAATTGCTGTGGGAACAGGGTGTTTTGGGCATGGCGCTGTTCCTATCCATCCTCGCCTTCGCCTGGCGGGCAGCCGGGCGGTTGCGCCGCGCGCCCGCCGCGCCTGCCTGGGCCCGGGCCGATGCCGCCGCCATCCAGGCCGTGCTGCCGCTCATCGCCTTCTATCTGATCTACCGCAACGCATTGCTCGACGTGCTGCCTTTCCAGATCGTCTTCTGGGGGCTGCTGGGCTATCTCGCCTGGCTGTCGCGGCGGTATCCGGCGGGGCGTCGGGCATGACGCACGCTGTGTATTCCGGCGCGGCCATGCGCCGGGCGGTCTGGCAGTTTCTGACCGGCAAGGCGGCATCCGCCTTGCTGACATTCCTCATTTTGCTCTGGCTGGTGCGGCTGCTGCCGATCCAGGAGTACGGCGCCTATGCGGTGCTCGTCGCCGGCATCGAATTGGGTTATGCGCTGGCCGGCCTGGGCCTTGCCTGGCTGGCGGCGCGGGACCTGCCCGACTACCGTCTGCATGGGGACGGAAAATCGCTTGGCCGGTTCTGCACTCGCCTCCTCCTCTGGCAGACCGCCGCGCTCGTGGTTTTCGTCGCCGCCATGGCCGGTCTGCTGGATGTCTATCTCGGCTGGGCGGGCCTGGATGGATACCGCCCCGCTGCCTGGCTGGCCCTGGTCATGCTGTTCGCGGAAGGATTGGGGCGCTTTCTGCGCGAGGGCCTGATGGCGCCCCTCATGCTGCAGGGCGCGGCGCGGGCGAGCCTGATCCTGCGGCAGACCGCCTTTCTTGCCGCCATCGCGGCCATGGCCCATGCCGGTCAGTCGCGAGTCACGTTGGTGCTGGCAGCGGAAGCGGCCGCCTCGCTGTTGGGCGCGCTGGCGGCGGGGGGCGTGCTGGTCCGGCACCTGTACGTCTTGCGCGCCAAGTCAGCTGATGCCGGCTGGCAGGCGCCGCCCCTGGCCACCCAGTGGCGCATGGCCCTGCGCATGTATGCCGCCTACCTGGTGACCCTGGCCTATGGGCCCCAGGTATTCCTCAACCTCGTCCAGCGCACCCTGGGCGCCGAGGCGGCCGCGCTGTTCGGCTTTCTTCGCACCTTGCAGGAACAGGTTGCCCGGTATCTTCCCGCCACCCTGCTCTTCACCGTGTTGCGCCCGCGCCTGGTGGCCAGCTACCTGCAAGGCGGCTTGCCTGCCCTGGCGCGGGAGGCAGGGCTTGCGGGCAAGCTGAGCCTGTTCGCGCTGCTGCCCCTGATCATCCTGGTCGCCCTGGCCGGAAATGACCTGGTGGCGTTGCTCTCGGGCGGCAAGTTCGACCAGGGCGGGCTCTATCTCATCGGCCTGCTGCTGGTGCTTCTGCCTTTCAGTCAACGCCAACTGCTCGAAACGGTGGCGGTGGCGCTGGGCAGGGAACAGCTCTGTCTGGCCGGGTCCTTACTGGGCCTGCTGGCCCTGCCTCTCGCATTCCTCCTGCTGGAGTGGGGGGGCGGGCTGTGGGCGCCTACGCTGGCCATGCTCTTCGGACAGCTACTTTTCAATGCCACGGTTCTCATC
>CAZYEY010000077.1:0-4156 GCA_964646585.1 uncultured Thiobacillus sp. | reverse complement strand
GGGTACAGAAGAGCAGGGGAATCAGGTGCTTACGAATCATGGCGGGGGGCGATCACTTCACGGTTGCCGTTGCTTTGCATGGGGGAAACGAGGCCGGCTTTCTCCATGGCCTCGATGAGCCGGGCCGCCCGGTTGTAGCCGATGCGCAGCTGCCGCTGTACCGAGGAGATGGAGGCGCGACGGCTCTTGAGCACATAGGCCACGGCCTCGTCGTAGAGCGCGTCGGCTTCGGCATTGACCTCGTCACCACCTTCCCCATCCTCGTCTTCCGGGCTTTCCAACACGCTTTCGTCGTATTGGGGTGGCCCGAGTTCCTTGAGCCAGGCACAAACCCGGTGGACCTCGTCGTCGGACACGAAGGCGCCATGGACCCGGGTGGGGACCCCATGGCCCGGCGGCAGGTAGAGCATGTCACCCTGGCCCAGCAGGGATTCGGCGCCCTGTTGGTCCAGGATGGTGCGGGAATCGATGCGGCTGGCCACCTGGAAGGCCACGCGGGTGGGGATGTTGGCCTTGATGAGGCCGGTGATGACATCCACCGAGGGCCGCTGGGTGGCCAGCACCAGATGGATCCCGGCAGCCCGGGCTTTCTGGGCCAGGCGGGCGATGAGTTCCTCCACTTTCTTACCCGCCACCATCATCAGGTCCGCCAGTTCGTCGATAAGGACGACGATGAATGGCAGGGTGGCCAGCCGCTCTGGGCTTTCCGGGGTGATGGAGAAGGGATTGGTCAGCGGCTGGCCGGCTTTCTCGGCTTCCTTCACTTTCTGGTTGAAGCCAGCGATGTTACGTACTCCCAGGGCGGACATGAGACGGTAACGCTTGTCCATCTCGCCCACGCACCAGTTGAGGGCCGAAGCTGCCAGCTTCATGTCGGTGACCACCGGGGCCAGCAGGTGGGGGATGCCCTCATAGGTGGAGAGTTCCAGCATCTTGGGATCCACCATGATGAGACGCACCTCGTCCGGCGTGGCCTTGTAGATGAGGGACAGGATCATGGCGTTGATGGCCACCGATTTTCCGGAACCGGTGGCGCCCGCCACCAGCACGTGGGGCATGCGCGCCAGATCCGCCACGATCGGGTTGCCGGAGATGTCCTTGCCCATGGCCAGGGTGAGGGGGGAGGCATTGTCGTTGTAAACCTTGGCGGAGAGGATTTCCGACAGCCGAACCACCTGGCGCTGGTTGTTGGGAAGCTCCAGTCCCATGCAGTTCTTGCCTGGAATGGTTTCCACCACGCGAATGCTCACCAAGGACAGGGAGCGGGCCAGGTCCTTCGCCAGGTTGGTGATCTGGCTGCCTTTCACGCCGGAGGCGGGTTCGACTTCGTAGCGGGTGATGACTGGGCCCGGATAGGCAGCCAGCACCTTCACTTCGACGCCGAACTCCCGCAGTTTGCGCTCGATCAGACGGGAGGTGGCTTCCAACCCGGCCTGGTCCAGCTCGGCCGCAACCTCGGGCGCTGCGTCCAGCAGACGCAGGGGTGGACGCTGGGCGTCCGGGATGTCGCGGAACAGCAGTTCCTGGCGCTCCTCGTCCAGCCGCTCGGATTTTTCGATGACCACTGGGGCGGGCTCGATGCGCACCGGCTCCTTGCGACTGCGTTTACGCTCCTCGCGGACGACTTCCTCCCGTTCACTGACCGCCTCCATGCCTGCCATGCGATCCTGTCGGGTCTGCCATTTCTCGATGCCAAGGCCGAACAGGCTTTCCACCCATTTGCCTACCCGCTCCGCCAGGGTGATCCAGGACAACCCGGTAAACAGGCTGAGGCCAGCGCCCCAGGCCAGCAACAGAAAGACCGTGCCGCCGTCAAAGCCAAAGATGCCTTCTATCAGGCGTCCCAGGGAGTCGCCAATGGCCCCCCCCGCCGTTAGTGGCAAATGGCCCACCAGGCTATGGAAGCGCAGGGATTCTAGGGTGCTGCTGGACAGGAGGAAGAACAGGAAGCCCACCAGGGTGACCGTCAGCCCATGACGATGGCCTTCCTCGTTGGTTTCGCCTATGCGGCGGTAGCCCCACCAGACCAGAAATAGCCCCAGGACCACCCATAGCCAAGCGGAGACGCCAAAAAGGTAAAGAAGCAGATCCGCCAGCCAGGCTCCGAAGGGGCCACCGGCGTTGCCCACCGCCTGGCCGCCGCCGGTGCGGGACCAGCCAGGATCAGTAGGGTGATAGGTGACCAGGATCATGCCCAGGTAGACCGCTGCGGCCACTGCCGACAGCCACCAGACTTCACGCAACAGGGAAACCACTCGAGGGGCCAGCGTGGATTTCCGCCGGTTGGTTTTGTGGATGGCGCGGCGGTTGGAGGACTTGCTGAACATGGCGCGCACTATAAAGGATGGCTTGGTTTCCCTCCATGCAGCCATAGATACCTTCGAGGCACCATCAGGATATTATGCTGAATGCATATTATGTAAAATATTAAGTCGAGCCCGCTTACACCTGGGCTGATAATATTCCTCAACGAAAAACCGCCTTTGCCAGCTTCTGTAAGATCCTACCTATTGGAGTCGCCATGTCTGTCAAACATAGTCCTCTCTTGATCCTTGGTTCCGGACCCGCCGGTTACACCGCTGCGGTCTACGCTGCCAGAGCCAACCTGAAGCCCGTTCTGATCACTGGACTGCAACAAGGTGGCCAGCTCATGACCACGACCGAAGTGGACAACTGGCCCGCCGATGTCAATGGGGTCATGGGCCCGGACCTGATGACCCGCTTCCAACAGCATGCGGAACGCTTCAACACCGAGATCATCTTCGACCACATTCATACCGTGGATCTCAAGAATCGCCCCTTCACCCTCACGGGGGATGCAGGCAGCTACACCTGCGATGCCCTCATCATCGCCACCGGTGCTTCGGCCATGTATCTGGGCCTACCTTCCGAGCAGGCCTATATGGGACGGGGGGTTTCCGGCTGCGCCACCTGCGATGGCTTCTTCTACAAAGGCCAGAAGGTTGCGGTCATCGGGGGCGGCAATACCGCTGTGGAGGAAGCACTCTATCTCGCCAACATCGCCAGCCATGTGACACTGGTCCACCGTCGCGACAGCTTCAAGGCAGAAAAAATCATGGTCGACAAGCTCATGGATAAGGTTAAGGAAGGCAAGATCAGCCTTGAATTGAATAGTGTTCTGGATGAGGTACTTGGCGATAAGTCGGGGGTTACCGGCATGCGCCTCAAGAGTTCGGATGGCACTACCAAGGATATCCAACTCATGGGCATCTTTATCGCCATCGGCCACAAGCCCAATACCGACATCTTCAAGGGACAACTGGAGATGGATGATCGGGGCTACCTGATCACCCAGGGTGGCCGCCATGGCAATGCCACCCAGACCAGTGTCACTGGTGTCTTCGCCGCCGGAGACGTGCAGGATCACATCTACCGGCAAGCCATCACCAGTGCCGGGACGGGGTGCATGGCAGCGCTGGATGCTGAACGCTATCTTGACAATTTAAGCTAGGTTCATCGGATAACTCCGTGAATAAACTCGTGGATCGATCCGGTCCTGCTCTTCGACTGTTCGGACGGTAATTACTCCAGAAGAAATAGTTGGCGACCTGCCCAGGTGGGGTGTTGTTGAGCACCACGCCCAGTGCCAGTGCCGCGTAAGGATCGCCTTTCTCAGTCAGATACGATCAGTAGCGCTTCCGGTCGCCCTGTTCGACGTATTTCCCCAGGATGGAGAGGAGCAATGGCAGGGAACCTCGCCCGCCTGGCATGGATCCATGCGCTGTACGATGTTGTCCTTGACCAAAGCCGTGATTCGCGCTTCGATTTCGCGCCAGTCGCTGACGAAACGGCGGTTGTAAACCACCTCAACTCGTAGCGCCAGATCGTCGATGTAGAAATGATGATGACAGACCGGCAGTCGCCACTTGCTGTATTCGTCCGGCGGCGGGCCGAATACTCGAGCGGTGCAGCCAATGAACCGATCAATGTGGCCGTCCGGTGCCCGCGTGAAAAAAAGGTCTGCATGAAAGGTGGGAATCTCGCTGAGCGCGTTGATTGACCTTGCCCTCGTTTCGTGGAGTTCTTAACCCCCGGCTCACGCGGCATTTTTGCGCTGTGCCTCGTACCAGCGTTGCTCGAACTGCATCGGGCTGAGGTAGCCCAGCGACGAATGCAGCCTGCGGTGATTGTAGAA
>CAZYEY010000076.1:0-21573 GCA_964646585.1 uncultured Thiobacillus sp. | reverse complement strand
GGGGAGGCACCAGGTCGCCCTGGGGACTGGCGGCGATCAGCTGGTGTTCCAGCATGAACAGATTGCGGCGGGCGGCCTGGATGACGGCGCCGGGAAGGCCGGCCAGCCTGGCGACCTGAAGTCCGTAGCTCTGGGAGGCGGGGCCATCTTCCACGGCGTGGAGGAAGGTGAGGCCGGCCTGGGTTTCCACGGCATCCAGGTGGACGTTGACGACGCCCTTGAACTCCCGGGCCAGCTGGGTGAGTTCGAAGTAGTGGGTGGCGAACAGGGTGTAGGCCCGGGTTTTCTCGGCCAGATGGCGGGCCACGGCCCAGGCGATGCTGATGCCATCGAAGGTGGAGGTGCCGCGGCCGATTTCGTCCATGAGGATGAGGCTCTGCTCGGTGGCGCCATGGAGGATGCCGGCGGTCTCGGTCATTTCCACCATGAAGGTGGAGCGGCCGCCGGCCAGGTCGTCGGAGGATCCCACCCGGGTGAAGATCTGGTCCACCGGGCCCAGGACGGCGCGCTCGGCGGGCACGAACAAGCCGCAGCAGGCGAGCAGGACAATGTGGGCCACCTGGCGCATGTAGGTGGACTTGCCGCCCATGTTGGGGCCGGTGATGAGCAGCATGCGCCGGTTGGCGTCCAGCTTGAGATCGTTGGGGATGAAGGCCTCCACCCGGGTTTCCACCACCGGATGGCGGCCGCCGTGGATGGCGATGCCCCATTCGGCAGCGAATTCGGGCATGACGTAGCGCCGTTCCAGGGCCAGCAGTGCATGGCCTGAGAGGACGTCCACGGTGGCGATGGCGGCGGCCACCCGTTGCAGTTCGGGCAGCACCTCCAGCAGGGCGTCCAGGAGTTCGTCATAAAGTTGCTTTTCCCGGGCCAGGGCCCGTTCCGAGGCGGACAGGAACCGGTCCTCGAAGGCCTTGAGTTCGGGAGTGAGATAGCGCTCCGCGTTCTTCAGGGTCTGGCGCCGGTGGTAGTCGGCGGGCACCTTGTCGGCCTGGGCCCGGGTGACCTCGATGAAGAAGCCACTGACCTTGTTGTATTCCACCCGCAGGTTGGCGATGCCGGTGCGTTCCCGCTCCCGGGCTTCCATGGCCAGAAGGAAACCGCCACAGTCGGATTGCAGAGCGCGCAGCTCGTCCAGCTCGGCGTCATAGCCGTCATGGATGACGCCGCCCTCCCGCAGCACCGCGCCGGGTTCGGGCTTGATGGCCCGGCGCAGGCGCTCCAGGGGCTCGGGGGGGAAGTCCAGGCGTTGGGACAGCACTTCCAGGGCCTCGTCACCGGTTGCCAATACGCCGGCCAGATCGGGCAGGCGGGAAAGGCTGTCGCGCAGGCCGGCCAGATCCCGGGGCCGGGCGCTCTTCAGGGCCACCCGGGCGGCGATGCGCTCCAGGTCGGCCATGCCCTTGAGCAGATCCCGCACCAGGCGGCCGGTCTCGGGGGCGTCCATGAGGGCTTGGATGGCGGACAACCGCAGCGCCAACCTGCGCCGGTCCCGCAGGGGATGGTGCAGCCAGTGGCGCAGCAGCCGGCTGCCCATGGGGGTGCGTCAGTTGTCCAGCTCGGAGAACAGGGTGGGGGCGGGCTCGCCCCGCAGGGTTTCGCTGATTTCCAGGGTGCGGCGGGCGGCGGCGTCCAGCAGGACGAATTCGCTGTCCTGCTCCAACTGCAGGCTTGAGATGTGGGGCAGGGCGGTCTGCTGGGTGTTACGGGCATAGTCCAGCAGCAGGCCGGCAACGGCCTGAAGGGCGGGCTGGTCCTCCAGACCGAAGGCGGAGAGGTCGTGGAGGCCGAAGTGCTCGCAGAGGAGGCGCCGGCCCCGGTCGGCGTCGAACTGCCAGACGGCCCGGCGGGTGAGGGCAATCTTGATGCCAGCCAGGTCGGGATGGCCGAAGTCCTCGGGCAGCAGGATCTCCGAGGGGACCAGGCGGGCCAGTTCGGCGGCCAGACGCTCGATGGCGATGCGCTTGGCGGCGAAGCGGCCGCTGGACAGGGTGAGCCAGGCCAGGGCCAGGCCATCCCGCCCTTTGCCCTGGCTGGCGGGGAACAGGGCCAGCATGGTGGCGTCGGTCTTGTCCTCCAGCAGGGCCTCGTCGGTGAGAGTGCCGGGGGTGACGATGCGCACCACCTTGCGTTCCACCGGCCCCTTGCTGGTCCTGGGGTCGCCGACCTGCTCGCAGATGGCCACTGCTTCCCCCAGCCTGGCGAGCCTGGCCAGGTATGGTTCCGCCGCGTGGCAGGGCACCCCGGCCATGCGGATGGGCTGGCCCGCCGAGGCGCCGCGGGTGGTGAGGGTGATGTCCAGGAGCCGGGCGGCCTTCTCCGCGTCGTCATGGAACAGCTCGTAGAAATCCCCCATGCGGTAAAACAGCAGCATGTCCGGGTGCTGGGCCTTGATGCGGAGGTATTGCCGCATCATCGGCGTATGCTCACAACTATCTGTTTTTACGCGCATTTCGTGCTTTTTTGTCCAATGTCTCTGACAACTGTCCAAAACTCGGCGGCTAGGTGGTCGGGATGCCGCTCTTGACCAACCAGCAGGCACCATGCCGGAGACAGGCAGGGAGGTGGTGGGCTTTCTTGCATGGTCCCTTGGGTCCAATTATGCCGCCTGGGCAGGCGCAAGCGCAGGCGCAGGCCTGCCGGCTGGATTGGCCATGACGACGAACGCACTCTTCAGTCAGAAGGCGGCTTGGATCCCGTGATATTCGCCGTCAGTCCGCCGCTGCCAAGCAAAATGTCCACTTCCTCGCCAACCGAGATCTGGCTGCTGGAACGGATGATCCGGCCCTGGCGATCGCTGACGATGCTGTAGCCGCGGCTCAGGACATGGGTGGGGCTCAAGACGTCCAATTGCGCTTGCAGGAGCCGAATCCTTTCCCGATGCCGGAGCAAGCCACGCCCCATGGACTCCCCCAGGCGATGGGCGTGATCCCTCCCATGGCGCTGATGGTCGATGAGGGTATCCCGGTAACGGGACAGGGGGGGCAGCGTGGCCGCCAGGCGCAGTCTGGCGAAGCGTTGGGAAGTGCTTACCAATTGGGCGACTCGCCAGGTCACGTGGGTCAGACGCTGGCGTTGGCTCTGGATGCGTTCCCGGGGGTGCTTGAGCTGCCGGGACAGTCCGTCCAAACGCTGCCCCCAGGACTGGAGCCCGCGAAGGTGACTTTGAGCAAGGCGCGCCCGGGCATGCAAGACATGCCGGTTCAGATCGATCCGGGATGGGGTGGCCAGCTGGGCTGCGCCGGTTGGCGTCGGAGCCCGGAGATCGGCGACGAAATCCGCGATGGTGAAGTCGGTTTCGTGGCCCACGCCAGTCATGATCGGAATGCTGCTGGCGGCGATGGCGCGGGCGACGCGTTCATCGTTGAATGCGCAGAGGTCTTCCATGCTGCCGCCCCCTCGTACCAAGAGGAGTATGTCGCACTCCCCGCGTTCACTCGCCGTCCTCAAGGCATCAGCGATGGCGGCGGGCGCGTCGCTGCCCTGGACCGGGGTCGGATACAGGATGACCCGAACGCTGGGCCAGCGTGTCTTCAAGGTGGTCAGCACATCACGCAACGCTGCGGCCTGGGGCGAAGTGACGATGCCGATGGCGACAGGAAACCGGGGAAGCGGGCGTTTGCGCTCGGCGGCGAACAAACCCTCCGCCTCCAGTTTCGCCTTGAGTTTGAGGAATGCCTCGAAGAGCGCGCCCTGGCCGGCCCTGCGCATCCCCTCCACCAGCAGTTGGAAGTCGCCCCTTTGCTCGTAGAGGGTGGGCTGGGCCCGAACCTCGACCAGATCCCCGTCCATGGGGCGCCAATCGATGAACTGGTTGCGGGCCTTGAACATGGCGCAGCGGACCGTGGCCTGTTCGTCCTTGAGGCTGAAGTACCAATGGCCGGAACCGGCGCGGCTGAAATTGGCCACTTCCCCGCGAACCCAGCAGGAGGGCAGGGCCCTTTCCATCGCCAGACGGGCCTGGCGATTCAACTCGCCGACGGAGAGCACGCGCAATTCGGAATCGCCATTCATGACCATGGAAAACGAGTCTGGTGTGTGGAAAATGGGGGTGGCTGGGAGATGGGGATGCCCACGAAGCTTGCTGATGGCGATCGAACATCCGGGGCCCCGCCCCTGACACAATACATTCACGCCCCTCCCGGGGAAATGCCCCTGCGCAAGCCTTCGCGCCATCTCTCGGGCGGGTAGGATGGCCCGATGTCCTGCGCCCTTGCACCAGACAGCCCTGTTGGTGAAGGCTACAATGCGCGGCTGTTCTCACGATCCCTCCACGCCGTGCCCTCTCCGGATTCCCTGACTTCCTCCGAACGCCGCGCCGCCGTCTCCCTGGCGGCGATTTTCGGCCTGCGCATGCTGGGCATGTTCCTCATCCTGCCCATCTTTGCCCTCTACGCGAAAACCCTGCCCGGTGGCGAGGACCATACCCTGGTGGGCCTGGCCCTGGGGATGTACGGCCTGACCCAGGCGGCGCTCATGATCCCTTTCGGCATGGCTTCCGACCGCTTCGGACGCAAGCCGGTGATCATCCTGGGCCTGGTGATCTTCGCCCTGGGCAGTTTCGTCGCCGCCTATGCCGACACCCTGGCCGGCGTCATCCTGGGCCGCGCCCTGCAGGGGGCGGGCGCCATCTCGGCGGCGGTCACCGCCCTGCTCGCCGATCTCACCCGGGAGGAGAAGCGCACCCAGGCCATGGCCATGATCGGCAGCACCATCGGTCTGGCCTTCGCCTTTTCCCTGGCCGCCGGCCCCGCCTTCTACAAGTGGATCGGCGTGCCTGGCATCTTCGCCATGACCGGCGCGCTGGCCTTGCTGGCCATCCTGGTCATTCGCTACGTGACGCCGAACCCGGGCCGGACAGCCTTCCACTCGGACGCGGAGGCGAACCCGGCGCGATTGAAGGATGTGTTGAGCAATACGGAATTGCTGCGCCTGAACTGGGGCATCTTCGCCCTCCACGCCGCCCAGATGGCCATGTTCACCGTGGTGCCCTTCGCCCTGGTGCGGGCTGGCGGCCTGGACGGCGAGCACCACTGGCAGGTCTATCTGCCAGTGCTGCTGGGCTCCTTCGTGCTCATGGTGCCGGCCATCATCTATGGCGAGAAGCGGGGGGAGTTGAAACGGGTTTTCGTGGCCGCCGTGGCGCTCATGCTCGCGGCCCAGATGGGCCTGGCCTTCTCCATGGAGACGTTCTGGGGCGTGGTGGCCGCCCTGTTCGCCTATTTCGTCGCCTTCAATGTCCTGGAGGCGAGCCTGCCCTCCCTGATTTCCAAGATCGCCCCCCCCGAAGCCAAGGGCACGGCCATGGGCGTCTACAACACCGCCCAGGCGTTTGGGTTATTCTTCGGCGGCCTGGCCGGGGGCTGGCTAGCCCAGCATCACGGCTTTGGCATGGTGTTCGCCTTCTGCGCCGGCCTCATGGCCGTCTGGCTGGCGCTGGCGGCGGGAATGACGCCGCCGCCCCGGGTGAAGACCCAGATGTTCCACGTGGGGCCGCTATCCGAGGAAAACATCCAGCGCCTGCTGGTCAGGCTGCCGGTGTTCACCGGCGTCGAGGCGGTCACCGTGCTGGCCGAGGAGGGGGCGGTGTTGCTCAAGGTGGCCCAGACCGGCTGGGACGAGGAAGGCGTTCGGCATCTGTTATCGCAAATCTCTGAAGGGGGATAGTCATGGCTTCGGTCAACAAGGTCATTCTCATCGGCAACCTGGGCCGGGACCCGGAAATCCGCTACCTGCCCAGCGGCGATGCGGTCGCCAACCTGCGCATCGCCACCACGGACAAGTTCAAGGACCGCAACGGCGAGCAACAGGAAGTCACCGAGTGGCACTCGGTGGCCTTCTTCGGCAAGCAGGCGGAAATCTGCGGCCAGTACCTGAAGAAGGGTAGCCAGATCTACGTGGAGGGCAGCCTGCGCACCCGCAAGTGGCAGGACAAGGACGGAAACGACCGCTACACCACCGAGATCCGCGGCGACCGCATGCAGATGCTGGGCAGCCGGGGCGGCGGCGGGGGCGGCGGTGCCGCTGACTTCGATTCGCCGCCGCCGGACAACGCTCCCCGGGGCAAGCCCGGTGGCTCCGGGGCCGGCGGCTTCAGCGACATGGATGACGATATTCCGTTCTGAGCTGCCGGGTGGAGCCCATTTTCTCGAGAGAGCGCATGCCGAGGCTGATCCTGGCGGTGGCCTGGTTGGCCCTCCTGGCGGGCAATGCCCAGGGGGCGGGCTTCGCCCTGATCGAGCAGAATGCCAGCGGCATGGGCAACGCCTATGCCGGACAGGCGGCGGTGGCGGAGGACGCCAGCACGATTTTCTTCAATCCGGCCGGCATGACCCGGTTGGCAGGAAAGCAGCTCGTGGCAGCGGCCCATGGCATCCTGCCTTCAGCGAAATTCGGCGATACGGGCAGCAATACCGCGCCTACCCAGACCGAGCTCGGGGCCAATGGTGGGGATGCCGGAACGCCCGCTTGGGTGCCAAACGTCTATTTCGCCATGCCTCTTGGCAAGGAATGGGCTTTCGGGTTGGGCATCAGCGCGCCTTTCGGCTTGGCATCGGAATACGACCGCACCTGGGTTGGCCGTTTCCATGCGGTGAAGTCGGATCTCGAAACCGTCAATATCAACCCATCTCTGGCATTCAAGGCCCATGACGCCTGGTCGGTCGGTTTTGGCGTCAATGCCCAGCAAGCCAGGGCCGAACTGAGCAAAATGGCCAACTACGGTGCCCTGGTGGCGGACGCGGAGGGTCTGGTGACCGTGCAGGGCGATGCTTGGGGTTGGGGTTACAACCTGGGTGTGTTGTTCGAGCCCAGGCCGGACATCCGGGTGGGCTTCAGCTACCGTTCCAAGGTGGACTATGAGCTGGAAGGGACGGCCACCTACGCCGATCATCCGGCATTGGGCACGTTTTCCCTGCCCGTGACCGCCAAGACCTCCATGCCAGCAAGCGCATCCTTGAGTCTGTACAAGGTGCTTTCCCCAACCTGGGATTTTCTGGCGGACGCGACCTGGACCCAGTGGAGTGTGTTCGACCGTCTGACCGTCCGCCGCACCAATGGCACCCTGCTGGATGACACCATCGAAGATTGGCATGACGCCTGGCGCCTTTCCGTTGGGGTGACCCGGCATGTCGGCCAGCAATTGACCTGGCGCTTTGGCGTGGCCTATGACGAAAGCCCGGTGCCGGATGCCCGTCGCACGCCACGGATTCCCGACGCCGATCGTCTCTGGTTGGCGGTGGGCTTCCAGTATCGTATGGATAAGCAACGCGTGTGGGATCTGGGATACACGCATATTTTCGTGAAGGACGCCCAGGTCAATATCCCGGGCGTCCTGGCCAATGGCACCAACAGCCTGGTTGGCAATTACCGCAACAAGATCGACATCCTCAGCGTCCAATACACCCACAACTTCTGATCGCGGGAGGTGCCCATGACCGAATTTCACGGCAAGCACGATGCATACGGAAAGGTCTTCCCGGCCAGGCCGTTCGAGTACAAGGCCGGCGATACCCTGTTCACCGCCCTGGTGGCGGCCACCCGCCGCTTTGGCCGGGATACGCCGGCCCAGTGGGAGGACCAGAAGCCCGGCAGTTATTCCTACGGCGACCTGCTGAAGATGACCCTGGCCCTGGGACGGCTGGCGGGCAAGGTCACTTCGGAGGGCGAGCACGTGGGGGTGCTCATGCCCAACATGGCGGCCACCGTGGCCCTGATGATCGGCCTGTCCAGCTTCGGCCGGGTGCCCTGCATGCTGAACTACACCGCGGGTACCGACGGAATGCAGAGTGCCTGCCAGGCGGCACGGATACGGAACGTCATCACTTCCCGGATCTTTCTGGAAAAGGCCAGTCTGACCGAGCAGGCCCTGGCCCTGAAGGACGTGAAGCTGCACTACCTGGAGGATCTTCGCGCCGAATTCGGTCTTGCCGACAAGCTCTGGCTCATGGGCTACGCCCTCTGGCTGCCGGAATACGCGGTACCCAAGGGCGACCCGGAGGCACCGGCGGTGGTCCTGTTCACCTCTGGTTCCGAGGGCAAGCCCAAGGGAGTGGCGTTGTCCCACCGGGCTCTGTTGGCCAACGTGGCCCAGGTGCTGGAGGTCATCCCCTTCGGTCCGCCCGATGTGGTGCCTAATGCCCTGCCCATCTTCCACTCCTTCGGCCTCACCGCCGGCACCCTGATCCCCCTGGTCTGCGGCGCCCGTCTGGTGATCTATACCAGCCCCCTGCATTTCAAGGTGATTCCCCAACTGGTGCGGGAAAAGCAATGCACGGTCATGTTCGGCACCAGCACCTTCTTCAACCATTACGCCCGCAACGCCGAGCCGGAGGATCTGAAGTCCCTGCGCTATGTCATCGCCGGCGCCGAGAAACTGGCCGACAGCGTCCGCCGGACCTGGCTGGAGAAATTCGGCGTCGACATCCTGGAAGGCTACGGCGCCACCGAGACCGCGCCGGTGCTGGCGGTGAACCGTCCCCAGGACAACCGGCCCGGCAGCGTGGGACGCCTCCTGCCCGGGGTGGAGGCCCGCATCGTTCCCGTTCCCGGCATCGAGCATGGCGGTGAACTGCACGTGCGCGGTCCCAACATCATGTCCGGCTACTACCGTTACGACAGGCCGGGTCTGCTGGAGCCGCCCCGCTCCGAGGCCGGCGAGGGCTGGTACAACACTGGCGACGTAGTGGATCTGGATGCCGACGGCTTCCTCGCCATCCAGGGGCGCCTCAAGCGCTTCGCCAAAGTGGCCGGAGAGATGGTCTCCCTGGAGGTGGTGGAAGCCATCGCCCGCAGCGTTTCCGGCGAGGCCCTGCACGCTGCCACCTGTATCTCCGATGAAGGCCGGGGAGAGCTCATCGTGCTATTCACCACCGACTCGGAACTGACCCGGGAACAACTGGCCGCTGCAGCCAAGGGCCTGGGCTATCCGGAAATCGCCCTGCCCCGCCGCATCCGGGTGGTGGACACCCTGCCCCTGCTGGGGTCGGGCAAGGTGGATTACGTGCGCCTCAAACAGCATGCGCACATGGCTTGAAAACTGTCGGGTTCGGCTAAATATAAGAAAACGTTGATACAATTCCGCCACTTAGCGATCAGGAGTCCATCATGCCCATTTACGCCTACAAGTGTTCCGAGTGCGGCTTCGAGCAGGACGTCATGCAGAAAATGAGTGACGCCCCACTCACCGATTGTCCGTCCTGCGGCAAGCCCGCCTTGGCCAAGCAGTTGTCCGCCGCCGGCTTCCAGCTCAAGGGTAATGGCTATTACGTCACCGACTTCAAAAACGGTGGCGCCAAACCCGAAGCGCCGTCTCCGGCCTGCGGTACTGGTGCCTGCCCCGCCTGCGCCGGCTGACGCCTTCCACCCTGACGAATCGGGCAAACGCCAACGCGTTTGCCCGATTTGTTTAGCGAGCTTCCATGACCGCCCTCAAGCGTTATTTCCTGACCGGCCTCCTGATCCTGGTGCCCCTGGGCATCACCTTCTGGGTGCTCACGGCCCTGTTCGCCTTCATGGATCAGAGCCTGCTGTTGCTGCCGGAAGCCTGGCGGCCGGAAGCCTGGCTGGGGGTCAGCATTCCCGGTCTGGGGCTCATCCTCACCGCCGCGGTCATCGTGATCACCGGCCTGTTGGCCACCAACCTCATCGGTCAGCGCCTGGTGGCATTCTGGGAGGGTCTGGTGACCCGCATCCCGGTGGTCAAGTCCATCTACGGCAGCGTCAAGCAGGTGTCCGACAGCCTCCTGTCCGGTTCCGGCATGGCCTTCCGGAAGGTGCTGCTGGTGCGCTACCCCCATCCGGACGCCTGGTCCCTGGCCTTCCAGACCAATCTGCCGGATGAAGTGGCCTCGCAATTGGACGATGAATACGTGGCTGTGTTCATCCCCACCACCCCCAGCCCGGTCAACGGCTTCTATTTCTACCTGCGGCGCGACGCGGTCATCGAACTGGACATGAGCGTGGACGCCGCATTCAAGGCCATCGTCTCCATGGGCGTGGTGGCCACGCCCATCAAACCCGCCATCGCCAACTATCCGGGCGACTGAGTTTCTACCTAGGAAAACAGCATGCGTACCCACTACTGCGGCGCCGTGAACGCCGACCACATCGGCCAGATCGTCAACCTGTGCGGCTGGGCCCACCGCCGGCGCGACCATGGCGGGGTCATCTTCATCGACCTCAGAGACCGGGAAGGCACGGTGCAGGTGGTGATCGACCCGGACACCCCGGAGGCCTTCAAGGTGGCGGAGGAGACCCGCGCCGAGTTCGTGCTGAAGGTGGTGGGCAAGGTGCGGCCCCGGCCCGCCGGCACCGAGAACACCAACCTGCCCACGGGCATGGTGGAGGTGCTCACCCAAAGCCTGGAAGTGCTCAACCCCAGCCTCACGCCCCCCTTCCAGCTGGACGACGAGAACCTCAACGAGAACATCCGCCTGCAGTACCGCTACCTGGACCTGCGCCGCCCCCCCATGCAGCACAACCTGCGCCTCCGATACCGGGTGGCCAAGCTCATGCGGGACTACCTGGACCGGCACGGCTTCATGGACATCGAAACCCCCATGCTTACCCGCTCCACGCCGGAAGGGGCCCGGGACTACCTGGTGCCCTCCCGGGTGCACGACGGCATGTTCTACGCCCTGCCCCAGTCCCCCCAGCTGTTCAAGCAGCTCTTGATGGTGTCCGGCTTCGACCGCTACTTCCAGATCGTCAAGTGCTTCCGCGACGAGGACCTGCGAGCCGATCGCCAGCCCGAGTTCACTCAGGTGGACCTGGAGATGTCCTTCGTGGAGGAAAACGACGTCATGGCCCTGGTGGAGGGCATGATCCGCGACATGTTCAAGCAGGCCCAGGGCATCGACCTGCCCGACCCTTTCCCCCGCATGACCTACGCCGAGGCCATGTCCCGCTACGGCTCCGACAAGCCGGACATGCGCGTGACCCTGGAAATCACCGAACTCACCGATGTGATGAAGGACGTGGATTTCAAGGTCTTCTCCGGCCCCGCCAACGCCCCCAACGGCCGGGTGGCCGCCATCCGCGTGCCGAAAGGCGGCGAGTTCAGCCGGGGTGAGATCGACGCCTGGACCGAGTTCGTGAAGATCTACGGCGCCAAGGGCCTGGCCTGGATCAAGGTGAATGAAAAGGCCCGCGGCCGGGACGGCCTGCAATCTCCCATCGTCAAGAACCTGCACGACGCGGCGCTTACCGAGATCCTGGCCCGCACCGGCGCCGGGGATGGCGACATCCTGTTCTTCGGCGCCGACCGCGCCAAGGTGGTGAACGACGCCCTGGGGGCGCTGCGGGCCAAGATCGGCCACGAGAAGGGCTACGTGGACGGCCGGGCCTGGGCGCCCCTGTGGGTGGTGGACTTCCCCATGTTCGAGTTCAACGAGGACGAGAACCGCTGGGACGCCCTGCACCACCCCTTCACCAGTCCCAAGGACGGCCATGAGGAATATCTCGCCTCCGCGCCTGGCCACGCTTTGTCCAAGGCCTACGACATGGTGCTGAACGGCTGGGAGGTGGGGGGCGGCTCCATCCGTATCCACCGTGAGGAGGTGCAGGAGAAGGTGTTTGCCGCCCTCAACATCGGCCCGGAAGAACGCAAGGAGAAGTTCGGCTTCCTGCTGGATGCCCTGAAGTACGGCGCTCCGCCCCACGGCGGCCTGGCCTTCGGCCTGGATCGGCTGGTGACGCTCATGACGGGCGCCGAATCCATCCGGGATGTCATCGCCTTCCCCAAGACCCAGCGCGCCAGCTGCCTGATGACCAACGCACCCAACGTGGTGGACGAGAAGCAGCTGCGGGAATTGCATATCCGGCTGCGGAACCCAGTGGGCACGCCGGCCGGCTGATGGGGGGGCGACGCCCACCCCTCGGAGTGGAGCGCGCGTCAAACCCTGCGCGGAAGGGGTTGATCCCGGGGCGGAGGGATCTCTACTGGTCCATGGCAACGTCGTGAAGCTTCACGGGGGGCGATGCCTTGGATGCGTTCCCCATCAAATCAGACGGCAGTGCAACACCGATGTCTGCGGGTAGAGTCCTTACCGGGACCAATCGGGTGACCCAGTTGGCCGGCAAGGCGCATCACAAGGGTGGAGCCATGCGCCAGCCAGGAAGCGGGTGGCGGGATGCCTATTCGATGTTCTGGATCTGTTCCCGCATCTGCTCGATGAGCACCTTGAGTTCCACCGAGGTCTGGGTGAGTTCCAGGGAGACGGACTTGGAGCCCAGGGTGTTGGCTTCCCGGTTGAGTTCCTGCATGAGGAAGTCCAGGCGCTTGCCGGCGGCGCCGCCAGCCTCCAGAACCCGCGTCACCTCGTCCAGGTGGGTGAGGAGCCGGTCCAGCTCCTCGTCCACGTCGATCTTCTGGGCGAACAGGGCCACTTCCTGATGGATGCGGTCCTGGTCCGGGTTGGGTAGCAGTTCTTCCAGGCGCTTGGACAGCTTTTCCCGGTAGGCGGCGATGATCTCCGGCGCGCGCGGGCGGATGCGGGCCACGTGTTCGCGCATGGCAGCGACCCGGTCCAGGATCGTCGCCTTGAGCTTTTCGCCTTCCCGGGCGCGGCTGGCGTTGAACTGGCCCAGGGCGGAGTCCATGAGCTTGAGGGCAGTGGCGTGGAGCAATTCCAGATCGGGGGTGGTGTCGCCCAGCATGCCGGGCCAGCGCAGGATTTCCGCCACCCCCAGGGCGCGGGCGCCGGGGAAGGCAGCCTGGGCCGCATCGGAGAGGGATTTCAACTGATCCAGCAGGCTGGGGTTGAGGACTGCCGGTAGAACGGCGTTCTCCCGGGGGGCGAAATTGACCCGGCATTCCAGCTTGCCCCGCCTCACCTTTTCTGCGATGCGCTCGCGCAGGGTCGGCTCCAGGGCGCGGAAGTCCTCGCCCATGCGGAAGGCGAGATCCAGGAAGCGGGAATTGACCGCGCGCAGTTCCAAGGACAGTTGCCCGGCGGGGATGTCCGCCGTTTCCACCGCGTAGCCGGTCATGCTGCGCAGGTTTTCCTTTCTGGTTTCCTTCATGGCCGCCACAATCTTGGTTATCCTTCAATGACACAACGAAGAGCGACGCATCTTACGCCAACTCATGGCCGCCCAATTGACCGAACCGTTGACCCACGGCTATCACCTGGCCGAATACGTCATTGATCGGAAGATCGGCGGTGGCGGTTTCTCCCTGGTCTATCTGGCCTTCGACATCGACGGCCAGCCGGTGGCCATCAAGGAGTACCTGCCTGGCGGCGTGGTCCGGCGCGGTGAGCTGGGCACGGTGGTGCCCCTGTCCAGCGACAAGGAGGCCTCCTTCCGCTATGGCATGAAGTGCTTCTTTGAGGAAGGTCGTTCCCTGGCCAACATCCGCCACCCCAACGTGGTGAAGGTGCTCAACTTCTTCCGCGCCAACGACACGGTCTACATGGTGATGAAGTACGAACAGGGCAAGACCCTGCAAAAGCACATCACCAGCCTGGAGGAGCCCATGCGCGAGACCTTCCTGCGTGGTGTATTCATCCAGCTCCTGAACGGCCTGCGCGAGGTCCACGCCCACAAGATCCTGCACTTGGACATCAAGCCCTCCAACATCTACATCCGCGCCGACGGCTCCCCGGTGCTCATCGACTTCGGCGCCGCCCGCCAGGCGTTGACCGAGGACCTGCTGATGACCTCGCCCATGTACACCCCGGGCTTCGCGGCGCCGGAGCAGTACAAACAACGCGACCGGCTGGGGCCCTGGACCGACATCTACAGCGTGGGCGCCACCATGTATTCCTGCATCACCAAGAGCGCGCCGCCCCCCGCCGACGAGCGGGTGGAAAAGGATCGGCTGACGCCGGTATCCAAGTCCCACTCCGGCCTCTACTCCAAGGCCCTGCTGGAGATGGTGGACTCCATGCTCAGGCTCAACTACACCGAACGGCCCCAGAGCGTGTTCTCCGTGCAGAAGCGGCTCATCGCCATGGCTCAGACCGCCCGCAACCAGAAGCCCACCCTGTTCGCTCTCATCAAGGATCGCTTGACCCGTCAGCTATGAAATATGTCGTGTTCCAGGCCAGCCGCCGGGGTGGCCGGCCCTATAACGAGGACCGGGTGGCTTACGCCTACACATCGGACGCCTTGTTGATGGTGCTCTGTGATGGCATGGGGGGGCACAACAAGGGGGAGGTGGCCTCCCAGATGACGGTGGAGGTCATCACCAGCCTGTTCCAGTCCCGGGCCAAACCGGTTCTGCCGGACATGTCCGCCTTCCTGCTGGATGGCATCTATGCCGCCCATGACGCCATCAACGAATATGCCCTGCGCCATCGCATGCCCGACCCACCCCGTACCACCTGCGTGGTCTGCGTGGTGCAGCGGGGCATGGCCTGCTGGGCCCACGTGGGCGACTCCCGGCTCTACCAGTTCAGCCGCCGCGCCTTCCTGTTCCGCACTCGGGATCATTCCGCTGTGCAGCAGCTGGTGGACGAGGGACTGCTGGATGAAAGCCAGATGTCCGTCCATCCGGACCGCAACAAGCTCTACAACTCGGTGGGTGGCTACATGCTGCCGGACATCGAGATCGATCAGCCCGTGAAGCTCCAGGAGGGCGACGTGCTGTTCATGTGCACCGATGGCGTCTGGCCCGAGCTCAGCCCCGACGAGATGCTCGCCACCCTGCGTGTCTATCCCCTGGAGCGGGCGGTGAAGCACATGATGGACCACGCCGAATTCCGCGCCGGTCAGTTCGGCGACAACCTGTCCGTGGTGGCCATGCGCTACGGCGAGGAGAGCTTCGACAATGGCGAACTGGTGCAGGGTGATGACCTGGGCCTGGATGGCTTTACCACCCAGTTGAAGCGCCTGAGCGACAAGGACAGGGAACTGCCGGTGCCCACCGAGGCGGAGATGGACAAGGCGGTGGCGGACATCCAGGCCGCCCTGGCCCGCTATCCCCGCAAGGGTTGATCGCCAGCCGCCGACCACATTCTGCAAGACCAAAGGAAAACCATGACCATCCCATCCCGTCCTTCCGGACGCGCGCCGGATCAGTTGCGCGCCGTTCGCCTCACCCGCAAGTACACCAAGCACGCCGAAGGCAGCGTCCTGGTGGAATGCGGCGACACCAAGGTGCTGTGTACCGCCAGCGTGCTGGACAGGGTGCCTCCCCATGTGAAAGGTAGCGGTGGCGGCTGGCTCACCGCCGAATACGGCATGCTGCCTCGCGCCACCCACACCCGGGGCGACCGGGAGGCGGCCCGGGGCAAGCAGTCCGGCCGCACCCAGGAGATCCAGCGCCTCATCGGCCGTTCCCTGCGCGCCGCCGTGGACCTGGACAAGCTGGGCGAGCGCACCCTCCACGTGGACTGCGATGTGCTCCAGGCCGATGGCGGCACCCGCACCGCCAGCATCACCGGTGCCTGGGTCGCCGTTCACGACGCCATCGAATGGCTGGTGAAGGAAGGCAAGCTTCCCGCCAGCATCATGCGCGACCAGGTGGCAGCCGTCTCCGTGGGTGTCTGGAACGGTACCCCCGTGCTGGATCTGGACTATGCCGAGGATGTGGCCTGCGACACCGACATGAATGTGGTCATGCTGGCCGGCAGGCTCATCGAAGTCCAGGGCACCGCCGAAGGCGCCGCCTTCAGCCGGGCCGAACTCAACGCCTTGCTTGACCTGGCCGAGAAGGGTATCCGGGAACTCATGGCCGCCCAGAAGGCCGCCATTGCCGTCTGAGGAAAACCGCCATGAAAAAGATCGTCATCGCCTCCAACAACGCCGGCAAACTGCGGGAGATCGCCCGCATCCTGGAGCCCTTGGGACTCGAGGCCCTGCCCCAGGGCGCCTTCGGCGTGCCGGAGTGCCCCGAGCCCCACGTCACTTTCGTCGAGAACTGCATCGCCAAGGCCCGCCATGCTTCCGCCCACACGGGCCTGCCGGCCCTGGCGGACGACTCGGGCATCTGCGTGGATGCCCTCAACGGCGCCCCCGGCGTCCACTCCGCCCGTTTCGCCGGAGAGCCCAAGTCCGACGAGCGCAACAACCAGAAGCTCATCGAGACCCTGCGCGGCGAGGCCAACCGCCGCGCCCATTACTACTGCGTCATGGTCTACGTGCGCTATCCCGACGACCCCCAGCCCATCATCGCCGAGGGCGCCTGGCATGGCGAAATCATCGACCAACCCCGGGGCGAGGGCGGTTTTGGCTACGATCCCTATTTCTTCGTCCCCCAGTTCGGCAAGACCGGCGCCGAACTGGACCCGGACGAAAAGAACGCGGTCAGCCACCGGGGCCAGGCCCTGCGGGCCCTGGCGGAGAAGCTCCGCGCCGCGTAGTCGGGCAAGGCATCCGGCCTCCCCCGGGTTTTCTCAATCCCCGCCGAAGTCGTTCCCGGCCAGCTCCAGCTTGGTCATCAATTCACCCGCGCGCTTTTCGCCGGGGTTCAGGCGGCGGGCGGTCTCGATGCAATTCCGGGCTTCGGCGGCGATGCCGGCGTCGCGGCCGAAGCGTTCAAGCCAGGCGATGAGCAGGTAGGCGTGGTTGAGGAGCAGGCGGGGGTTGTTGGGCATGCGTTCCCGGGCTTCCCGGGTGAGGGTGATGGCTTCCTCCAGCCTGCCTTCCCGGGCGAGTTGGACACCGTGGTTCATGGTGTCCACGGCGGCGCGGGTGATGCGGGCCACCAGTTCGCGGCCTTCGTCTTCCCGGCCGGACTGGGCGTAGACGGCCTGGGCCCGTTCCAGGTATTCCGGGTGTTCGTGGTTGTTGGCCACCAGGCTGGTGAGCAGGCTTTCGGCGGTGGCTTTGTCACCCAGGCTCATGAGGGGCGCGGCCAGATCCAGCAGGGCTTCGGCGGGCAGCTCATGGGCCTGGTTGCGCAGGGGTTCGGCCAGTTCGGCGGCCAGAGCGCTGGCTCGATCCTTTTCCCCGGTGGCCAGGCGGATGGGAATTTCCATGGCGCGGGAAAGCAGCCGGGCGGCGCTGTCTTCGCGTAGGTCCGTCGCGAGCTCGGCGAGGGCCCGCAGGGCGTCATCCTTGCGGCCCAGGGCCAGATTGACCCGGGACAGCCAGAGGTAGGGATCCGGGGCCTTGAGGGGGGTCATGCGGGCCAGCTCCACATGGCGCTGGAACGCCTGGACGGCGGTCTTGAGGTCGCCCCGGCGGAAGGCGACCTCGCCCAGGTGACCCTGGCGCAGGGGCGCCCGGGGCGAGGTGGTGAGCGCCCGGGTGAGCACGTTCTGGGCGCCTTCCAGGTCGCCCAGCTTGTCCAGGGCCCGGGCCAGCCAGTCGTGGGCCTCCAGATAGGCCCGGTTGCCCTTGGTGACCTGTTCCAGTTCACGCCGGGCGTCGTCGTAATGGCCTTCCAGGAAGTGGATCTTGGCCAGGCCCAGGCGGGCCCAGGGCAGATCCCGCTGGCTCAGGGCCTCCAGGAACACCTCCCGGGCATGGCCATGGTTGCCGGTGTGCAGCGCCAGTTCGGCCTTCAGTCGCTTGAGATCCCAGGCATGGGGATTGGCGTTGGCAAGCTGGGCTTCGGTGAGGTTCAGGGCCTTGAGGTACTCCCGGTCGCGCATGGCCTGCTCGATGGGAGCCAGGGCCTGCTTGCGCGTCATCTGCCGGGCGAGCCGGGTGAATAGCAGCGTTTCGGTGATAGGCTTGACCAGGTAGTCGTCCGGGCGGGATTCCACCGTGCCGGTGACCATCTCCGCGGTCTTCTCGGCGCTGACCATGAGCCAGACCGCATGGGGCGGCAGCAACTGGCGATGGCGGGCCTCCTCCAGGAGCTGCTGGCCGTTGAGGCCCCGGCCGAGATGGAGGTCGCACAGCACGGCATCGTAACGATGGCGTTCCAGCAGGACGATGGCGTCCTGACCATCGGCGGCGAAAGTGAGGTGGGTGGCGCCGCCCTTGACCAGGATGTCGCGCAGGATGCCGCGCATGCCTTCATAGTCCTCGACGATGAGAATGCGGCTCTTCGACAGGTCGGGCCGGATGGCGGGTCCCATCATCAGGGCAGCTCCAGGGTAAAGACGCCGCCCCCCAGTCCGCCGCCATTGCCAAGCTGGATGTGGCCGCGGCGGCCGCCGCCCTGGTGCAGGCGGGCGACTACGCCGGCGAAGTAGAGCCCCAGGCCGGTGCTGCCGGTCTCGAAGCTGATGCCCTTTTCCACGCCGTCACCCTGGGCGAGGAGGAAATCGGGGAAGCCGGGGCCGTCGTCCTCCACCCGGATGCCCACACCGTTCCCCTGGGCGGCGACGCTCAACCGCACCCGGCTCCGGGCATAGCGCAGGGCGTTGTGCAGGGCCTGGACCACCACGCCGAACACCAGCTCGAAATCGAACCAGCCGTAAAGCTCGTCCGGGCAGTCGCAATCCACGGCGATGCCCTGGAGCCCGGCCAGGTCCACAACCCGGGCCAGGGCTTCCTGGGCCAGGTCGGCGAGGGCGTGGTCCTGGGGGTCGAAGGGATAGAATTCCTGGTCGATCTTGTAGATCGCCAGGAGCTGGACCAGGTGGTCTGTCACCCGTTGAGCCTCGTACAGGGCCTGGGCGGTCTTCTCCCGGGCGCTGCTGCGGTCCCCGTCCGGATCCGGCGGGGCCAGGGCGTCCTGGAGGTAGGCGGTCATCACCCCCAGGGAGTTCTTCATGTCATGGATGGAGGAAAGCAGAAACGTGGACAGATCCAGCTTCGGTGCGTCTTCGCCCATGGGGGGGCTCCCCGGTGATTGATGGGGCGGATTATAGGCCGGCGGCCACCATGCCGTTGCGTCCGGACGGCGTCCTAAGGGCGCCGCCGCCGTTGAGCCTGTACGTCCATATCCCTTGGTGCGTGCGCAAGTGTCCCTACTGCGACTTCAACTCCCACGCGGCGCGGGACGGCATTCCCGAGACGGCATACGTGGATGCCCTGATCCGCGACCTGGAGCGGTCCGTTCCCGATGTCTGGGGCCGGGAGGTGGTCAGTGTCTTCATCGGCGGCGGCACCCCCAGCCTGTTCTCGCCGGAGGCTATCGACCGACTGCTGGTGGCGGCGCGCACCCTGTTGCGGGTTTCGCCGGTGGCGGAGATCACCCTGGAAGCCAATCCGGGCACCTTCGAGATGGCCCGCTTCCGAGGCTATCGGGAGGCGGGGGTGAACCGACTGTCCCTGGGCATCCAGAGCTTCAACCCGGCCCACCTGAAGGCCCTGGGCCGCATCCACGACGACAGGGAGGCCCGGGCGGCGGCGGAGGCGGCCCTGGACCTGTTCGAGGAAGTGAACCTGGACCTCATGTATGCCCTGCCGGGGCAGAGTCTGGAAGATGCCCGCCGCGATCTGGAAACGGCCCTGTGCCTGGCGCCCCCCCATCTTTCCGCCTATCACCTGACCCTGGAGCCCAACACCCCCTTCGCCGCCCAACCGCCGGAATTGCCCGACGACGATCTGGCCGCCGACATGCAGGCCCAGGCGGAGGATCTGTTGGGCGGGGCGGGCTACCGGAACTACGAGACTTCCGCTTTCGCCAAGCCGGACCACCGCTGTCGCCACAACCTCAACTATTGGACCTTCGGCGATTACCTGGGCATCGGCGCCGGCGCCCACGGCAAGCTGTCCTTCCTCGACCGCATCGAGCGCCAGGCCCGGGTGAAGCACCCCAGAGCCTATCTGGAGGCGGTCCCGGCGGCGGACGCCGGAGCTGGCATCGCCGAACGTCGGGAACTGGGGCGGGCCGACCGGCTGTTCGAATTCATGATGAACGCCCTGCGCCTGAGCGAGGGCTTCGATCCGCGCCTGTTCGAGGCCCGCGCCGGCCTGTCCATCGCCGTGGCGGAACCGGCCCTGGCCCTGGCCCAGGAGCGCGGCCTGCTGGATCGGGACTTGCACAACATCCGTCCCAGCGCGGCGGGCCGGCGCTTCCTCAACGAGCTGTTACAGCTTTTCCTGAAGGATTGACGCGCTCAGTCCGGCTGCGCGGGGCATAGCCTGGGCCGGATGGTTTTTCTGGATAATCCCAGCTTTGCCGTTCCGGCGCCCCGCGTGCCCGACCCCCATGCCTTGCCCCGCGCCGTTCGTTCTGCTTCTCGCCGCCCTGGCCCTGCCGGTCGCCGCCGCGCCAGCACCCGCTGCCAAGCCTGCCCTCAGCGTCGGCGCCATCCAGCCCAAGACCGCGACCCTGCCCCTGCGGGTCGGCGCCAACGGCAATATCGCCGCCTGGCAGGAGGCGGTCATCGGCACCGAGGCGGGGGGGCTGCGTCTGGAGGAGGTGCGGGTGGACGTGGGCGACCGGGTCAGACGTGGCCAGCTGCTGGCCCGTTTCGCCTCGGAGACCGTGGAAGCCGATCTGGCCGAGGCCAGGGCGGCGGTGGCGGAAGCCGAGGCCAACCTGGCGGAGGCGGTGGCCGACGCCCGCCGCCAGCGGGAGTTGCGGGCTTCCGGCTTCATCAGCGAGCAGAAGGTAAGCCAGGCGGAAACCCTGGAGAACGCCGCCCGGGCCCGTCTGGAGGCTCGGCGGGCCAATCTGCGAACGAAGGAATTGCGTCTGGCCCAGACCCGGGTGGCGGCGCCGGACGACGGCATCATCTCCGCCCGCAACGCCACCGTGGGGGCGGTGCCCGGCGCCGGGGAGGAGTTGTTCCGGCTGATCCGCAGGGGCCGCCTGGAATGGCGAGCCGAGGTGGCCGCCGCCGACCTGTCCCGGCTGCGGCCCGGCATGGCGGCCCGGGTCACCCTGGCCGACGGCGCGGTCGTCTCCGGCCGCCTGCGCATCCTGGCCCCCACCGTGGATGCCCGTACCCGCAACGGCATGGCTTATGTGGACCTGCTCCAGCCTGGTCCCGCCAGGGCCGGCATGTTCGCCCGGGGCGACATCGAGATCGGCGCCGCCCGGGCCCTCACCCTGCCACAGGGCGCGGTGGTGCTGCGGGAAGGCTTCAGCTACGTGTTCCGGGTGGGCGCCGATTCCCGGGTGGTCCTCACCAAAGTGAGCGTGGGCCGGCGCTGGGGCGATCTGGTGGAGATCACCGGCGGCCTGGACGCGGCCGCCCGGGTGGTGGCCGCGGGGGGCGCCTTCCTGGCGGACGGCGACCTGGTGCGGGTGGTGGATGCCCCGGCGCTCAGGTGAACGAGCCATGAACGTTTCCGCCTGGTCCATCCGCAACCCCATTCCGGCGGTCCTGCTCTTCATCCTCCTGACGGTGCTGGGGTTGTCCGGCTTCCGGGCCATGAAGATCCAGAACTTCCCGGACGTGGACCTGCCCATGGTATCGGTGACCGCGGCCCTGCCCGGCGCATCGCCGAGCCAGCTGGAAAACGAGGTGGCCCGCAAGATCGAGAACTCGGTGGCGGCCGTCCAGGGGGTCAGGCACATCTATTCGAGGATCCAGGACAGTAGCGTCACTTCCACGATCGAATTCAGCCTGGAGAAGCCCACCCAGGAGGCGGTGGACGACGTCCGGGAGGCGGTGGCCCGCATCCGCTCGGACCTGCCGGCGGATTTGCGGGATCCGGTCATCGCCCGGGTGGATCTGGCGGGCATGCCCATCCTGACTTACACGGTGGCCTCCCGGCGCATGGATGAGGAGGCCCTGTCCTGGTTCGTGGACAACCAGGTGGCCAAGGCCATGC
>CAZYEY010000075.1:0-2824 GCA_964646585.1 uncultured Thiobacillus sp. | reverse complement strand
ATTGGTGGCCAGGGGCGGAATCGAACCGTCGACACGCGGATTTTCAATCCGCTGCTCTACCAACTGAGCTACCTGGCCTTGGTTCGGCCAAGGTTCCAAGCACGAACGAAGTTTTGCATTTAAGCGTGAAAAGCCTTTCCGGTCAAGGCAGAATGTTGTGAGTGTTGTGTGAGTTTTTGAGTTGTCCGGATTTCTAGCACGCGATCTGTCCGGTCGTCATAGTCACCTGAAGGAGGTGGCCGATGAGGCGGACGGAGCTGTTGCAGGAGATCCGGAAGATGAGATTCGAAGAATCGTATGAAGGCAGGAACGGGGGGCGGCTGACGCAGGCCGAGGCGGCCCAGTTATTGGGCATGAGCGAGCGCAATTTCCGGCGCTATCTGGTGCGGTTCGAGGCCGATGGTCTGCAAGGACTGATCGACCGCCGGCTGGAGCAGGTGTCGAACCGGCGGGCGCCGGTCGATGAGGTCGTGGCGCTGACCGAGCTTTACCGCAGCCGACACCTGGGAAGGAACGTGCGGCACTTTCATGCCTGGTACCGGCGGGATGGCGGCAGCCGAAGCTACAGCTGGGTCAAGAAACAGCTTCAGGCCGCTGGCCTGGTCGAGAAAGGGCAGAAGAAGGGGGCGCACCGCAAGAAGCGGGAGCGCATGCCGCTGCCGGGGATGATGATCCATCAGGACGGCAGCCGGCACGAATGGGTGCCGGATCAAATGTGGGACCTGATCGTGACCCTGGACGAGGCGACCAGCGAGCATTACGACATGCGCTTCGTCGAAGAGGAAGGCACGGCCAGCGGCTTTCTCGGCATCCGGGAAGTCATTCGTGCCCAAGGGCTGCCCTGCACGTTCTACAGCGACCGGGGCAGCCATTACTGGACGACACCGGAGGCAGGCGGCAAGGTCGATACCTGCTATCGGCGGGCTGGCGGCGGTCGGTAAAACCGGATCAGACGGCCGGCAGCCGGACCACCACCTCGCCTCCCGGACCGTCCCCCAGCGTCATCTCGCCGCCATGGGCCTGGACGATGGCCAGGCAACTGGCCAACCCCAGGCCGCTGCCGCCCCGTTTGGTGGTGTGAAAGGGCTCGAACAGGCGGGCACGGATCTCCGGCGCGAAGCCGGGGCCGCTGTCCAGCACGCGGATTTCATGCCCTGAGCCGTGGGGCGCCAGGGAGATTGTCACGGTCCCACCCGCCGCCGCGTCCCGGGCGTTGTCCAGCAGGTTGTCCATGACCCGTTCCCACTGGTGGGGATCCACGTCGGCGTAGAGGGCCTGGGGGGCGGAGCGGAATGTCACCGCCTGGTCCGGGTTCAGGCGCCGCCAGCGGGCGATCATGGCGCCGCACAGTTCGTTCAGGTCATGCCGTTCCGTGGCCAGCCGCACCGGGCGGCCATAGGCCAGGAGCTGCTCCACCGTGCGCTGGCAGCGCTGGATGTGGTGCAGCACCAGGGCGGCGTCTTCCCGCAGCGGGCCGTCGCCGGTTGCCCCGGCCTGCTTGGCCTGGAGTTCGGCTACGCCCCGCACCACGGCCAGGGGGTTGTTCATGTCATGGGCCACCCGGGCGGCCATGCGGCCGATGGCGGACAGCCGTTCCTGCTGCTGCATGCGATGCTCCAGCTCCCGTAGCTTGGCCAGGTCCGTCGTCATGGCGTTGTAGGCCTGCACCAAGCGGGCCACCTCGTCCTGGCCGGCGGGTTCCGCCAGGGGTTCGAATTCGCCCCGGCCCACACCGGCCACCGCCCGGGTCAGGTCCGCCAGGGGGTGGAGCTGGCGGCGCAGGATCAGTCCCAGCACCCCCAGCAGGATCAGGCCGGCGGCGGGCATGAGCCACAAGAGCAGGGTCTTCACCGTGGCCAGGGCCCGGCCGGCGCTGTCCTCCACCGCCACGTCCAGCCAGACTGGCGGTCCCTCCACGCCCTCCAGGGCCACACGTTGCCCCCGGGGCGGCTGTCCCGGCCGGTCCACCCGCACCACTACCTCGCCGCCGGCGGGAAACAGGTTGGCCAGCACCTGCACCAGGGGCCGGCCCAGCCAGAGCACGGCCATGGTATTGCCGGCCCGGGCAAGGGGTTGGCGCACCGTCAGCCAGGGCGCGCCGTCGATCCAGGCCAGGCGGGCGTCCGGCCGCTCCGGGTCCGCCGGCGGGGCCACGGGGGGTGTTCGCCCCGGCGCGGCGGCGATGAGGCGGCCGCCCGTATCCCACAGGCGCGCGGCCTCCAGGTGGAACCCCTCTGCGACCCGTTTCACAGCGGCCACGGGATGAGCGATCTCGCCATCCAGATAGAGGTGGTAATAGGTGGCGTTGATGAGTTCCGTATCCTGGCCCAGCAGCGCCCCCAGGTTGGAGAGGGCGGCCAACTCCCGGGCCACGGCCTGTCGCGCCAGCCCGCCGGCGTGGGCCAGGCGCTCGGCCCGCAGTTGCTGGAATTGCTGACTTACCACCTGGTCGATGGCCAGATACAGCAGGACGCTCATGGCCAGCACGCTCACCGCCGTGGCCGCCAGCAGGGTGGTGAGCAGGGAATGGCGCCAGGCGGGGCGGGGCCGGGGGGGCGAAGCGGCGCCCGCCGCCCCGGCCATGGCCGAATCGGATGTCGCGTCCATTGCCCAAATCTACCCCATGTCCGAAAACGCTGCGCCTGCCTTGCCCGAACGGGCCCTGGCCATCCTTGCGGTGGAAGACGAGCCCGCCGTGGCGGGCCTGCTGGCGCCCCTGATCCTGGCCGTCGGGCCCCACCAGCTGCGGCACGCCGGATTTCCTTCAGATTTTGCCGCCCCGCCTGCCCAGTCGCGGCCGGGACCGGTGTTCACCCACCCGTAT
>CAZYEY010000074.1:0-2702 GCA_964646585.1 uncultured Thiobacillus sp. | reverse complement strand
CCCCCCGGGTGCTGCGCATCGGCAATGCCGCCCACGTGCTGCATCCTGTGGCGGGCCAGGGCTTCAACCTGGGGGTGCGGGATGCCTGGAAGCTGGCCGAGGCCATCCTGGACACGCCCCGGGAACGTCTGGGCGAGGCTGATCTCGTCCTCGACTATCAACGTGCACGCCGCTTCGACGTGGCCGGCGGCAGCCTGATGACGGACCTGCTGGTGGAAGCTTTCTCCAACGACAATCCCGTGCTGAAGCACGCCCGTGGCGCGGCCCTGGCCCTGCTGGACCTGGCGCCGCCCCTGAAGAACCTGTTCGCCCGCAAGATGATGTTCGGAGCCCAGGCATGGTGAGCGACTTCGACATCGTGATCGTCGGCGGCGGCCTGAATGGCGCCGCCCTGGCCTGCGCCCTGGCCCGGGGGCCCCATGCCGTCGCCGTGGTGGAACCCCACCCGCCCGGTCCCGACGGCGAAGCCTGGGACAGCCGCATCTATGCCTACAGCCCTGGCAACGTGGACTGGATCCGATCCCTGGGCGGTTGGGACCAGGGTGTCCGAGCCCAGGCCGTGTACCAGATGCGGGTGCGGGGCGACGCCGGCGGCGGCCTCACCTTCGACGCCCTGGACGCCGGCTTGTCCGAACTGGCCTGGATTGCCGAGAACAGCCGCCTCCAGGCCAGCCTGTGGCGTGCCTTCCGGGCCGGCGCCAACGTTCGCGCCATCGCCGCCCAGGCCCAGGCGGTGACATGGAACCCGGACGGCCGGCATCGGCTGCATCTGGCCGGCGGCGATACTCTCTGCACCCGCCTGCTGGTGGCCGCCGATGGCGCCCATTCCTGGCTGCGCCGCCAGGCCGGCATCGCCATCACCGCCGAGGACTACCGGCACGTGGGCGTGGTGGCCAACTTCGCAACCGAAAAACCCCATCGCGGCACGGCCTTCCAGTGGTTCCGGCCCGATGGCGTGCTGGCCTGGCTGCCCCTGCCGGGCAATCGCATCTCCATGGTCTGGTCCACGCCGCCGGAACATGCGGAAGTCCTCAAGGCCCTGTCCGGCGAGGCGCTGGCCGACAAAGTCGCCGCCGCCGGTGGCCACGGCCTGGGCAAGCTCACGTGCATCACCCCCGCCGCCGGCTTCCCCCTGGTGCGCCGCCGGGCCCGGGAATGGGTGCGCCCCGGCCTGGTGTTGCTGGGGGACGCGGCCCACACCGTCCACCCTCTGGCAGGCCAGGGGGTCAATCTGGGCTTCCGGGATTCCCGGCTGCTGGCGGAAGCGCTTGCTTCCGGCGGCGACCCCGGCGAGATCGGCCGTCTCACCGCCTATGCCGCCCGGCGCATGGAGGACGTGGCCAGCATGCAGTTCACCACCGGCGGCCTGAAGAAACTTTTTGCCCGGAACGACAGCCTTACCCGGCGCCTCCGCAATTGGGGCATGGACCTGGCCGGGAGCTTCGACCCCGTGAACCAGGCCCTGACCCGCCATGCCATCCTTTGACACAGTTTTTGGAGTATCCATGAAGCACGCCTTGCCTGTTCTTGCCCTCGCCACCCTGCTGGCATCCCCCCTCATGCCGGCATGGGCCGGCGACGCAGAAATCCGCCAGGCGGTGCTGAGCCTGGCACCCGGCACCAAGGTGACCAGCATCGCCAAGACCGCCCTCCCCGGGATCATGGAAGTGACCCTGGACGGCCCCCGGGGCCCCATGGTGGTCTACGCCGATGAGAAGGGCGAATACCTCCTGGCCGGCAACCTGCTGGAGGTGAAGAGCCGGCGCAACCTCACCGATGAACGCCTGGACAAGCTGACCGAGGTGAAATGGGACAGCCTGCCCCTGGACCAGGCCATCAAAGTGGTTCGGGGCGAGGGCAAGCGCAAGGTGGCCATCTTCTCCGACCCGGACTGCCCCTTTTGCAAGAAAGCGGAACAGGAACTCGCCAAGCTGGACAACGTGACCGTCTATGTCTTTCCCTACCCCCTGGCCATGCATCCGGACGCGGGCCGCAAATCCAGGCTGGTGTGGTGCAGCAAGGACCGGGCCAAGGCCTGGCTGGACTTGATGCTCCGGAACAAGCTGCCCGAGGGTAAGGCCGACTGCGACAATCCGCTGGACGAGAACCTGGCCCTGGGCGCGAAACTGCGAGTCGATGGCACCCCCGCCATGTTCTTCCCCAATGGCAAAAAACAACCGGGCTACCTGCCTGCCGACAGACTCGACGCGCTGTTGAACCAAACCAACGCCACCCGCTGATCGCCTGTTCCAGCGGGTCGGGGCTTTTCGGCGGCCCACCTTCGCCCACCGCTGAACCTGGTCCCAGTGCACGGGCCTGGCTGGGCATGCAGCGTACGTTCCGCCAAAGGCCGGCCCCCGGGGGGCGCCACCATGGGGCCTTTATACTGTGGCGATGAAGGAGACCATCCAGGCGAATCGGCGAATATGGTTGCGGGAACCCATCGCCCGCGCCCTGTTGCTTTCGGCCTGCCTGCACCTCGGGCTGCTGGCCCTGGTCCAGCCGGCACCCGGTCCAGGCAAGCCACGCACCGTGGTCATCAGCGCCCGTCTGGAGATACCGGCGCCGGATGCCGAGCCGGCCATGGCCGAGACGCCTGTACCACCCGCCGCAGATCCCGACCAGGATCGCCCGCCATTGGCCTCCGAGCCTCTGGCCAGCGAGCAACCGGGCCACATCCAGCTGCCGGCATCACCCAGACC
>CAZYEY010000073.1:0-8369 GCA_964646585.1 uncultured Thiobacillus sp. | reverse complement strand
GTACTCGACACCTGCCGGGAACTGGAGCGGGAAGGCTTCGAGGTGACTTACCTGGGCGTGCAGCCCAACGGCCTCATCGATATGGAAGAGCTGAAGGCGGCGATCCGGCCGGACACCCTCCTGGTCTCCGTGATGTTCGTGAACAACGAGATCGGCGTCATCCAGGATATCCCCGCCATCGGCGAACTGTGCCGTTCCCGGGGGGTACTGTTCCACGTGGACGCCGCCCAGGCCACCGGCAAGGTGGAGATCGACCTTGCCAAGCTGAAGGTGGACCTGATGTCCTTCTCGGCCCACAAGACCTACGGCCCCAAGGGCATCGGCGCCCTCTACGTGCGGCGCAAGCCCCGGGTGCGCCTGGAAGCCCAGATGCACGGCGGTGGTCACGAGCGGGGCATGCGTTCCGGCACGCTCGCCACCCACCAGATTGTCGGCATGGGGGAAGCCTTCCGCATCGCCAAACTGGAGATGGGTGCCGAGACGGAACGCATCCGTGCCCTGCGCGACAAGCTTTGGAAAGGTCTCCAGGACATCGAGGAAGTCCATCTGAACGGCGATTTCGAGCGTCGCATCGCCGGCAACCTCAACGTGAGCTTCAACTTCGTCGAGGGCGAGTCCCTGATCATGGCCATCAAGGATCTGGCCGTGTCCTCTGGCTCCGCCTGCACCTCCGCCAGCCTGGAGCCTTCCTACGTGCTCAAGGCCCTGGGCCGCAACGACGAGTTGGCCCACAGTTCCATCCGTTTCACCATCGGCCGCTTCACCACCGAGGAAGAGATCGACTACGCCATCAAGCTCTTGCACGAGAAAATCGGCAAGCTGCGCGACATGTCCCCCCTTTGGGAGATGTACAAGGATGGCATCGACCTCAACACGGTGCAGTGGGCCGCGCATTGAACTAGGAGCAAGTCATGTCATACAGCACCAAGGTTCTGGACCACTACGAAAACCCCCGCAACGTGGGCTCCTTCGCCAAGGACGACGCGGGGGTGGGCACCGGCATGGTGGGCGCCCCCGCCTGCGGCGATGTCATGAAGCTGCAGATCAAGGTGAACGAGCAGGGCGTCATCGAGGACGCCAGGTTCAAGACCTACGGTTGTGGCTCTGCCATTGCTTCCTCCTCCCTGGTGACCGAATGGGTCAAGGGCAAGACCCTGGACGAAGCCATGAGCCTCAAGAACACCCAGATCGCCGAGGAACTGGCCCTGCCGCCGGTCAAGATCCATTGCTCCATCCTGGCCGAGGACGCCATCAAGGCCGCCGTCGCCGACTACAAGCAGAAGCACGGCAATGCCGGCGGCAGTGCCGAATACACCGCTTGCAACCCGCCCAAGGAGCACTGAGATGATGCAGCCCCCTCGTTCACTTCATTCACAGCCTTTCAAAGGAGCGCAGTCCACCCTTGGGGCGGTCCGGCGGGAGTCCTGACATGGGAGCCGATACCTGCGCCGTTCCCGAGGGCATGCCCTCAGACCTGTCCCAACTGGGCATGGGCCCCGCCGCCGCCGGCGCCTCCGTCACCCTTTCCGAGCGGGCCGCCGACCATATCCGCAATTTCCTCGCCAAGCGTGGCAAAGGACTGGGGATCAAGCTGGGGGTGCGCACCTCCGGTTGTTCCGGCATGGCGTACAAACTGGAATTTGCCGACGTGGAAGATCCGGAGGACGTGAAATTCGATTGCCGGGGTGTCACTGTCTACGTGGATCCCAAGAGCCTGACTTATCTGGCCGGCACCGAGTTGGACTACGTGCGCGAAGGCCTCAACGAGGGCTTCAAGTTCCACAACCCCAACGTCAAGTCGGCATGCGGCTGCGGGGAATCGTTCAACGTTTGAAATATCGGTGAGGCGTAGTTAGGCCGCCCACGCCACACGCCTTGCGCCTCGTGCCTCGCGAATGGATTTCAACCAGAATCACTTCGACCTGTTCGGCCTGCCCCAGACCTTCGCGCTGGATGCGCAGCGGCTGGAAAAAGCCTACCGGGACATCCAGGCGGAAATCCATCCGGACAGGTTCGCCCACGCGGGGGAATCGGAACAGCGTCTGGCCATGCAGTGGGCCACCAAGGTCAACGAGGCCTACCAGACCCTGAAGAGGCCTTTCGAGCGGGCGGACTACCTGCTGCGGCTGCGCGGCATCGAAGCCATGGCGGCGGGCAATACGGCCATGCCCATGGATTTTCTCTCGCGGCAGATGGAATGGCGCGAGCAATTGGCCGATGCCGTCGCCGCCCAGGATCTGGAAGGCCTGGACAGGCTGGAACAGATGCTGCGGGAAGAGGCGGGAAAGCATCAGCGACGCCTGGCCGATGTGCTGGATACCCACCGAGATGATGCCGCCGCTGCTGAAACCCTGCGTAAACTCCGGTTTACCGAGAAACTGCTGGCCGATGTCGCCGCCGCTTACGACAGCCTGGCCTGAGCACTCCATCCCCCACCGGCTCCCCTGACCGAATTCCGCTCCATGGCTCTTCTCCAGATTTCCGAACCCGGCATGTCCACCGCCCCCCACCAGCACCGGCTGGCGGTGGGTATCGACCTGGGCACCACCAACTCCCTGGTGGCTACGGTACGTAACGGGGTCTCCGTAGTGCTCAACGACGCCCGGGGTCACAGTCTGCTGCCCTCCGTGGTGCGCTACCACAAGGACGGCTCCACTACCGTGGGCCTGGCCGCCCAGGCCCAGGCCGCCGAGGATCCCCACAACACCATCATCTCGGTGAAGCGCTTCATGGGCCGGGGCATCAAGGACATCCCCGATGCCGCCACCATGCCCTACCAGTTCGTGGACGCGCCGGGCATGGTGCAGTTGAAGACCATAGCCGGGGTGAAGAGCCCGGTGGAGGTGTCCGCCGAGATCCTCAAGGTGCTGAAGGCCCGGGCCGAGGCCGCCCTGGGAGGCGAGCTGGTGGGGGCGGTCATCACCGTGCCCGCCTATTTCGACGATGCCCAGCGCCAGGCCACCAAGGACGCGGCCCGGGTGGCCGGCCTCAATGTCTTGCGCCTGCTGAACGAGCCAACCGCGGCTGCCATCGCCTACGGCCTGGACAACGCCGCCGAGGGCATCTATGCAGTCTACGACCTGGGGGGCGGCACTTTCGACATCTCCATTCTCAAGCTCACCAGGGGGGTGTTCGAAGTGTTGGCCACCAACGGCGACTCGGCCCTGGGGGGCGACGACTTCGATCGCCGCGTCTACTGCTGGATCCTGGAGAAAGCCGGTTTGCACGCCGTCGATGACCACGATAAGACCCTACTCATGGCCCGGGCCCGGGAAGCCAAGGAAACCCTGTCCGAGCACGCCCGTGCCACCATTACCGCCGTGCTGACCAGCGGCCAAGTGGTGGATCTGACCCTGTCCGAGGACACCTTCAACGAGATGACCGCCAGCCTGGTCAACAAGACCCTGCTGCCCTGCCGCAAGGCCCTGCGGGACGCGGGGCTCCAGGCCACCGACGTGAAGGGCGTGGTCATGGTGGGCGGTTCCACCCGCATTCCCCGCATCCGGGCGGCGGTGGGTGAGTTCTTCGGCCAGACGCCGCTGACCAACCTGGACCCGGACAAGGTGGTGGCTCTGGGGGCCGCCATCCAGGCCAACGTGCTGGCAGGCAACAAGAGCGGCGACGACTGGCTGCTGCTGGACGTGGTGCCCCTGTCCCTGGGCCTGGAGACCATGGGCGGCCTCACGGAAAAGATCATTCCGCGCAATTCCACCATCCCCACGGCCCGGGCCCAGGAGTTCACCACTTTCAAGGACGGCCAGACCGCCATGAGCATCCACGTGGTGCAGGGCGAGCGGGAACTGGTGGCGGATTGCCGCAGCCTTGCCCGCTTCGAGCTGCGGGGCATCCCGCCCATGGTGGCCGGCGCGGCCCGCATCCGCGTCACCTTCCAGGTGGACGCCGACGGCCTCCTCTCCGTCACCGCCCGGGAGATGGGCACGGGCATTGAGTCCCACATCGCCGTGAAGCCCTCGTATGGCCTGACGGACGACGAGGTGGCCGCCATGCTGCGGGACTCCTATGCCCACGCCCAGGATGACATGGCGGCCCGCAACCTGGCGGAGGCCAAGGTGGACGCCCAGCGCCTGGTGGAGGCCACCGAGGCTGCCCTGGCTGAGAACGGCGACGCGCTTCTGGACGAGGAGGAGCGGGCCGCCATCGATGAGCGGATCGCCGCTCTGCGCGCTGCTCTGGCGGGTGCTGACCTGGCCGCCGTGAAGCACGCCACCGAGGCGCTGAACCAGGGTACCGTGGAGTTCGCGGCCCGGCGCATGGATCTGTCCGTCAAGAAGGCCCTGACAGGCCACCGGCTGGATGAGTTGAAACTATGAGTTTGTTCGAGCCTGAGTTCATTGCCTCCCTGCGGGAACGCCTGGAAAGCCACCCCATTTACGGTGCGGTGCAGACCCTGGATGACCTGCGGGTGTTCATGGCCCACCACGTGCATTCGGTGTGGGACTTCATGTCCCTCATCAAGTATCTCCAGGCCACCGTGGCCCCGGCCCGTTGGCCCTGGACCCCGGGCGCCGACCCCACGGTGCAACGCTTCATCAACGAGTTGGTGCTGGAGGAGGAGACTGACGAGGCCGGCCCTGGTGCCCCGGGCGAGTTCTCCAGCCATTTCCAGCTCTATCTCGGCGCCATGGGCGAAATCGGCGCCGATGCCGAGCGGCCGGCCCGTTTCGTGGAGATCGCCGGCCGCGAGGGGATCGAGGCGGCCCTGGCCTCCGGCCTGGTGCCGGATCCCTCGGCCCGTTTCAACCGGGTCACCTTCGCCTACATCGATACCCACCAGCCCCACGCGGTGGCTGCCGCCCTGGCCCTGGGCCGGGAGCACATCATCCCGGCCATGTTCCGGGCCTTCCTGGAACGCATGGCGGTGACCGAGCAACAGGCGCCCACCTTCCACTACTATCTCAAGCGCCACATCCATCTGGATGAGGATTTCCACGCACCGCTTTCCCTGCGGCTGCTGGAGGCACTGTGCGACGGCGACCTGATCAAGATCGCCGAGGCCCGGGAGGCCGCGGTCCGGGCAGTGGAGGCGCGCATCGAATTCTGGGACGGCGTCCTGGCCGCCCTGCCCAGCCGGAATACCCAGACCCATCCCCGGGAAACGTCATGCCCCAACTGATCGTCCTGCCCCACGTGGAACTCTGCCCGGAGGGCGCCGTCCTCGAGGCCCGGAAGGGGGTGTCCATCTGCGACACCCTGCTGGAGAACGGCATCGAGATCGAGCACGCCTGCGAGAAGTCCTGCGCCTGCACCACCTGCCACGTGGTGGTGCGGGAGGGCTTCGACAGCCTTTCCGAAGCCACCGAACTGGAGGATGACCTGCTGGACAAGGCCTGGGGCCTGGAGCCCACCTCCCGCCTTTCCTGTCAGGCCCTCATGGGCCAGGAGGACGTGGTGGTGGAAATCCCCAAGTACACCATCAACATGGTGAAGGAAGGAGGGCATTGAGATGAGGGCACGCAAATGAAATGGATCGACACCCTGGACATCGCCATTGCTCTGGCGGAACACCACCCGGATGTGGACCCGCGCTACATCCGCTTCACCGACCTGCACCGCTGGGTGATGGAGCTGCCGGGTTTCTCCGACGATCCCAACCGTTCCGGGGAGAAGATTCTGGAGGCCATCCAGCAGGCCTGGATCGAGGAAATGGATTGAACCGCCTAGTCTTCCTCGCGTGTGCGGTAGCGGTTTCGGCCGCCACCCAGGGGGCGTCAGCCAGTACGTTCGGCTTCAAGGGAATGGAACTGGGTTCCGGCATCGCCAACCTGGCCAACAATCCCAAGTACGAGTGCCGGACGGCCAGGGCTCCCGGCGCGGACACCATCTGCAGTCTGCGGGTCCAGGAAAAGGAGACCATCGCCGGCGCGCCGGTGCGTTCCCTGTTCTTCTTCTACTTCGACGGCAGGCTCACGGGCATTTCCATCCATCTGGATGAGCGACACTTCGCTTCGGCAGTGGAAGCCCTGCGGGCCAAGTATGGTGAGGGTCGCTTGCGGAGCGAATCCATCCGCAACCTCAAGGGTGTGGCCTTCGAGAACCAGACTTACACCTGGAACGCTGGCGGTGACACCCTGACCGCCCTGCGCTATGCCGGGCGGGTGGACCAGTCGGCCATCCGCTTCTCGGCGGATGCGCTCATCCGCAGCATCGAGCAGCACCGCGCCGCTGTCGCCAGGGATCCCCGCAAGGATCTGTAGCACACCGGCACACCGGAGGAAGCCGGCGTGCCGTATCCACTCAGGCCGCGAGCCGGCCTTCCCGGTCCTTCCGGCGGCGGGTCTGGATGCCCACCAGGCCCAGGCCGGCCAGCATCAACGCCCATTCGTGGGCCTCGGGGACGGCGGCGGCCATGTAGTCGTTGCCGGACAGGGGGGTGATTTGGCCGGGGCCGTTCAGGCTGATGCCGAAGGTGGCCGTGTTGGAGAAATCGGCGGAGCCGATACCCGTCGCCGCGACGCCGAAGATACTGGTGAGATGGAAGGGAGTGCCGTAATCGAAATTCACGGTGCCGGTCATGACCACGTGGACGGGACCCGGGCTCGAAACGCTGTCGCCCGCGCCCCACAGGATCACCTCGATACCGGGGGGCAAGCCGGTGGACCAGTAGGTGTACAGGTCCATCGGTGAGATGGTCTCGCTGGACTTCAGCAGGGCGTAGCCACCCATGGCGTAGGGCGCGCCCCCGAAGGCGCCGTCGATGACGATGCTGACGTTGGCGCTGCCAGCGCCACTGCCGCCGGTGGCGGTGAACATGTCGGACCAGATCGAGAGGGCGCCGAAATAGGTGCCGCTTTCGTTGCCTTGGGCCTGGGCATGATGCACGCCCAGCGTCGTGGAGGCGGAGGCGAAGTCCATGCTGGCGGTGGCGGTGCCCATGCCGAAGAAAGTCATGTCCTCGACGAGGGTGTCCAGATTATCGACATTGCCTGCAGCGGCGTAGGCATACACCGGTACGTTGGCCTGGGCGCCCGTGCTCAGGGTCAGGCCCAGTCCCAGCAGGGCGAGCGTGGCGGCGAGGCGGGGGGGCTTGGACATGCTGTTCTCCTGGGTGGAAATGTTATTCGTGCAGGAGAATAAGCAAACTGCACGCCAGGTCAGGCGGGATGGTTCGAGTCCTCCTCCAGGACCGGATCTGGAATGTGGTTGAAGGCGATGCGCATGGGCGCCTCGTGGAGGGCACGGAAGGCGCCGCCGAAGTAGACTGCGTCGTTGCCGAAGCGCTGGTGCAGTTTGTCCAGTACCGCATCCAGCCCGGGCACAGCCTTGGGATGGGGGGGTTCCGCTTCCGGGAACAAGGGCAGGGAGGCCTGATCGGCCCGGGTCAGGCCCTTCAGCACCACCCCTACCTTGGTGGGCTCCCGGCCCCGGGGACGGTCGGCCCAGAGGGTGTCCAGCAGGCGCAGCAGACCCAGGGTGTCGGCCATGGCGTTGAAGCGGGCCTCGGCCACCCAGGGATCCCGGTGACGCCAGTCCACCCACACCTCGAGACCCCGGGCCAGGAAACCCTCTGCCCGCATGCGCCGGGCCGCCTTCTGGGTAAGTTTGGACAGCACCGCGTAGGCGCCCTGGTCGTAGCGCAAGGTGGGGGGCAGCACGTGGGAATGGCCGATGCTGCCGCGCCGGGTGGGCGGCATGGGCACATCCACGCCCCGCAGGCGGTCATACAGACGTTCGCCTTCGATACCACCCCAGATCCGGCGCAGGGTGGCACGGTCGGCCTGGCACAAGGACTCGACGGTATGGATGCCGTAGCGTTCCAGGCGTGCCAGCATTTGGCGGCCCACGCCGTGGATGTCGCTGAGTTTGAGCCGGTACAGGGCCTGGGGCAGTTCGTTTTCATGGACCACGGTGAGGCCATCCGGCTTCTGCATGTTGGAGGCCATCTTGGCGATGAAACGGTTGGGACCGATACCCACCGAACTGGTCAGGCATTCGCCCACCTGTTCGCGAATCTTCGCCTTGGTGGCCTTGGCCAGCTTCACCGCCACTTCTTCCCGCTGCCAGCTGCCGGTGAGCTCGCACACCACCTCGTCGATGGACAGTACCTCGGTGATGGCGATGACGCTGTTGACCACGTCCATGAGCCGGTGGTGCATGTCCACGTAGACCGAGGGGCGGGCCTCGACGAATACCATTTGCGGACAGAGCCTGCGGGCCTCCGCGACGCTGGTGCCGGTCTTGATGCCCAGGCGCTTGGCTGGGTAGCTGGCGGCGATGCAGCAGGTGGTCTCGGCCATGACCGGCAGGATGCCCACGGGCTTCCCGCGCAATTCCGGCCGCAGCTGCTGTTCCACCGAGGCGAAGTAGGAATTGAAGTCGAGGAGGAGGGCGCGCAGGGTCATGATGGGTTG
>CAZYEY010000072.1:0-10434 GCA_964646585.1 uncultured Thiobacillus sp. | reverse complement strand
TCCACGCAGCTCTTCTCGAACAGGCCCTGGCCCGGACAGCCGATGGTCCGGTAAAGCTCGTAGTTGGTGGTCATGCCCTGGCTGGAGGCAGCATTGGAGGGATCGTAATAGCGGGACTCGGCCAAGGCACCGGTGGCCAGACCGCCAATGCCGACGGCGATGAGGGCGATGTTCAGGGATTTCAGGGAAATTCGCATTTGAAGCTCCTAGTCGGGGTGATGCAAAGAAAAACGGGACATTCTTGAAAAATCAGCGCGCCTGGCTTGCTGTGGGGCCGGGAAGGAAACACCTGGCCTGGTAGGGATGTCACGGTACATGATCGCAGACGCCGGAGGCTGTGAGGCCCTTCACAGGCACTACTCTAGGGCAAGTGTTGCGTATTATCGCTGCATTTTCGCCACTGCCCTTTGCAATATCCTACGCCCGCCCCCAACGGACACGCCGACCCCATGACGTTCGACGATTCCCTGACCCCGGGCAGGCTGATCCGCCGCTACCAGCGTTTCCTTGCCGACGTGGCCCTGGAAAATGGCGAGACGGTCACCGCCCACTGTCCCAACACCGGCTCCATGCTGGGCCTGAAGCAAGCGGGCAACCGGGTTTGGCTGTCCCGCTCCGCCAATCCCAAACGCAAGCTGGCCTGGACCTGGGAGTTGGTGGAGCCGGTCCCGGGCGTGCTGGTGGGTGTCCATACCGGCCGCGCCAACGGTCTGGTGCGGGATGCCCTGGAGGCGGGCCTGATTCCCGAATTGGCGGCCTTCGACGGCGTCCACCCCGAGGCCCGGCTGTCGGCCCGCAGCCGCACCGACCTGTTGCTGGATTTCGCCGGCCGGCCCTGCTTCGTGGAGGTGAAGAGCGTGACGGCGGCGGTGGAAGGGGACACGGGGTTTTTTCCCGACGCGGTGAGCGAACGGGCCAGCAAGCACATGGAAGAACTGGCGGAGGCGGTGGGCCGGGGTGCCCGGGCCGCGGTGGTGTTCTGCGTCCAGCGGGCGGACGTGGCAGCGGTGCGGCCCGCCGATCACATCGATCCGGCCTTTGGCCAAGCCTTGCGTCGGGCCGCTGGCGCCGGCGTGGAACTGTTCGCTCTGGGTGCCCGGCTGACGCCGGCTTCCATCAGACTGGAGAAGCGGTTGCCGGTGAGGCTGGATTGATCAGCGTCGCCGGAACCAGCCGGTGAGACTCAGGCGTTCCCGCCGGGCGGGCAACACCTGATGCCAGAAGCGGTCGGACAGGAAGGTCACCAGGGTGCCGCCGCTGGGGAGGATGTCCAGGGGAGGGGCCTGGTCTTCCGGCCAGAAGCGCAGCAGGCCGCCATCTTCGGCCGTCCAGTCGCCGTTGAGGTAGAGAATGGCGGTCAGGGTGCGGCGATCATCGTCCCGGAAGCGGTCCAGATGCCGTTGGTAGCCGCCCCCCGGGGGATAGACGGCGAAATGGAGTTCCGCGTCGAAGAGGCCCAGAAACAGGGCCTGGTTCACCGCCTGGCGCAGGGCTTCGAGCTTCTCGAGGGCGCCCATCAGAGCCGGTCCGGCGTGGGTTTCGTCCACCCAGAGGATGTGGTCGCTGCGGATTGCCGATTTCACCTCGGCCCGGCCCCGGCCCACACCGGCGGCGTGGAAGCAGCCCGCCGCGAAGGCCTGGCGGCATTCCCCGCGCAGGGCAGAGGTTTCCGCTTCGGTCAGGAAACCGGGCGCCACGCACCAGCCGGGCCCCGCCAGGGCGTCGATGATGGGGGAGAGCACGATGCTCAGTACTTCACCCGCACCCGCCAGGCCAGCGTTGCCTTGCCCTCGGCGGGTACCGGAACCTCCCAGGTGGCGTTGCGGGCGGAGGCTTTCTTGTGGGGGTGGCTTTCCTGGAGCATCTGCCATTCGCCAGGGATGGGTTCCACCACGGTGACCACCACTTTCTCGCTCTTGGCGTTGCGGATTTCCAGGAGATACGCGGTTTCGATGACTCCACCCCGGGCGTTGAAGGTGGTGGCGGCGATCTTCTGGTAATCCACCTGCTTCTTGTCGGCAGTGATGTCGAAGGCCTCGCCCAGCTTGAGCTTGACGGTCTCGCCCTTGGCAGTATGGTCGATGCGGTCCTCGCCGATGAATTGGGCGCGGCCGGCGCTGTCTTTCTTGTAGACCCGCACGATGCCCTTGGGCAGGGGCACCCCGAGGCCCACGTTCTCGCCCTTCTCGGCCTTGTTGGTGAATTCCATGAAGACACCGGGCTTCAACTTCTTGCCCAGTTCGCCCTGCTGGCTGGTGTAGTACCAATCGCTCCCGGTCAGACGGAATTCCTTGTCCACCGCCACCTTTTGGGCGGAAAGCAAAGCCACCTGCTTGGTTTGCTTGTCCAGCAGGGTGGTGAGCCGGTCCAGGGTGTAGAGGTGGTACTCGAAGAGCCCCTCCTCCTGCATGGCCGGGGCCGCGTCGGCCATGGCCATGGCTTTCGCCATCCGGGGCATGGGCCGGGCTTCGGGCTGGGCCCGGTTCACCTCGCCGGCGATGAGTTGCAGCCGGGCGTTGTTGTAAGCGGTGCCGCTGGTGTTGGTGAGGGTGACCCAGCCGTTGAGGTCGATGCTGTCTTCCTTACTGGCGAGCTCGGCCACGTAGTCTGCCTTCCAGGTCAGCCCGGTGGTCAGGTAGGAGAGTTCCATGTCCTGGTCCACGGTGGCCTTGGAATTGGCGAAGAAGGGGGTGGGCACCTCGGTCTTGAACAACATGGACAGGGTGGGGCGGTCGCGCAGATGGCTCGGCACGCCGGGAAAGGCCAGGCGGCCGGGGTTGGGCAGGGCGGTCTCCACCCGGTCGCTGAACTTGAGCACCGCGCCTTCGTTGGCGGCCAGGACGGTGGCGTATTCGCTCATCTCCACCCCGGTGATGGGCTGATGGCGGATGACCCGGATCTGTTCGCCCACCGATGCCTCCAGCAGCTTTTGCGGCGTGAGCAGGTCGAAGTCGAAGTTCTGCTCATAGAGGGTGAGCTTGCGCCCGTCCAGGGAACGCAACAGGGCGGTCTCGGGCTGGATCAGGGCGGATACGTCCCGCCAGGCCAGCAGGTTTTCGCCGTTGGTCACCTTGACCTTGCGCGCGTCTTTCACCAGGGCCAGGTCACCGTTGTAGATGGTCACCGCCAGGCCGATCTGCTCGGCGGCATTGCTCTGCCGTTCCTCGGCGGCCTGGGCGGCGCCGGCCGTCACCAGGACCAGGGCCAGCAGGCTTCCCTTCAGGGTCGTTCTCATGATGCTTCTCCATTCGGACTCGCGTCCGCATCCATTAATACATCCACGCCGGCATCGGCTCGGACGGCGGCGGCGGGAATCCGCTCCCCCCGCTGCCAGCGGGCAAGGGCGTCCCGCTTGTCCGCGCCCGTCACCAAAAACAGCATCCGGTGGGTCCGGGACAAGCGCCGGGCCGACAGGCTCACCCGCTCTGGCGGTGGCTTGGGCGCGCCGCGCACTGCCAGGACATCCGGCGCATCGGCGGCCTCGCCCCAATCATGGCCAGGAAACAGGCTGGCGGTGTGGCCATCCTGGCCCAGGCCCAGCAGCACCAGGTCGAAGTGACCGATCCGGGAGAGTTCGTCGGCGTAGGCTTGGGCCGCCACCGCCGCACCCTGCTCCGCTGGGATGACATGCACGTTACCGGGAGGCATGCCAACGGGGTCCAGCCAGGCTTCCCGGGCCATTCCGCTGTTGCGTTCCGGATCTGTCGGCGGCAGACAGCGCTCATCGCCGAACCAGATGCGCCAGCGCATCCAGTCATGGGGCTCGCCAGCCAGTGCCCGGTAGAGCCGGCGCGGCGTGCCGCCCCCAGCCAGGACGAGGTGGAATTCCCCCCGGGTTGCCAGGGCCTTGGCCTCGGCTCGGGCCAGGAAGTCCAGGGCCAGGTCGAGCCATTCGGTCCCACTGGCGGCGACATGCCAGCGAACCGGGTTGGGGCTTTCGGTCGGCATCGGGACGCCTCTTCAAACCGGATAAAATCGCCCGAATTTTATCCCGAGCTGCCATGATCCCCGTTCTCGTCTTCGACATCGAAACCATTCCCGACATTGCCGGGTTGCGCCGTCTCCACAACGTGGGGGAGGAGGCCAGTGACCACGAGGTGGGGGAGATGGCCTTCCTCATGCGCCGCCAGCAGACCGGCGGCTCCGACTTCATGCCCCACTACCTGCAACGGGTGGTGACCATCTCCTGCGCCCTGCGGGAGGGGGATCGCTTCCGGGTGTTCTCCCTGTCCGAGCCGGATGCGGCGGAGGGCGAGATCGTGCAGCGTTTCTTCGACGGCATCGAGAAGTACACGCCCCAGCTGGTGAGTTGGAATGGTGGTGGCTTCGACCTGCCGGTGCTGCACTACCGGGCCATGCTGCATGGCGTCAGCGCCCCCAGATACTGGGACTGGGGGGACGATGACCGGGATTTCAAATACAACAACTATCTGAACCGCTACCACACCCGCCACCTGGACCTGATGGACGTGCTGGCCATGTATTCCGGACGGGCCAACGCACCCCTGGATGAATTGGCCAAGCTATACGGCTTTCCCGGCAAGCTGGGCATGGATGGTTCCGAGGTCTGGCCGGCCTATCAAAGGGGCGAGATCGCTGCCATCCGAGACTATTGCGAGACCGACGTGGTCAACACCTGGCTGGTTTACCTGCGCTTCCAGCGTATGCGCGGCGTGCTGACCGCCCAGCAGTACGAGCAGGAGATCGCCCTGGTGCGGAGCACCCTGGAGGACATCGGCGCCGAGCACTGGTTCGAGTTTCTGGATGCCTGGGGCGGCTGAGCGCTGGCTAGCGGGATGGCTTGCCCTCCACCCAGGCGAGCATGTCCAGGTAGGCTTTCTGGTCGCCCGCAACGAAGCCGGCGATGCCGATTTCCTTCAATATCGCTTGCCCCCGGGGCGAGTTTTCCAATCCGAGCAGGGCATCCCGCAGTTTGGCGGCTGTCGCTTCGTTGACCCTGGACGACACGATGATGGACCAGAATGGCAGTCCTTCCCGGGTATGGAGGAAGCGGCCTCCCTGCGCCTGCCATTCCTTGGCCACTTTGGAATAGGAAATGACGACGCCCACGTCGGCCATCTTCTCTCTGACTGCGTAGCCGACGGCTTCCTGGCGATCCATGGCGAGAATTTTCTCCCGGCCGGGGGCGATGCCAGCATCCCGCAATATGGCCTTGCCCAGCTGAGTGGGGTAGGCCATCTCTTCGGGGAAGGCGATGATGCTGCCGCGCACATCGGCCAGGGACTTCAAGGGCGAATCCGCGCGCGCGATGAAGTGGACCTTGCTTTCACCCTTTGCCGCCGCGAGCAGCCGGTAGCCGTAGTCCCGCATGGCGCGGGCGGAAATGTGGCTGGGGCGGACCAGCAGCAGGTCGTACTTGGTTTTTTCCAGGTTGCGAACCAGGATCGGCAGGATGTTGGAGGTTTCCGTCTTGAAGGGCTTCCCCGCGGCCTTGCTCAGATAGGACGAGAAGGCGGCATATTTTTCATGGCGGAACATGGCGTCCAGGGAACTGGAGGTGCCTTCGTTGATGCCGAACAACAGGGCGGGTTCCGCCAGGGCGGCTTCGCAAAACAGCAGCCAGAAAGCGGCCAGCCAGCCCAGAGCTCGGCGCATCGTCTTGTCTCCTCTTCGCGTGTGGCCCAATGCTAGGGATGGACACCAGGCTTGTCCTGAAACATAAAGCCCAGAGGGCATGGTACTGACGCACTCCGGTGGAACGTGCCGATGGGACTTTCGCCTCGGCGGGGTTGGGGGCTTGCGTATACTTGGCGACTTTCCAGTCCGGCTGTCGGCACCAGATCATCATTCCATGTCAGCACAGATCGTCATCGAATCCCTGGACCATGAAGGCCGCGGCGTGGGACGCCTTGAGGGCAAGACCATTTTCGTGGACGGCGCCCTGACCGGCGAAGTGGTCGAATATTCCAGCTATCGCAAGAAACCCAATTTCGAACAGGCCCAGACCACCCGTATCCTGAAAGCCAGTCCCTTCCGGGTGGCGCCTGTCTGCCGCTGGTTCGGCATCTGTGGCGGCTGTACCCACCAGCATCTGGAAGAATCCGCGCAGGTGGCGGCGAAACAACGGGTGCTGGAAGATTGCTTCGCTCACATCGGCAAGGTGAAGCCGGAAAGCATGCTGCCTCCCATCCACGGCCAGACTTGGGGCTACCGTACCCGGGCCCGCCTGTCCGTGCGCAACGTGCCCAAGAAGGGGGGCGTGCTGGTGGGCTTCCACGAGCGGCGCAGCAGCTACGTGGCGGACATGGACAGTTGCCAGGTGCTGCCGGCACGGATTTCCGCCCTGCTGCCCCGGCTGCGCCATCTGGTCGAGCAGCTTTCCATCCGCGATCGCCTGCCTCAGATCGAGGTGGCCTGCGGCGAGGCGGTGGACGTGCTGGTGCTGCGGGTGCTGGAGCCGCCCACCCCGGAGGACGAGACCAGGCTCAAGACCTTCGCCGACGCCCACCACATCCAGTTCTGGCTGCAACCCAAGGGGCCGGATACCGCTCATCCCTTCCACCCGCTGGATGGGCCGGAACTGGCCTACAGCCTGCCGGAGTTCAATCTGGTGATGCCGTTCAAGCCCACGGAATTCACCCAGGTGAACCACGGCATCAACCGCATGCTCATCCGCCGCGCCATGGGCCTGCTGGACGCCCGGCCCGGTGAACGGGTCGCCGATTTTTTCTGCGGCCTGGGCAACTTCAGCCTGCCCATCGCCCGAAGTGGCGCCTCGGTGTTGGGCATCGAGGGCAGCAAGGGCCTGGTGGAGCGGGCCGGCCGGAACGCGGCGCGCAATGGCCTGGGCCATCTCACCGAGTTCCGCGTCGCCGACCTGTTCCAGATGAGCCCCGAGGCTTATGGGACCCTGGGGCATTTCGACAAGCTGCTCATCGACCCACCCCGGGATGGTGCCATCGAGCTGGTGAAATCGCTGCCGGATGCCGGATCGCCGCACCGCATCGTCTATGTCTCATGCAGTCCCGCCACCCTGGCCCGGGACGCCGCCGTGCTGGTGCACCAAAAAGGCTACCGGCTGGTGTCGGCCGGGGTGGCGAACATGTTTCCCCACACGGCCCATGTGGAATCCATTGCCTTGTTCGAACGCTGAAGGCGGTCGCGCCAATCTGCCCGGTGGAACCTGCCCGGGGTGGGAGCTTGGCGGATTTGCCTTCCGAGAGCCTTGAAGTGGGGCGGAGTCCCGTGTGCCGTTTCACCCGGTTCGCCGCCTTCGTGGAAGGGCTGCTGCGGGACTTGCCGTGGTCGCGGCCGGCAGGTTTCGGGCGGCTGCGGTGACCGCCAGCACCGCCGGGTGGGTGACGTGGCGCTCACCGGTGATGGCGTAGAACACGTCCTGAATCTCCTCCACCACACCCACCCGCTTTACTCCGAACTGGGCCTCGATGGCCTCTGCCAGCACCACCGGCGCGGGGAAGTAGCCGCCCCCAGCCTGGCCGAAGGCCATCATCAGGGCGCCGTCGTCGAATTCCCCTACCACCCGGGGCGCCAGCCGGTTCTTCTCCAGCCAGGTTTCGATGCGCATACGCACGGTGGCGTCATCGCCCGGCAACAACAAGGGCCCATCGTCCAGGCAGGCGGGGAAGTTGCCGCATCGATCCGCCAGCCCCGGCGCCGCGAAGAAGGCGAGGGCGCATTCCCCCAGCTTGTGGCTGTAGCCGCGCACGTTGATGTGGGCGGGGAGGGGACGGTCGGCCAGGACCATGTCCAGCCGGTGCAGGGCAAGCTCCGCCAGCAACCGGTCCAGCTTGCCCTCCCGGCAGACCAGGCGTACCGGCGTTTCCAGGCCGGCAGTGGGAGAGAGGAGCTGGTAGGCCAGGGATTTCGGCATGACATCGGTGATGCCCACCCGGAAGGGGAGTACGGGCGTGCCCCGGTGGCTGGACAGGGCGGACTGCAGTTCGTCGCCCAGGGCGAAGATCTCATCGGCGTAGCTCAAGGCCAGGCGGCCTGCTTCAGTGAGTTCCAGGCCCCGGCCGGCGGGGCGGAACAGGGACGTGCCGAGCTGGTCCTCCAGAAGCTTGATCTGGGCGCTGATGGTCTGGGGTGTGAGATGCAGCTTCTCACTCGCGCGCAGCACCCCGCCGCTGCGGGCAACGGTCCAGAAATAGTGGAGGTGCTTGAAGTTCATGGTTGTCTTTGGTATTCGATAAATTCGAATGATATTGCAAAAATATTCGACTTTATTTGATGTTTGACCCGGCGTACCCTCCCTCCATCATTTCAGCCCTGCCAAGGAGCTTTCCATGAAACGCGTCTTCCTGTTCCTGGCCACCAACCTGGCCATCGTCCTGGTGCTCTCCCTCACCATGAAGCTCTTGGGGGTGGAGCCTTATCTCAACGAGTCCGGCCTCAATCTGGGGGCGCTGCTGATCTTCGCCGCGGTGATGGGCTTCGGCGGTTCCTTCATTTCCCTGGCCCTGTCCAAATGGATGGCGAAAAAATCGGTGGGGGCCCAGGTCATCACCGATCCGCGCACCCCGGAGGAACTCTGGCTCGTTCAGACGGTGGCGCGCCAGGCCCAGGCCGCCGGCATCAAGATGCCGGAAGTGGCCATCTACGATGCTCCCGACGTGAATGCCTTCGCCACCGGCATGAGTAAGAACAGTTCCCTCATCGCCGTGTCCACCGGTCTGTTGCGCAACATGACCCGGGATGAGGCGGAAGCGGTGCTGGGCCATGAGGTGAGCCACGCCGCCAACGGTGACATGGTGACCCTGGCCCTGATCCAGGGCGTGGTGAACACCTTCGTGATGTTCTTGTCCCGGGTCATCGGCCACTTGGTGGACAAGGTGGTGTTCAAGACCGAGCGGGGTCAGGGACCGGCCTTCTACGTGACCATGATCGTGGCCGAGCTGGTGCTGGGCATCCTGGCGTCCATGATCGTCATGTGGTTCTCACGCCAACGGGAGTTCCGCGCCGATGCGGGTGGCGCCAGCCTGGCTGGCCGGCAGAAGATGATCGCCGCCCTGCGCCGTTTGCAGGCCATGCACGAGCCTTCCAGCCTGCCGGACAAGGTGGCGGCCTTTGGCATCAACGGCGGCAAGAGCGGTGGCATCAAGGCCTTGTTCATGACCCATCCGCCCCTGGAGGACCGCATCGCCGCCCTGGAGGCGATGAACGCAGGGATGCGCGTTTAAGCGGAGCCTGGAATGGAACTCACCGGTCTGGTCACCCCCGCCTTTTGGGCGGGCTTCATCGCCTTCGTCCTGGCCATGCTGGCCCTGGACCTTTTCGTGCTGGGAGGCAAGACCGCCCACAAGGTCAGCGCTCGGGAGGCCCTGGCCTGGACCGGGGTGTGGGTCACCCTGTCCCTGTCCTTCGCGGGCCTACTGTGGTGGTGGCTGGATGGCACGGCGGGCCGGACGGTGGCCAATGCCAAAGCCCTGGAGTTTCTTACCGGTTACGTCATCGAGCTGTCCCTGTCGGTGGACAACATCTTCGTGTTCATCATGATCTTCAGCTTTTTCGCCGTGCCGGCGGAGTACCAGCGGCGGGTGCTGATCTATGGGGTGCTGGGGGCCATCGTCATGCGCGCCACCATGATCCTGGCTGGGGCCTGGCTGGTGCAGCAGTTCCACTGGGTGCTGTACCTGTTCGGCGCCTTCTTGGTGATCACGGGCTTCAAGATGCTGATCTTCGCCGACAAGGATGCGGACCTGAACCAGAACCCGGTGCTCAAATGGCTGCGGGGCCATCTGCGCATCACCCACGAATACCATGGCGAGCGATTTACCGTGGTGAAGGATGGGATACGCTGGTTCACGCCCCTGTTCCTGGTGCTCATGCTCATCGAGACTTCGGACGTGATCTTCGCCGTGGATTCCATTCCCGCTATCTTCGCCATCACCACCGACCCCTTCATCGTCTTCACCTCAAACATCTTCGCCATCATGGGCCTGCGCTCCATGTACTTCCTGCTGGCGGACCTGAATGGCCGCTTCCATCTGCTGAAGTATGGCCTGGCCCTGGTGCTGGTGTTCGTCGGCACCAAGATGCTGATCGCGGACTTTTACAAAGTGCCCATCGGCCTGGCTTTGGGGGTGGTGGGCTTGATCATCGTCAGCTCCGTGGGGGCGAGCCTGTGGGCCACCCGTAAACGTATTCCCACCTGAATCGGAACACGCCATGAAACACATCGAATCCGGGCTGGAAAAGCTCATCTTCAACAGCCGCTGGCTGCTTGCCCCCCTCTATCTGGGCCTGGTCCTGGCTCTGGGGCTGCTGCTGGTGAAGTTCTTCAAGGAGTTCCTGCACTTCGCGCCCCTGGTGTTCCATGGGGAGAGCGGCGAGGTGATCATTGGCCTCCTGTCCCTCATCGACGTGGTGATGGTGGCCAACCTGCTCATCATCATCGTCTTCGCCGGTTACGAGAACTTCGTCTCCAGGATCAACACCGGCGACCACGAGGAC
>CAZYEY010000071.1:0-7932 GCA_964646585.1 uncultured Thiobacillus sp. | reverse complement strand
GCGGTCCCACCCCTTCCCATCTCGAACAGGACCGTGAAACGCCCCTGCGCCAATGATAGTGAGCCCCGCGCTCGCGAAAGTAGGTCATCGCCAGACCCCAATTCCACACCCAAAAAGCCCGCAATAGCGGGCTTTTTGCTTCTCAACAACCAACACCGCTCAAGTTGAGCGTTGCACCACGCAAACGTATAATCCTGACATATTTCAACCAAGCGGGATGGACGCTAGTCCCTCCCGCTTGTCACATCTGCTCCAGGGGTTATCTTGTCTGCGTTCGTGCCTGCGATTCTTGCACTGGCCGACGGTACGGTGTTCCGCGGCTATGGTATCGGCGCCGAAGGCATCGGTGTCGGCGAGGTAGTGTTCAATACTTCCATCACCGGCTATCAGGAAATCCTGACCGACCCATCCTATTGTCGCCAGATCGTCACCCTGACGTATCCACACATCGGCAATGTGGGGACCAACGGGGAGGATGAGGAATCCGAGCGCATCCACGCCTCCGGTCTGATCATCCGGGATTTGCCCTTGTTGCCCAGCAATTTCCGTATGAACCGGACCCTGACGGAGTATCTCCGCGCCCATAACGTGGTGGCCATCGCTGGCATCGACACCCGCAAGTTGACTCGTCTGCTGCGGGAGAAAGGTGCCCAGAACGGCTGCATCCAATCGGGAAGCATCGACGATGCGACTGCTCTGGCCCAGGCCCGAGCCTGCCCCAGCATGGCTGGTCAGGATCTGGCCAAGGTGGTGACGCGCCGTGAGCCCGTCGAGTGGGGTGAGGGCGAATGGAGTCTGGGCAAGGGGTTCGCTCCGCCCGGCAATGCCGAGTTCAGGGTGGTGGCCTACGACTTCGGTGTCAAGCGCAACATCTTGCGCATGCTGACCAGTCGTGGCTGCCGGGTTACCGTGGTGCCGGCTCAGACCCCGGCCCGGGAGGTTTTGGCGATGAAGCCGGACGGGGTGTTCCTGTCCAACGGGCCCGGTGACCCCGAGCCCTGCGACTACGCCATCAGGGCCATCCAGGAAATTCTGACTGCCAAGGTGCCTACATACGGCATCTGTCTGGGTCACCAGTTACTAGGGCTGGCCTCCGGCGCCCGAACCATCAAGATGAAGTTCGGCCACCATGGCGGCAACCATCCGGTGCAGGACCTGGATAGCAAGCGGGTGATGATCACCAGCCAGAACCACGGCTTCGCGGTGGATGCGACGACCCTTCCGGCCAACCTGCGACCCACCCATGTCTCCCTTTTCGATGGTTCTCTCCAGGGAATCGCCCGCACCGATGTGCCGGCTTTCAGTTTTCAGGGCCATCCCGAGGCGAGTCCCGGTCCCCACGACGTGGCCTACTTATTCGACCGCTTCATCGGTCTGATGCGGGATAACAAAAATGCCTAAACGCACAGACATTCATTCCATTCTCATCATCGGCGCCGGTCCCATCGTCATCGGTCAGGCCTGCGAGTTCGACTATTCCGGCGCCCAGGCCTGCAAGGCGCTGCGGCAGGAGGGTTACCGGGTCATCCTGGTGAACTCCAACCCGGCCACCATCATGACGGACCCGGAGACGGCGGACGCGACCTATATCGAGCCCATCAACTGGCAGACGGTGGAGCGCATCATCGAGAAGGAGCGTCCGGATGCCATTCTGCCCACCATGGGGGGGCAGACAGGCCTGAATTGCGCGCTGGACCTGGCCAAGCACGGTGTGTTGGACAAGTTTGGCGTGGAACTCATCGGCGCCAAGAAGGAGGCCATCGACAAGGCCGAGGACCGGGAGAAATTCAAGCAGGCGATGACCAGGATCGGCCTGGGGTCCGCCCGTTCCGGCATCGCCCATTCCATGGAAGAAGCCATGCAGGTCCAGGCGGGCATAGGCTTTCCGGTGATCATCCGCCCGTCCTTCACCCTGGGCGGCACTGGCGGCGGTATCGCCTACAACATGGAGGAGTTCGTCTCCATCTGCGAACGGGGTTTGGAAGCTTCTCCCACCCATGAGCTTCTCATCGAGGAATCCCTCATCGGCTGGAAGGAGTTTGAGATGGAAGTGGTCCGCGACAAGGCGGACAACTGCATCATCGTGTGCTCCATCGAAAACCTGGATGCCATGGGGGTGCACACGGGGGACTCCATCACCGTGGCCCCGGCCCAGACCCTGACGGACAAGGAATACCAGATCATGCGCAACGCCTCCATCGCGGTGTTGCGGGAGATCGGCGTGGATACCGGCGGCTCCAACGTGCAGTTCGCCATCAACCCGGCGGATGGCCGCATGGTGGTCATCGAGATGAACCCCCGGGTGTCCCGTTCCTCCGCCCTGGCCTCCAAGGCCACCGGCTTCCCCATCGCCAAGGTGGCGGCCAAGCTGGCGGTGGGCTATACCCTGGACGAGTTGAAGAACGACATCACCGGCGGCCTGACGCCGGCCTCCTTCGAGCCGTCCATCGATTACGTGGTCACCAAGATCCCCCGCTTCGCGTTTGAGAAGTTTCCCCAGGCCAACGACCGCCTCACCACCCAGATGAAGTCCGTGGGCGAGGTCATGGCCATCGGTCGTACCCAGCAGGAGTCCCTGCAGAAGGCTTTGCGGGGCCTGGAAACCGGCGCGGATGGCTTGGACGAGAAGACTACCGACGAGGATGTGATCAAGTCTGAGATGGGCAACCCAGGCGCCGACCGCCTCTTCTATGTGGGCGACGCCTTCCGAATCGGCATGAGCTTGGAGCAGGTCCATGCCATCAGCCGCATCGATCCCTGGTTCCTGGCCCAGATTGAAGACCTGGTGAAGCAGGAACGGGCCCTCAAGGGCAAGAAGCTGGTGGATGTCTCCCGTGACCAGCTCTACACCCTGAAGCGCAACGGCTTCTCCGACCGCCGTCTGGCTGCCCTGCTGGGCTGCTCCCAGCATGAAGTTCGTCAGCGCCGCTGGGCCCAGTCCATCCACCCCGTGTACAAGCGGGTGGACACATGCGCCGCCGAGTTCGCCACCTCCACCGCCTATTTGTATTCCACCTACGAAGAGGAATGCGAAGCGCAGCCTTCCGACAAGAAGAAGATCATGGTGCTCGGGGGCGGTCCCAATCGCATCGGCCAGGGCATCGAGTTCGATTACTGCTGCGTGCACGCGGCCCTGGCCATGCGGGAGGACGGGTTCGAGACCATCATGGTCAACTGCAATCCGGAAACCGTCTCCACCGACTACGATACTTCCGACCGACTCTACTTCGAGCCGCTCACTCTGGAGGATGTGCTGGAGATCGTGCGCATCGAGAAGCCCTGGGGGGTCATCGTCCAGTATGGCGGCCAGACCCCCCTTAAGCTGGCCAAGGATCTGGAAGCCAACGGCGTGCCTATCATCGGCACTTCTCCAGACATGATCGACGCCGCCGAGGATCGGGAGCGCTTCCAGAAGATGCTCATGCAACTCGGCCTGTTGCAGCCCCCCAACCGGTGTGCCCGCGCCGAGGGCGAGGCGGTCACCATGGCTGCCGAGATTGGCTATCCCCTAGTGGTGCGACCCTCCTACGTGCTGGGCGGCCGGGCCATGGAGATCGTGCGGGAAGAGGCGGATCTGCAACGCTACATGCGTGAGGCGGTGAAGGTCTCCAACGATTCCCCCGTGCTGCTGGACCGCTTCCTGAATGACGCCATCGAGGTGGATGTGGACGCCCTCTCCGACGGCGAGCAGGTGCTCATCGGCGGAATCATGGAACACATCGAGCAGGCCGGCGTGCACTCCGGCGACTCCGCCTGCTCCCTGCCGCCCTACAGCCTGTCACCGGCCCTCCAGGCCGAACTGCGCCGGCAGACCGTCGCCATGGCCCGCGCCCTGAATGTGGTGGGCCTGATGAATGTGCAATTCGCCATCAAGGGCGAGACCGTATACGTCCTGGAGGTGAACCCCCGGGCTTCCCGCACCGTGCCCTTCGTCTCCAAGGCCACCGGCATCCAGCTCGCCAAGGTGGCCGCGCGCTGCATGGCCGGCCAGACGCTGGATGCGCTGGGCATTGGCGCAGAGGTCACGCCGCCGTACTTCAGTGTCAAGGAGGCGGTGTTCCCGTTCGTGAAGTTCCCCGGTGTGGACACGATTCTCGGCCCCGAGATGAAGTCCACCGGCGAGGTCATGGGCGTGGGCAATAGCTTCGGGGGGGCCTTCCTCAAATCCCACTACGGCGCCAGGACCACGCTTCCGCGCTAAGGCAATGTCTTCATCTCGGTGCGGGATCCGGAACACCCTCAAGTGGCAGACATCGCTCAGCATCTCCACGAACTCGGCTTCAAGCTCTATGCCACCAGCGGTACCGCTCGCAATATCGCCGCAGCCGGTGTGCCCGTGACCCGGGTCAACAAGGTGGCGGAAGGCCGTCCCCACATCGTGGACATGATCAAGAACCGGGAAATCCAGTTGATCATCAACGTGGTGGAGGACAAGCGGGCGGTGAAGGATTCCTTCGCCATCCGTGCCGCCGCGTTGAGCCAGAACATTCCCTATTTCACTACCCTGGCCGGCGCCAAGGCCGCCTGCCTGGGCATGAAGGAGCGGGGAGACATCACCGTCTACCCGCTGCAGGAACTGCACCAGCGCTTGCACTAATTCAGTAGGAGGTTTTCACCGTGAGCAAAGTCCCCCTGACGGTGGTGGGTGCCGAAAAATTGCGTGTCGAACTGCAAAGGCTGAAGAGCGTGGAGCGGCCCAACGTCATCGCCGCCATCGCCGAGGCCCGTTCCCACGGCGATCTGTCCGAGAACGCCGAGTACGACGCCGCCAAGGAGAAGCAGGGCTTCATCGAGGGCCGCATCAAGGAACTGGAAAGCAAGCTGGCCAATGCCCAGATCATCGACCCTCGCCATCTGGATGCCGACGGCCGGGTGGTGTTTGGCGCCACCGTGGAACTGGTGGACGCGGAATCCGGCGACGAGGTGAAGTACCAGATCGTCGGCGACGACGAGGCGGACATCAAGGAAGGCAAGATCTCCGTGAGCTCTCCCATCGCCCGTGCCCTCATCGGCAAGTACGCCGGAGACGTGGCGGACGTTCACGCCCCCGGCGGCCTGCGCCACTACGAAATCGTGGACGTCCACTACCTCTGATGAAACGACTGCCCGACCTCCTCGCCGCCTGGGCCCTGGTTCTCTGGGTGGGGGGCCTGTGGGCGGTGGGATATCTCGCGGCGCCGACGCTGTTCTACAACCTGGACGACCGTATGCTGGCGGGTATGCTGGCGGGCAGGATGTTTGGCTACATCGCCTGGGTGGGCCTGGTCTGCGGTGCCTGGCTATTGATCTTCCGCCTGGGCCGCTTGGGTGGCGCGGCCTTGAAGCAGGGGTTCTTCTGGATCGTCCTGGTCATGCTGTTGCTGAGCCTGGCCCAGCAGTTCGGCATTCAGCCCATCCTCCAGCAGTTGAAGGACCAGGCCATGCCCAAGAACGTGATGGAAAGCCTGTTCCGGGATCGCTTCGCCGCCTGGCACGGCGTGTCCAGCGCGGTCTACCTCATCCAGAGCCTGCTGGGCCTGGCCGCAGTGGCCAAGCAGGGTTCAAGGTAACTGGATCCCGGGCTTGTCCGCCGGCCGGTAGAGCAGCAAGAGCTTGCCGATATGCTGGACCGGCGAGGCTCCCAGAGTGGCGCAGAGCTCCGTCAGATAAGCCTCCCGCGCCTCCCGGTCACCCCCCAGCACCCGGATTTTGATGAGCTCATGGGCCGCCAAGGCCCGCTCCGCTTCCTGGGTCACTGCTTCGGTGAGTCCCTCGGCGCCAATCATGACCACCGGTTTGAGGGAATGGGCGCGGGCCCGGAGAAATTTACGCTGCTCGGTAGTCAGTTCCCTGGATTTGCCTGCCGCTGCCTTAGTCATAAAGACCCCTGAAAATGCGTCGATAGTAGCCCATGAAGCGACAAGCCAAAACCCGCGCCTGGCACCACCAGCATTCCCACGATTTCTACGTTCGCCGCTCGGTGGAGCAGGGCTACCGCTCCCGGGCCGCCTACAAGCTGATGGAGATCGACGACAAGGATCGCCTGTTGAAGCCAGGTGGTGTCGTGGTGGACCTGGGCTGTGCCCCGGGGGGGTGGTGCCAGGTGGCTGCGGAGCGCATGCAGGGCCAGGGCCGCGTCGTGGGCATCGACCTGTTGGAGATGACCGGCCTGAACCATGTGGACTTCATCCAGGGAGATTTCACCGAGGACGGTCCCCTGGCGGAACTGGAGGGGCTGCTGATGGGGCAGCGGGTGGACCTTGTAATGAGTGACATGGCCCCCAACATCACTGGCGTGGCGGTGTCGGACCAGGCCCGGGCCTACCACCTGGCGGAATTGGCCTTGGACTTCGCCGGGAAATGGCTGAAACCGGGCGGGGCTTTCCTGGTCAAAGTTTTCCAGGGCGCAGGCTTCGAGGAATATGTGCGGCGGATGCGCGGAGTTTTCCAGGCGGTGGCGGTGCGCAAGCCCGATGCATCGCGGGACCGTAGCCGGGAAGTGTATCTCTTGGGGCGGGGTCTGAAGGCGTGATGGGTAAAACGCGCGGGCGAAGATTGATGCCAGCGTGGAATTGATCTAACTTCCTGTTGCCGCGGAGGGTTTTCCGCAAAGGAGTAAAAGTGAACAATCTCTTTAAGAATGTCGCCATCTGGCTGGTCATCGCCCTGGTCCTGATGACGGTATTCAACCAGTTCAACACCCGCCAGGCGGTCCAGTCCCAGATGGACTATTCCCAGTTCATCGAGCAGGTCAGAAGCGGCCAGGTGGCCAAGGTGACCATCGAGGGCCATGTGTTGAAAGGCGTCCAGGCCGACGGTAAACGCTTCACCACCTATTCGCCCTCCGACCCCTGGCTGGTTTCCGACCTGCTCAAGAACGGCGTCCAGGTGGAGGCCAAGCCGGAGGAGCAACCCTCCATGCTCATGAGCATCTTCATTTCCTGGTTCCCCATGCTGCTGCTGATCGGCGTCTGGGTGTTCTTCATGCGCCAGATGCAGGGTGGTGGTCGGGGTGGCGCCTTCTCCTTCGGCAAGTCCAAGGCCCGGATGTTGGATCAGGACAGCAATACCATCACCTTTGCCGATGTGGCCGGCTGCGACGAGGCCAAGGAGGAGGTGGGCGAACTGGTCGAGTTCCTCCGTGATCCTTCCCGCTTCCAGAAGCTGGGCGGCCGTATCCCCCGGGGCGTGCTCATGGTGGGCAGCCCGGGCACCGGCAAGACACTGTTGGCCAAGGCCATTGCCGGCGAGGCCAAGGTGCCCTTCTTCAGCATTTCCGGCTCCGACTTCGTCGAAATGTTCGTGGGCGTGGGCGCGGCCCGGGTGCGGGACATGTTCGAACAGGCCAAGAAGCATGCGCCCTGCATCATCTTCATCGACGAGATCGATGCCGTGGGGCGCCAGCGGGGCGCCGGCCTGGGGGGCGGCAATGACGAGCGGGAACAGACCCTGAACCAATTGCTGGTGGAAATGGACGGCTTTGAGGCCACCGCCGGCGTCATCGTCATCGCCGCCACCAACCGGCCCGACGTGCTGGACCCGGCCCTCATGCGCCCGGGCCGCTTTGACCGCCAGGTGGTGGTGCCCTTGCCGGACATCCGTGGCCGCGAGCAGATCCTCATGGTGCACATGCGCAAGGTGCCGGTGAGCCAGGACGTCAAGGCAGACATCATTGCCCGGGGCACGCCCGGCTTCTCCGGCGCCGATCTGGCCAACCTGGTGAACGAGGCGGCCCTGTTCGCTGCCCGGGCCAACAAGCGGGTGGTGGACATGGAAGACTTCGAGCGGGCCAAGGACAAGATCATGATGGGCGCCGAGCGCCGCTCCATGGTCATGCCAGAGGAGGAGCGCCGCAATACCGCTTACCACGAGTCCGGCCATGCCGTGGTGGCCAAACTCATGCCCAAGACCGATCCGGTGCACAAGGTCACCATCATCCCGCGCGGCCGCGCC
>CAZYEY010000070.1:0-8660 GCA_964646585.1 uncultured Thiobacillus sp. | reverse complement strand
GCCCCACAAGAAGCCCCGGCCCGGGGCTGTGGAGGTCCCGGCCTTGGTCCAGCCGGCCCGCTGATCGTCATTTTCGGCAGGCGCCAGGCCATGGCCCCCGCCGAAATCACCGCCCAAGTCCCGGCCGGCCACGGATCGGCTCCCGGACCATTGTCTGTTTCCCGCTGCCCTGGCGGATCGCCCGGACCTTGAAGTCCCGGGCCGGGGCCAGGCCGAGCTTCTCTGCCGCCGCCTCGCCGGGGGACGGGGTTCCGGGATCGCGACACATGGGCGCCGCGGGAAAAGCCAGCCCGGCCTGCCTGGCGGGGTTCAGGGAGAAAGTCACGAGCGATGGGGGCGGCAGGAAAAGGCGCCATCGCGCCGCCAGTCGGGAAACTACGATTCCTCCAGTGGCCTGGTCTTTCTCTCTCGCGTTGTCTCGCGCCGCGTCATTCGGTGATACGCTTGACCGGATAACTCAAGCCGACATCCCACTCCTCCATCCATGTTTCCATTACTAGGCGGCTTCACGGGTAGGTATCCGCGGGCCATCGTTCTGGCGGGCGCTTTCCTGGTGCTGCTGGGCGCCCTCTATAACTTGGACGTGATGCACAGGCTCACTCTGGCGCCGGGCTGGGATGTTCCCGGCAGCGGTTCGGCGGAATCGGTGCGGTTGCTGGGGGAGAAGCTGGGACGGGACGAGACGCCGGTCATTCTGCTGTTCCGGCCCCGTTCGGACGCCATCGGCGACGTGGACAGCCCGGCCTATCGGACGGCGGTGGAGAACATTCTGGCTGGCATCTCCCGCAATCCGGAGGTCGTCAGCGTGGCGAGCTACCACACCACCGGAGAAGCCAAGCTGCGTTCCAGGGACGGGCGGCTCAGCTACGCAGTGGTGCAGTTGCAGCGGGGTGCGGACGAGGGCATCGCCGCCTACCAGCGGCTGCGTTCGGAACTACGCAGCGATGAACTGGAAATCCTCATGGGCGGTGAGCTTTCCACCTACGTGGATATCCGCCAGCAGCTCGCCAGGGACATCTGGCATGCCGAGATCGCCAGCTTCATCGCCCTGGCCCTGCTGCTGGTCTGGGTGTTCGGTTCCTTGGTGGCGGCCATGCTGCCCCTGGTGGTGGGCGGGGTGACCATCGTGGTCTCCATGGCCTTGCTCAAGCTATTCACTCAGTTCGTGGACGTGAGCGTCTACGCTGCCAACGTGGTTTCCATGCTGGGCCTGGGCCTGGCCATCGATTACGCCCTGTTCATCGTCTCCCGCTTCCGGGAGGAACTGGGCAACGGCCGCGACGTGATGGCGAGCCTGGACGTGACCCTGCGCACCGCCGGCCGCACCGTGGCCTACAGCGGCCTGACCGTGGCGGCGAGCCTGCTGTGCCTGCTCATGCTGCCCCAGCGCTTCTTCCAGAACATGGGCCTGGCGGGCAGCCTGTCGGTGGTCTCCGCCATGATCACCTCCATTCTGCTATTGCCGGCCCTGCTGGCCCTGCTGGGACATCGGGTCAACCGCCTGGCCCTGCCGGTCCAGGCCAGGCGGGCTGCCCGCCAGCTCGAGGGCGGCCGCTGGTACGTGTTCAGTCACTTCGTCATGCGCCGGGCCTGGCTGGTGTTGGTGGTCACCCTGGCCCTGCTGCTGGCCATGGGCACTCCCATGCTGAAGATGGAGGTGGGGCCGGCGGACAGCCGCACCCTGCCGGTGACTGCCGAGAGCCGCCAGGTTCAGGAGATCCTCCACCGGCAGTTCAATGACGCGGGCCTGAGCCCCCTGGTCATCGCCATCCAGACACAGGGGGCGGCCCACTCCGCCCAGGCCCTGGCCGGCCTGGACCAGTTCACCCGGGCCATCCAGGCGCTTCCGGGGGTGACCCAGGTGAAGGGCCTGGTGAGCGTCGATCCCAACCTGGCCCTGAAGGATTACCAGCTGCTCTATGAATATCCGGAGCAGTTCCCCCTGGCCAGCGAGACCCTGGCTGCCTACGCCAAGGGGAATTACACCCTGGTGACCGTGGACTATTCCCAGCCGCCCGTCTCCGAGGCGGGGCGGGAACTGGTCTCCCGCATCCGCGCCATCCCCCTGCCGGAGGGCCTGGTCCGGGTGGAGGTGGGCGGCTTCCCCGCCTTTCATCTGGACTATCTGGAATCCCTGGCTTTATGGGTGCCCTGGGCCGTGCTCGCCATCGTCGCCGTCATCTTCGTGCTGCTGTTCTTCATGCTGGGCAGCGTGCTCATTCCCCTCAAGGCGGTGCTGACCAATCTCTTGTCCCTGTCCGCCACCTTCGGCGCCCTGGTCTGGGTGTTCCAGGAGGGCAACCTGTCCCAGTGGCTCAACTTCACTCCCCAGGGCAGCATGGACGGCACCATCCTGGTCCTCATCTTCGCCGCCGCCTTCGGCCTGTCCATCGATTACGAGGTGTTCCTGCTCTCGCGCATCAAGGAGATGTGCGCCGGTACCCATGACACCTTCCGCGCCGTGGCCACGGGTATCCAGAAGAGCGGACCCATCATCACCAGCGCCGCCCTGCTCATCGGCATCGTGCTGGGGGCCTTCGCCATGGGCGAAGTGGTGTTCATGAAGGCCATGGGCCTGGGCCTGTTGCTTTCCGTGCTGGTGGATGCGACCCTGGTGCGCATGTTGCTGGTGCCTGCCAGTCTGCGCCTGCTGGGCCGGTTGAACTGGTGGGCGCCCAAGCCGCTGCTCACCCTGTACAGGCGGTTCAACCTGAACGAGTTTGAAGCCCCCCACCCTGGCCATCCGGAGAAGAAATGAAGTCTGTGCTTTCCGCCCTAGCCGCATTGCTGCTCACGTCCGCCGCGGCCAGCGACGCCGCCCGCGCCGACCTGAGCCTGGCGGGACGCAGCACGGTGCATGCCATGGGCATGCAGGGCATGGGTCAGGAAGGTCTGTGGTTGCATAAAACCAAACTGCGCCGAGATCTCATCGACCGGGGCAAGGCCTATTCCCACATTTACGATCTCACCACCCGGGAAATCACCATCATCGACCACTCCCTGCGCCAGGCCACCGTATTCACCATGGCTTCCCTGAACCAGGATCCGGACGCCCGCTTCTCCAGCAAGGATCTCAAGCTGGACCTGACGGCCACGGGCCGCCGGCATCAGCTCCAGGGCTGGAACTGCGTCGAGCACAGGATCCTGGTCTCCATGCCTGCCGAGGTGGCGGGCGAGAAGGTCAGCTTCGAGATGGAAGGCACCCTCTGGTTGGCGAAGAACGCACCCGAGCAAAGCGAGACCCAACCCTTTGTCAGGGCCGCCCAGGAACCGGACTTCTTCATGGGTATTCCCGCCCTGGCGAAGAAATCCCCCGGCCAGGCCAAGGGCATGAGCGAGGTGGTGCGCCGTCTGGCGCCCCTGGGTCTGCTTTGCGCCGTGGACGTGGATACCCGCTACGAGGGCACGGGCCGCCTGGCGGAACTGTCGAAGAAAATGGCCAGCCGCATCGCCGTGACCTACGAGAAGTACTCCACCGATCCCCTGAAGGAGGAGGTGTTCGAGGTTCCCAAGGGCTATCGGGTGACCCGGCAGTGATGTCTGCTTGGCGTCTGGCGGTTTCCCCCTGGGCCGCGTTCCGCCTGGCTCTCTGTCTGGTGTGCATCCCGCAGGTGGCGTCTTCCCAAGCTGCGACGCTGCGCGTGGGGCCACAGCATGTCCTCAAGCTGCCCAGCCAGGCAGCCCGCATCGCTCAGGATGGGGATACCGTGGAGATCGAGGCCGGCAATTATCGCCGCGACGCAGCGGTTTGGCGCGCCAACAACCTCACCCTGCGTGGCGTCAATGGCTTGGCGCGATTGTTCAGCGATGGCGCGACCGCCGAGGGCAAGGGCATCTGGGTCATCAAGGGCGCCAACGCCTTGGTGGAGGGGATAGGTTTCTTCGACGCCCGCGTCCCGGACCGCAATGGCGCCGGCATCCGACTGGAAGGAGCCAACCTCACCGTGCGCCGCTGTCTGTTCCGGGATAACGAGAATGGCATCCTGACAGGAGCCAACCGGACCAGCGAGGTGCTTGTGGAGGAGACCGAGTTCGACCGCAACGGCCATGGTGACGGCTACTCCCATATATCGGCGCCATCGCCAGGTTCACCCTGCGCGACAGCGTCAGCCGCCAGGCCCGAGCCGGCCATCAGGTGAAAAGCCGCGCCGCCGTCAGCATCATCGCCAACAACCACATCGAGGATGGACCCAGCGGCCGCTCCAGCTATCTCATCGACCTCCCCTCCGGGGGCGATGCGGAGGTCGTCGGCAACACCTTGCACCAGGGGCCTCTGGCTGAAAGGTACGAATCCTTGGCGCGATCTTGCCCTGCAATTCGCGCATGGTCATGCGCATGTCGTACTCGCTTTGCAGGTTCAGCCAGAAACGCAGTCCCATGTTGAAGAACAGGTCCAGTCGCAAGGCGGTATCGGCGATGTTCCGTGATACGGAATCCGTCAAGCGGTTTGGGTGGCTGTGGCGATGGTTTTCTGGTCTCCGCGCCGGAGTGGCGAGGCACAATACAGCTATGATCACTCCCCTCCGCGGCCGCGGTGCCGTTTCCAATCCCCAACATCGCTTCGATGCGCTCGTCCGCCAAGCGGAGGACGACGGCTGGGTCCGGGAGCAGGCGGAAACCTCCCTGCCGGAAACCCGGGTCATCGAGCAGTTGGCCAAGACCGCGCTCACCCGCAACGACTCCCCGGACATCCCCTTCGACCGCTCGGTGAATCCCTACCAGGGTTGCGAGCATGGCTGTGTGTACTGCTATGCCCGCCCCAGCCACGCCTACCACGGGTATTCGCCCGGGCTGGATTTCGAGACCCGGATCATCGCCCGGACCAACATCGCCCAGGTGCTGCGCCAGGAACTGACGAAGTCCGGCTACCGGCCGGCGCCGCTGGCCCTTGGCGCGAACACCGACCCCTGGCAGCCGGTGGAGCGCAGGCTGGGCATTACGCGGCAAGTGCTGGAGGTGCTGGCGGAGGCGCGTCATCCCCTTACCTTGGTGACCAAGGGCAGCCTGGTGGAGCGGGATCTGGACCTGCTTGCCGACATGGCCCGGGATGGGCTGGTGCATGCCGCCGTGTCCATTGCCACCCTGGATGCCGATCTGGCCCGCCGTCTGGAGCCCCGGGCGGCGAGTCCGGCCCGGCGGCTGGAGACCCTGGCCCGATTGTCCGCCGCCGGTATTCCCAGCGCGGTGCTGGTGGCGCCCATGATTCCCATGCTTACCGATATGGACCTGGAGAAGGTACTGGAGGCGGCCCGGGACGCGGGGGTCAGGGACGCCGGCTACGTGTTTCTGCGTCTGCCCCACGAGCTCAAGGACCTGTTCAAGGACTGGCTGGCAGCCCACTACCCCCTGCGGGCGGAGCATGTCATGAGCCTGGTGCGGCAGATGCGCGGGGGGAGGGAAAACCAGTCCGGCTTTGGCGTGCGCCAGCGGGGTACGGGAATCTACGCCGACCTGCTGGCCCAGCGCATGACCAAGACGAAGCGCCGGCTGGGGCTCATGGGAGGTCTGCCGCCCCTGGTGGTGGAACATTTCCGTCCCCCCGGGGCCGGGGGGCAGATTTCCCTGTTTTGATCGGCTGTATGGTCTATCCAGTGGAGGTGGTGTCGGGAAAGCCGCCTGCTTCCTTGCGGGTTTCGCAGGAAATGCATTTTCCGCAGGGCGTGAATCTGTCCTGGCCTTGGTGCACGGGGTTCCGGCAGAAGGACACCATGTCCAGCAGGTCCCGGGGCAGAAATTGGATGACGTCCCGCTTGGTCATGTGTCCCACCGGAAAGACGATCTGCGGAGTCGTCCTGAGCCTGGCCGTGATCAGGGCGGCTTCGAAGGTGGCGGTGAATTCCCGCACCCGCTCATCCCATTGACCCAGGGTGCGGGGCTCGTCGATCACCCCCAGGGCGAACTTGTCGATGCCGGCGTCGGGGAAGGAACGCACCACCCGGGCGCCCACGAAGGCCGCCAGGGTGAGGTTCCAGCCGAAATAGGGGAGTTGGAAATCCCACGCCGAATGGGTGTAAGTGAACTTCCGGTAGTGTTCCAGGCAGTATCTGGCGATGCGTTGGCTGGCGAGGTGCTCGGCCACGAAGCGGGTGGGGCTTTCCCGATCCCGGTTGATGATGTGGTGGGCGAACACCGGCTCATCGCTTTCCGTCAGCAGCTTGACCAGGGCTGCGGCGCTGTCCGCGCCGCCCGACAACATCAACAAAATCGCCATGGCGGCGCTCCCTGTTCGTGTCCGGGGAATCCGAAAGCGGGTCTCAGCCCAACTGCTGGCCGTGCTCCCGGGTGTTGTGGAATTTCACCCTGGGCCAGCGCTCCATGGCCAGGCTCAGATTCACGTGGTTGTCCGCCAGGTAGACCAGATTGTCGTCCACGTCCCTGGCCAGGCGCATCTGCTGGGCCTTGACGAACTCGGCCAGGTGGGCCGGGTCGTCGCAGGTGACCCAGCGGGCGGTGTGGATGCCCGCAGGCTGGAACATGGCGTCCACGCCGTATTCGGTCTTGAGCCGCTGTTCCACCACTTCGAACTGGAGCTGGCCCACCGCGCCCAGCAGCAGGTTGTTGTCCACCAGGGGCGCGAATACCTGGATGGCGCCTTCCTCACCCAGCTCCCGCAGGCCCTTTTGCAGTTGCTTGGATTTCAGCGGGTCGCGCAGGCGTGGTTTGCTGAAGAGATCCGGGGCGAAGTAGGGGATGCCCTTGTAGTGCAGGGATTCGCCCTCGGTGAGCACATCGCCGATCTGCAACTGGCCGTGGTTGTGGATGCCGATGATGTCGCCGGCATAGGCCTCCTCCATGCGGGAGCGCTCGTTGGCCATGAACACCACGGCGTTGGCGATCTTCAGCTCCTTGCCGGTGCGCCGCTGCTTCACCTTCATGCCCGGGGCGTACTGGCCCGAGCAGACCCGGAAGAAGGCGATCCGGTCCCGGTGGTTGGGGTCCATGTTGGCCTGGATCTTGAAAACGAAACCGGAGAAGGCCGGTTCGGCCGGATCGACCAAGCGGGTGCCCCCAGGAGTGTCCGCAGCCCGGGGCTGGGGCGGTGGCGCCCAGTCCACCAGAGCGCGCAGGATTTCCCGCACGCCGAAGTTGTTGATGCCGGAGCCGAAGAACACCGGGGTCTGCCTGCCCTGGAGGAAGTCTTCCAGCTGGAAGGTGGCGCCGGCGCCCCGCACCAGTTCCACTTCCATGTCCAGGGTGTCGAACTCCTGGGGGAATTCATTGCGCAGCCGGTCGATGGCGTCGCCGCGCAGGGTCTGGAATTCCTGGTCCGCCTTCTCCTCGCCGGGGATGAAGTGCAGGACCTCGTCGTGGATCAGGTGATAGACCCCCTGGAAGCGCTTGCCCATGCCGATGGGCCAGGTTACCGGGGCGCAATGGATCTTCAGGATGGACTCGATCTCGTCCAGGAGCTCCAGGGGTTCCCGAACCTCCCGGTCCATCTTGTTGATGAAGGTGATGATGGGGGTGTCCCGCAGGCGGCACACTTCCAGGAGCTTGATGGTCTGCTCCTCCACGCCCTTGGCCGCGTCCACCACCATGACCGCCGCGTCCACGGCGGTGAGCACCCGGTAGGTGTCTTCGGAGAAATCCTTGTGGCCGGGGGTGTCCAGCAGGTTGATGACGCAGTCGTCGTATTCGAACTGCATGACGGAACTGGCCACCGAGATGCCCCGCTGCTTTTCCACCTCCAGCCAGTCGGAGGTGGCGTACTTGCCCGATTTGCGCGCCTTCACCGTGCCGGCCATCTGGATGGCGCCGCCGAACAAGAGGAGCTTTTCGGTGAGGGTGGTCTTGCCCGCGTCCGGGTGGGAGATGATGGCGAAGGTGCGGCGCCGGGCGACCTGGCGGGCGATGTGTGTCGAAAGCGGGGAATCGGGGTTCACGCTGCGGCTCGGTTCGAATCTGGGGGGTGAAAAAGAAAGTGGGAGCGGCCCGCGCCGCTCCCACCGGCATTCTACCCGGGTCCGCCTCAGCCGTTCTGCTGGATGCCGGCCACCAGCCAGCCGCCCTTGCCGCTGGCGGGCTTGGTCAGGTGCCAGATTTCATCGAAGGCGGCGGGGGTGTCGGCATCCTCCTTGATGAGGCCGTGGAAGCGCACGCTGACCACGTAGCGGCTGTCTTCCTCCCGGGCGTCCAGCACCTCGGCTTCCAGCAGGGTGACCTCGGTGCGCTGGGTGGCGCCACGGCGTTCGTCGATGTCCAGCTTGATCTCGGCATACATCTCGGGGGTGGTGAATTCCCGGATGTCGTCCAGATTGCCGGCGTCGTTGGCGGCCTGCATGCGCAGGAAGTTGACCTTGGCCTGGCGGGTGAAGCCCTCGGCGTCGAAACCGGCGGGCAGGCTGGCGGCAGCCACGGGCTGGAGAGGGGAGCCGGACACGGAACCCGGCATGGCCTGGGGCGCCTGATCGTTGCTGTTCACGGGGCCGGCGCCAGCGTACTGCATGGCCTGGGGCGCGGGCTGGCTGCGGCGCATCAACCAGCGCACCAGGAGGAGGGCGGCCATGGCCAGCAGGGCGATCATCAGGAAGTTGGCCAGTTCCTCACCGAAGCCGAAGTGGGAGGCCAGGGCAGCCAGGCCCAGGCCGGCGGCCAGACCGGCGATGGGGCCCATCCAGGAACGCTTCTGGGGCGTCTGGGGCATGGCGCCGGGCTGGGCC
>CAZYEY010000069.1:0-5031 GCA_964646585.1 uncultured Thiobacillus sp. | reverse complement strand
GCAGCGGGGGCGGGGGCGGGAGCAGCAGCTTCGGGAGCCGGAGCCGGAGCCGGAGCAGCTTCTTCTTTCTTGCCACAAGCGGTCAGAGACAGAGCCATCAGAGCGGCGAGCAGGACGGAGTATTTCATTGAGAGTTCCCTTACGAAGTTGATCAACGTTTGAAAAATATCAGCCAAGGCGTGATGGGTCCCGGCCGACGCCGGAATTCTAGCAGAGAAAAAAAAATTCGCCAGACGGGAAGCCCGTACCTGAAAAAATGTGCAATGCAGCATTCCCGGCCAAGGCGTCACTTGAGGATCAGGTAGCCTGACCGGTACCAAAGGTGGAGAAGGGACAGGAGGTCCGTCTCGAATTCGCCGCCTTCGAGTTGGCGCCGATGGGCCAATTCGCGCAGGGCGCTGGCCATGGTCGCCGAGACTTCGGCGGGTTCCCCATTCATAAAGAAGTGCCGCCGGCGGAACAGGAGCTGGCTGCGGGGGTCCAGCCGGATGCCCCTGGTGGCCAGCCGCTTCCCGAATGCAGCCAGGGTCAGGGGGCGACTCGGCGGATCGAAGAACACGTGAGCCTTGGGTTCGCTCAAGTAGCAACCCAGAAAATCGGCAATGTCGGACTTGTTCCAGCGCAGGGAGGAAACGGCCTTGCCTGCCCAGTCGATCATGGCCGTGGGAATCTCGCCGGAGTTGGCAGGACGCTTGAGGCATGTATCCGCGTACATGCCTTCCAGTGCCAGGTTGTCCTGGAGGTAGTCGAGGAAGCGGGCCACGATTTCCTGGGCCTTGGGAGCCCGGAAGCCTACCGACCAGGTCATGCAATCTGTGAGGGCCACGCCGTTGTGGGCGAATCGGGGCGGTAGATAGAGCATGTCCCCGGGTTCCACTTCCCAGGATTGATCCGCATGAAAATGCTTCAGGATGCGCAGCGGCGCACCGTCCTCCACCTCCAGGTCATCCTGGCCGCTGATTTCCCACCTCCGCCGTCCCAGGCCCTGGATGAGGAACACATCGTAGGAATCGAAGTGGGGCCCGACTCCGCCGCCGGGTGGGGCGAAGCTCACCATCAGGTCGTCCAGTCGCGCCTGGGGGATGAAGTCGAAGCGGTGCAACAGCGCATCCCCCTGGGGCAGCAGGTGGTTCACGCCGGAGACCAGCAGGCTCCAGCCGCGCTTGGGCAGGGCATCCAGGTCTTCCCGCTCAAAGGGGCCATGGTCCAACAGGCATCGCTTGCGCTGGAAGCGTACCAGCCGGCTTTCCGCGTCGTCCCGGCAGGCCAGTTGTGACAGGCGGTCCCGATCCAGCCAGTCACCAAATCCAGGGAGGGCCTGGCGCACCAGCAGGGGCTTTTTTTGCCAGTACTCGGAAAGAAACCGCTCAGGAGTGAGGCCGCCCAGCAGGCGGTCTAGAGAGAAGTCCGCCATGGAAAAGCCGGAGCCGGCGAGAGAAGGTTTGCCCATATAATACTTTCGATATATCCCGAGGAAAGAAAAGCCATGCTGAAAACCGGCGACCAGGCGCCAGATTTCGAACTGCCCGACGCGGACATGACCATCGCCAGGCTGGCTGACTATCGGGGCAAGCCCCTCGTGCTGTTCTTCTACGTGCGGGATGATACGCCCGGCTGCACCACCGAAGCGATCGAGTTCAGCGACCTGGAGGGCGATTTCGGCCGCCTGGGGTGTGCGGTGGTAGGGGTTTCCCGGGACGACTGCATCCGCCATGGCGCTTTCCGTGACAAGCACGGCATCACCGTGCGCCTGCTCGCCGACAAGGACGGCATTGCCTGCCGGGCCTATGGCGTCATCGTCCAGAAGGAAGTGGACGGCCTCATGCGGGAGGGCGTCAGCCGCACCACCTTCATCATCGACGCCGGCGGCGTCATCCGCCATGTCCTCCAGGGCGTGACTCCCAAGGGACACGCAGCGGAGGTGCTGGAACTCGTCAAGGAGCTTTGAATGCTGATCGGCAAGGACACCGTGGTCACCCTGACCTACCAACTCACCACCCTGGCCGGCGAGCAGCTGGAGGAAGCTACTTCGGAATCCCCCGCCACCTACTTGCATGGTGGCTACGATGGCATCTTCCCCAAAGTGGAGGCGGCTCTGGAGGGAAAATCCGCCGGTGACGAACTGGATCTGATTCTGGAGCCCGATGATGCCTTCGGCGAATACGATGCCGAACTGGTTCGGGTGGAACCCGCCCACCTGTTTCCGCCCGAGGTTCACGTGGGCATGCAGCTGGAGGGCGCCAGTGAGGATGGTCATCACGTCATGCTCTACACCGTTACCGACGTGGCCGAGGGCAAGGTGGTGGTGGACGGCAATCATCCCCTGGCTGGCCAGACCCTGCGCCTGCGCTGCATGGTGAGCGAGGTGCGCGCCGCGCTGCCCGAGGAAGTGGCCCATGGCCACGTGCATGGCCCCCACGGCCACCACCATCATTGATGCCCCCGGGTGGGCGCTCCGGTAGAATGCCCGCCCCTTGCCCGAGTCCGACCCTCATATGAAAGTCACTTTTCTCGACTTTGAGCAACCCATCGCCGAACTGGAGGCGAAGATCGAGGAACTGTCCGAGGTCCAGAGCGATCCGGCGCTGGATATCTCCGAGGAGATCGAACGCCTGCGCAAGAAAAGCGCGGCCCTCACCAAGCAGATCTACGGCAAGCTCAACGCCTGGCAGATCTCCCAGGTGGCCCGGCATCCCCAGCGCCCCTATACGCTGGACTACGTCCAGGGCCTCTTCACCGAATTCGAGGAACTCCACGGCGACCGCGCTTTCGCCGACGATCCCGCCATCGTCGGCGGCCTGGCCCGTTTCCGGGGCGAACCGGTGGTGGTCATCGGCCACCAGAAGGGCCGCGACACCAAGGAGCGCCAATACCGCAATTTCGGCATGCCCCGGCCCGAGGGCTACCGCAAGGCCCTGCGCCTGATGCGCCTGGCGGAGAAATTCCGCCTGCCCGTGTTCACCTTCATCGACACCCCCGGCGCCTATCCCGGCATCGACGCCGAGGAGCGCGGCCAGTCCGAGGCCATCGCCCGCAACCTGTACGTGATGGCGGAACTCAAAACCCCCGTCATCTGCACCGTCATCGGCGAGGGGGGGTCCGGCGGCGCCCTGGCCATTGGCGTTGGGGACGTGTTGATCATGCTTCAGTACGCCACCTATTCGGTCATTTCTCCCGAAGGCTGCGCCTCCATCCTGTGGAAGAGTGCCGAAAAGGCTTCGGTTGCCGCCGAGGCCCTGGGTATCACCGCCCCCAAGCTCAAGGCGCTGGGCCTGGTGGACAGGGTCGTCAACGAGCCTCTGGGCGGTGCCCACCGGGACCCCGAGTCCATGCTGGAAAGCCTGGGTGAGGCCCTGGCCGAAGCCCTGGCCAACGTGCGCGAGCGTCCCCTCAACGCCCTGCTGAATGCCCGCTACGCCCGGCTCATGGGCTATGGCAAGTTCAAGGAAGGGCGGGCCTGACCTGCCCGGCCGGGTTCTCGCCAGCCTGGGAGCCCATCTCCGGCCGGGCCTCCGGCTGACCGTCGCATACTCCGGCGGCCTCGATTCCAGTGTGCTTTTGCATCTCTTGACCGCATTGCGGCCCCGGTTCGATTTTCGCCTGGATGCGGTCCACGTCCACCATGGCCTGTCGTCCCACGCCGAAGCCTGGGCCGAGCATTGCCAGGCGGCTTGCGAAGGGCTGGGCGTTCCCCTGGTCGTCCATCGGGTGCGGGTGGAACCGGCGGGGGAGGGGCCGGAAGCCGCCGCCCGCGCCGCTCGCTACCGGGTGTTCGCTGCCTTGGACACGGATGTCCTGGCCCTGGCCCATCACCGGGATGACCAGGCGGAAACCGTGCTGGCCCAATTGCTGCGCGGCGGCGGCGCCCGGGGGCTGGCGGCCATGCCTGTGGCGCGTCCACTGGCGGGCGGCCGGGCAATCCTGCTGCGCCCGCTTCTGGACGTTCCCCGAAGCGAAATCCTGACCTGGGCCAGGGAGCGGGATTTGATCTGGGTGGAAGACGACAGCAACGCAGCGCTCCATCTCACCCGCAACGCTCTGCGCCACGAAGTGCTGCCTTTGCTGGAAGCCCGCTTTCCCGGCGTCGCCGGGACCCTGGCCCGGACCGCCTCCCGCTTCGCGGAAACCGCAGCCCTCCTGGACGATCTGGCCGCGCTGGATGCCGGCGAGGAAGCCAAAGCTCCGGCCATCGCCCGGCTCGCGGCCCTTCCCGAAATCCGCGCCCGTAATCTGCTGCGCCGTTATCTCGAGCACGCGGGCGCGGAGATCCATCCCGATGCCCTGCGGGAAGGGCTGAGGCAATTGCTGGCTGCCCGGGAGGATGCCCGGGTGCGGGTGGAGTTCGGTCCGGTGGCCCTGGTCCGTTTCGGCGGCCGGGCCCTGGTCATTCCGGCCGGCCCGCCGCGACGGCCCCCCGAAGTCATCTGGCATGGCGAACCGCGCCTGGGCCTGGGCGATGGGCAAAGCCTGGTTTTTCAGGCTGTCATGGGAGAGGGGCTGCGCCTCGTGCCCGGCCGGGTACGGGTCGGCTACCGCAAGGGGGGCGAGAAATTGCGGCTTGCCGCCAACCGCCCCCGCCGGCTGCTCAAGGATCTGCTTCGGGAAGCCGCCATCCCGCCCTGGTGCCGGGACCGTCTGCCCTTGGTTTTCCTGGACGGCCGACTGGTCTGGGCGGCCGGAATCGGCGCCGATGTGGCCGACATGGCCGGCCCGGGGGAACCGGGCTGGCGCATCGTCCACGAGCTCACCTGACCGGGCTGGCGATGGTGACCAGGGCGTTGTAGCCCAGCTTGCGCATCTCCGCCTGGGCCTTCTCCGCCTCCTGGCGATTCAGGAAGGGGCCCAGCTGGACCCGGGTTTCCAGGTGGGCGCGGATACCCTGCCTGTTGAGCTTGTCCACCATCTCCCGGGCGTTGTCCGGGTTGCCGAAGATGCCCAGTTGCACCACGTAGCCCTTGCCAGGAGGCACGGCGGCCGAAGGCTGCGGGGCCGGGGCGGACGAAGCCGTCGGCGTCTTGGCCGCGGTGGGGG
>CAZYEY010000068.1:0-4187 GCA_964646585.1 uncultured Thiobacillus sp. | reverse complement strand
AAGTCGGTGCGCTCCCCCGCGGCCCAGGTCCAGACCCGCTTAGTATGACGCCGCGAGGAGAACGATTGCAGGGTGTTCAAGGTCACGGACCCGGACGAAGGCATCGACCCCCAGCACATCCCCCGCCACACCGCACGCTTCAACCGGGTGGAACGGGGCCGTTCCCGGGCAACCGGCGGCACCGGCCTGGGGCTGGCCATCGTCAAGCATGTGCTGCAGCGGCACCAGGCCCGGTTGCGCATCGACAGCACGGTGGGCAAGGGCAGCAGCTTCGCGGCCTGCTTCCCCGCCGAGCGGGTCATTCCCGAGGCGGCCCCAGCCGCTGGCGAAGCAGCGCCACACACCGGGACTTGAAATCGGTGGCCGCCTGGCGTGGCGGCGCCGGTTCCCGCCGGGGCGGCGCCCAGATGGCATCGGGGAAATGGCGGTCGTCGGAGAAGCGGGGAATCACGTGCCAGTGCAGATGGGGCACCATGTTGCCCAGGCTCGCCAGGTTGACCTTGACGGGGGCCAACACGGTGCGCGCCGCCGCCTCGGTGGCGAATACCACGTCCATGAGCCGGCAGCGGTCGGCTGCGGACAGATCGGTCATTTCCCGCACGTGGTCGTTCAGGATGACCCGGCAGAAGCCGGGATAGTCCGGGTCCTCCACCCAGACCACGCGGCAGAAGCGATCGCGCCAGAGGACTTCGCCGGCATCGCCGCTGCACAGGGGGCAGTCGGCCACTTTCACAGCAGCACCCGCTCGATGCCATCCCGTCCGGCCCGGTCCAGGAATTTCTCCATCCAGTCCTCGCCCAGCAGGTTCTTCGCCAGTTCCACCACGATGTAGTCGGCGGCCATGCCGTTGTCGTCGGAATAGCGGGACAGTCCTTGCAGGCAGGCGGGACAGGAGGTGAGCACCTTCACTTCGCTGGCGCCGGCGGCTTTCTGGGCGTCGCGGCCACGGTCCAGCTCCTCGGCCTTGCGGAATTTGACCTGGGTGGCGATGTCCGGCCGGGCGGTGGCGAAGGTGCCCGCCTCGCCGCAGCAACGCTCGGAGAGCCGGGCGCCTTCGCCCACCAGGCCGCGTACCGTGGCGATGGGGCTCTTCAGCTTCATGGGGGTGTGGCAGGGGTCGTGGTAGAGGTACTGGGTTCCTTGCACGCCTTCCAGCTTCACCCCCTTTTCCGCCAGGTACTCGTGGATGTCCATGATGCGGCAGCCGGGGAAGATCTTGTCGAACTGGTATGCCTGCAACTGATCTAGGCAGGTGCCGCAGGACACCAGCACGGTCTTGATATCCAGGTAGTTGAGGGTGTTGGCCACCCGGTGGAACAGCACCCGGTTCTGCATGGTGATGGCTTCGCCCTTGGGCTGGTCGCCGCCGGCGGTCTGGGGATAGCCGCAGCACAGATAGGTGGGCGGCAGCACGGTCTGGGCCCCCAGTTCATAGAGCCAGGCCAGGGTGGCCAGGGCGATCTGCGAGAACTGGCGCTCGGAACCGCAGCCGGGGAAGTAGAACACGGCGTCCGAGTCCTCGGACACCTTGGCCCCATCGCGTAGCACCGGCACCACCTTGGGATCGGTGAGCCCCAGCATCTGACGCGCGGTCTTGGCCGGCAGGCCGCCGGGCAGGCGGCGGTTGAAGAAGTGGATGACCTGGGCGCGGGGGCCGGGCTTGCCCACCGTGGCTGGGGGCCTGCGCATGGCCTCACGCACCCCCGGGAAGGCGCGCATGACCGCCGCGCCCAAGCGCTGGCCGGCGACGCCCCCCAGGATGGCGGTCTTGCGCAGGAAGTGGATGGCATCCGGATCGGTGCTGTTGAGGAAGGCCATGGCCAGCTTGGTGGCCGGCGCTTTCTTCAGGTGTCCGGAACTGCGCAGGAAATTGCGCATGGCGGTGGTGACGTCGCCGAAATCGATGTCCACCGGACAGGGATTCGCGCACTTGTGGCAGATGGTGCAGTGGTCCGCCACGTCGTCGAACTCTGCGAAGTGGGCCAGGGAGACGCCGCGCCGGGTCTGCTCTTCGTAGAGGAAGGCCTCGATGAGCAGGGAGGTGGCCAGGATCTTGTTGCGCGGGGAATAGAGCAGGTTGGCCCGGGGCACGTGGGTGTTGCACACCGGCTTGCACTTGCCGCAGCGCAGGCAGTCCTTGATGGAATCGGCGATGGCGCCGATCTCCGACTGCTCCATGATGAGGGATTCCAATTCCAGGAGACCGAAGGAAGGGGTGTAGGCATTGGCCAGGTCCGCTCCCTTCATGAGCTTGCCCTTGTTGAAGCGGCCCTCCGGATCCACCCGGTTCTTGTAGGCGGCGAACTCGGACAGCGCCTTGTCGGAGAGGAACTCCAGCTTGGTGATGCCGATGCCGTGCTCGCCGGAGATGACGCCTCCCAGGGACTCGGCCAGACGCATGATGCGCTCCACCGCCCGGGTGGCGGTGGCGAGCATGGCGTAGTCGTCGGAGTTCACCGGGATGTTGGTATGCACGTTGCCGTCCCCGGCGTGCATGTGCAGGGCGACGAAGACGCGGCCCTTCAGCACCCGCTGGTGGATGGCGTCGCACTCCGCCAGCACGGGCTCGTATTCCCGGCCGGTGAAGATCTGGCGCAGTTCGGCCCGCACCTCCCGCTTCCAGGAAACCCGCAGGCTGTGATCCTGAAGGGCGCGGAAGACGCTTTTGGCCTCCGCCTGGGGCGCGTGATCGGCAACGCTGCACAGGCTGGGGGGCAGGGGGGCGTCCAGGTCGGCGAGATAGCCGCTCCAGCGGCCCCGCACCTCGGCCAACATGGCCAGCGCCTTGTCCCGCCGGGCCGCGGTGAGCTCGGGGTCGGCGACCCCGTCCTCGTCCTCGAACAGGGGCAACTCGCCCCCCAGGAAGGTCTCCAGCTCGTCCAGCAGAGCCAGCTTGTTGCCGATGGACAGCTCGATATTGATGCGCTCGATGCCGTCGGAATAGTCCCCCAGCCGGTCCAGGGGGATGACCACGTCCTCGTTTACTTTGAAGGCGTTGGTGTGGGCGGCGATGGCGGCGGTACGGGCGCGGTCCAGCCAGAACTTCTTGCGCGTCTCCGGAGTAACGGCGATGAAGCCTTCGCCGCCCCGGCTGCGGGCGAATTCGACGATTTTCGCGGCGGCGGCATCGGCAGCGGCCCCATCGTCGCCAGCGATGTCGGCCAGCAACACCATGTTGGGCCGGCCCACCCGGTCCGCCTTGGTGGCGTAGCCCACCGCCTTGATGTAGCGGGCGTCCATGTGTTCCAGGCCGGCCAGCACCACGCCACCAGGACGGGCATCCATCAGGTTCTTCACCTCGACGATGGCCGGCACGGCCTCGCCCACGGGGCCGAAGAACTCCATGCAGACCGTGCGGATCTGGGGAGGCATGCGGTGCAGCACGAAGGTGGCCTGGGTGATGAGGCCGTCGCAGCCTTCCTTCTGGATGCCCGGCAGGCCGGCCAGGAACTTGTCGGTGACGTCCTTGCCCAGGCCCTGCTTGCGGAACGCGCGGCCGGGGATTTCCAGGAGCTCGGGCCCGCCCCTGGGGCTCCCGTCGGCGTGGAAGCGGCGTAGCTCGAAGCGGGCCAGGTCCACGTCGTGGATCTTGCCCAGGTTGTGGTCCAGGCGGGTGACTTCCAGCCAGTCCGCTTCCGGCGTCACCATCTTCCAGGACACCAGATTGTCCACCGCCGTGCCCCACAGCACGGCCTTCTTGCCGCCGGCGTTCATGGCCACGTTGCCGCCGATGCAGGAGGCGTCGGCGCTGGTCGGATCGACGGCGAAGGCCAGGCCCTGAGCCTCCGCGGCCTCCATGACCCGGCGCGTCACCACGCCGGCGCCGCAGACGACGACCGGGGTGGCCTGGCTGTGGCCCGGCAGGATGCGGAATTCGACAGCGGAAAGGTGGTCCAGCTTCTCGGTGTTGATGACGGCGGACAGCCGGGTGAGGGGCACGGCGCCACCGGTGTAGCCGGTGCCGCCGCCCCGGGGGATGACGGTGAGGCCCAGTTCGACGCAGCCCGCCACCAGTGCGGGGATCTCCGCTTCCGTGTCCGGGTATCGCACGACGAAGGGGTACTCCACCCGCCAGTCGGTGGCGTCGGTGACGTGGCTGACCCGGGCCATGCCGTCGAAAGCGATGTTGTCCTTGCGGGTGTGGGGCAGCAGTCGGCCCAGGAGGTCCCGGCGCAGGCGCTCGGTTT
>CAZYEY010000067.1:0-7371 GCA_964646585.1 uncultured Thiobacillus sp. | reverse complement strand
CGCCCCGGTTCAGACCGGCCCCGTTCCGGAGCTTGCCCAGCTCATTCGTGAGGCCCGCTACCCGGTCATCGTGGCTGGCTACGGTTGCATCCGTGCCGGCGCCCGGGGCGAGGTGACCCGTCTGGCCGAAGCGCTGAATATCCCCGTGGCCACCAGCCTGAAAGGGAAAGGGGTGGTACCGGAGGACTCGGCGCTGGCTCTGGGCTGCCTGGGCGTCACCTCCAATGGCGACGCCTACCGCTACATCGCCGGCCAGGCGGATTTGGTGCTCTTCCTGGGCGCCGGCTTCAACGAGCGCACCAGCTACCTTTGGGACGCCAAATTGCTGGAGGGCAAGCGCCTGGCCCAGGTGGACCGGGACGCGGCCCAGCTAGGCAAAGTGTTTCGGCCCGAGGTGGCGGTCCACGGCGACATCCGGGAAGTCACGGGGGAGTTGCTGGACCGGCTGGCCGACTGCCCACCCAAGGATCTGGACCGGCTGGCCAGCCACCGTCAGGCCCGGATGGCGCCGGACCCGGTCCGGGGCAGGGAGCGGACCAAGTTCCGGATCATGGAGGCTTTCTTCCAGCGCTTGGCCAGGCGCTTCCCCGGGGATGCCCTGATCTTCGATGACAACATCGTGTTCGCCCAGAGCTTCCTGGACGTCTCCCACGCCAACCACTACTTCCCCAACAGCGGCATCTCCTCCCTGGGTCACGCCATCCCCGCCGCCATCGGCGCCAAGTTCTTCTTCAAGGATGCCCCCGCCTTTGCCATCCTGGGGGACGGCGGCTTCCAGATGTGCGCCATGGAGCTGATGACCGCGGTGAACTACGGCCTGGCCCTCAACACCGTGGTCATCAACAACGGCAGCATGAGCCTCATCCGCAAGAACCAGTTCCAGCTCTACGGCGAGCGCTACATCGACTGCGACTTCGTGAATCCGGACTTCGGCCTGCTGGCGGCGGCCTTTGGCATGAAGCACCATCGGGTGGAGACGGAAGCCGACCTGGATGTCCTGTTCGACCAGGCGGACCTGGCCGGCGGCCTGAACCTCATCGAAATCCTGTTGGACAAGCATGCCTTCCCCAGCTACCTATCGGCCCGCTGAATCCGGGCCCGCCGACCTGGAGGCGCGGCTCGCCGCCCAGCGCCAGGCCATCGCCCGGGCCGAGTCCGCCCTCTGGGAAGGGGGCTTCGACGACAAGCTGCTGCCTGCCTACCAGGCCGCCTGGCGCCGTCTGGAAGATCTCATCGCCGCCTCCGGCGTACCTGACCGACGCCATGGCTTCGTGCTGGTGATCCCCGTGGCCGACAGCCCCCGGCAACTGGCGACCTGCCTTTCCAGCCTGCTGGACCTGTGCGAAGCCTTTGGCTACGGCGGCCGTGACCCCCAGGGCCGATGGCGCAAGGTGTCGGTGCTGCTCGCCGACGATTCCGCCGACCCGGCGGTGCTTGGGGAGAACCGGGCCCTGGCCGAGTCCTTCTCCGCCCGGGGCCTGCGTGTCCGCTGCTTTGGCCCGGCGGAGCAGACGGCCCTGCTGGACCGGCTCACCGACCTCGATCTGGCCCCCATCGTCGGTGTCCACGCCCGCCCCGGCTTCAGCCACAAGGGCCAGGCCATGATGCGCAACATCGCCTTCCTGAAGCTGGCCGAGATCTGCGCCGAGGAGGCCGAGGCCCTGGGCGGCCCCCCCTTGTTCCACACCCTGGACGCGGACCAGACCTTCCAGGTCAAGGTGGCCACGGCGGCGGGCGATGCCGAAGTGGCGGCGGTGAGCTTCTTCCACCGCCTGGACGAGATCTTCCGCGACCCGGCGGTGCGCATCCTCACCGGCAAGGTGGTGGGCGACCCCCCCGTCTCCCCGGCGGTGATGGCGGGCAACTTCCTGGAGGACGTCGTCAGTTTCCTGGCGGAGATGGCCCGCACCGAGCCCGGCCGGCCCTACCCCCGCCACATCGCCAGCACCCGGGGCTCCGGCGAGGCCGCCTACCACGACATGGCGGACCTGTTCGGCTTCCGGGCCGGCGGCGAGACCTACCGCTTCCGCTGCAACCTGGCGGGCAGGCCGGACAACGCCGCCTGCTTCGCCGATTTCGCCCGCCGCCTCAACCGCTTCTTCCATGGCGAGCACCCCACCCGGATCACCTATTACCGCCACGACGGCACCGGCGTGACGCCGGCGCGAACGGTGTACACCGGCAACTACGTGTTCCGGCCCGAGGCCCTGGACTGGTTCATCCCCTACGCCCCCCTTCGCCTGCGCATGTCCGGCCCCACCATGGGCCGCCTGCTCAAGGCCGAACTGGGACCCGGCTTCGCCTCCGCCAACCTGCCCATGCTGCACCGGCGCACCCTGGCGGCCACCGGCCAGTCGGAATTCCGCCCCGGCGTGGTGGAGCGCGGTGCCTGCGTGGATCTGTCCGACGAGTTCGACCGCCAGTTCCACGGCGACGTGCTGCTGTTCGCCATGGAACGCCTCACCGACCTGGGCTACCCGGCCGTCCCCCTCACGGAAGCGGTGGTGGGCGAGGTGCTGGATGCCACCCGGGAGGACATGGGCCGGCGCTATGCCGACAAGCAGCGCGCCATCCTGGCGCGCCTCGCCGATCTGGAAAGCCTGCTGGCCGATCCGCGGCACTGGTGGAACCGGGACGCCGTCCACGGCGAAGCCCTGGCCTGCTTCCATGCCTTCGCCGAAAACATCCGTCGCAATTTCGGTCCGGATTCCCCCTGCCAGGTCCGACTGGAGGAACCTGGACACTGGGCCGACTGGCGCCGTCGCCAGGTGGCGGCCGTCCTCGGCCTGCCAGCCCAGCGCAGAACCTGGGCGGAGGCCCTGGCCCGGCTGCAAGCCGGACGATGATCCCCAGCCTGCGACGCTGGCTGCACCGGCGCCAATACCCGCAACGCCACGCCCAGCTGGACCGGCTGCTGGCGAACCAGACCCTGGACCGCGCCGCCCTGCTGGAAATGCAGCGCCGGGACTTCGCCGCCCTCGTCCGCCATGCCGCGGCAAGCGTTCCCTATTACACCCATCGACTGGGCGACCTGAGCAACTGGGACGGCCGCCCCGAATTCCTGCCCATCCTCACCAAGGAGGCGGTGCGCGCCCATCTGGACGAGCTGCTGGAGCGCCACGCCAACCGGGCCCGGGTGGGCATCGGCCATACCGGCGGCTCCACCGGCCAGCCCCTGGCCTTCTGGTACGACGAGGCCAAGCACGAGCTCATGCGGGCCGGCATGATGCGGGGCTTCATGCTGTCCGGCTGGCGGCCGGGCCAGAAGGTGCTCTACCTGTGGGGCGCGCGCCAGGATGTGGGCAAGGACGGGGTTTTCGGCCAGCGCCTCGCGGATGCCCTGGCCGGCGAGCGCACCGTGGCCGCCCTGGAATATTCCGAGGAACGCCTGGCCGCCTGGGCGAACCTGATCCGCCGCTGGCGGCCCACCCTGCTCTACGGCTACGCCTCGGCCCTGGACGAACTCGCCCGTCACGTCATCGACCGGGGTCTGGCCATGCCGGACAGCCTGGTGGGCGTCTACTCCACCGCCGAGATGCTGCTGGACGAGGCCCGTGCCCGCATGGCCCGGGCCTTCGGCTGCAAGGTCTTCAACCAGTACGGCTGCCGGGAGGTGCCCAACATCGCCTGGGAATGCCGGCACGGCGGCATGCACGTGATGGCCGATCTGGTGCATCTGGAATCCATGCATCGGGACGGCGAGGACCGTCTGCTGGTCACCTCGCTGACCAACCGTCTCATGCCCTTCATCCGCTACGAGTTGGGGGACGCGGGCCGGCTGCTGGAGGGCGAGTGCCCCTGCGGCTCCCCCTTCCCCCTCATGGAGATGGGTCTGTGCCGCAAGAACGACCTGATCCGCACGCCAGGCGGCAAGCGGGTCCATCCGGCGGTGTTCAACCGGCTGCTCTACGGTCTGACGCAAATCCGCCAGTACCAGTGGCGGCAGGAGGCGCCCGACCGCATGGCCCTCGACGTGGTCTGCACGCCGCCGCTGGAGCCCCACCTCGTCGCCCGGATCGAGACCGGACTGCGCGCCCAGGTGGACCCGGCCATGGGGCTGCGGGTGAACCACCGCACGCAGATTCCCCGCAGCGCCTCGGGGAAACTGCGTTATGTCATCGGTTTACCCTGAGTCCGGGCCGGCCGGGTAGGCCACCAAAAGAAAAACGGCCCCCGCGCGGGGGCCGTTGCCTGGGTGCGACCCGGGTTTACTGCGCCGAGTCGGACCGGCGACGACGGGCCATGAAGCCGACCAGACCGAGGCCGGCCACCCGGATGGCAGCCAGCTTCGCGTTGCCGCCGATGCCCCCGGAGAGGATCGGCGACACGAAGTGGACGCAGGTAGGCTGGCCTTCTACGTGGTGAAGCTCCGCCAGTTCAGCGCCGTTGGAAAGCTTGTGCGCCGGCATGGCGGAACGGGAAAGCTCTCAGCTCGCGCAGGCCAGCTGGTCAAGGGCAACGAAGATGCGGCCGAACTCGGGCCACGCCTCCGGCGTGGGCTTCGTATCGGTCGGATTGGTCAGACGCCCCGGCGTTCGCCCATGGAGCCCGGAATACGCGCTCGCAAGCCCCCGCGCGGCGGCCTTTGCCCAGCAAACCCTGGAGCGCTTTACCGCGATACCTCAACATCCAACGCCCCATGGGTCACAGACCAGGAGGGGAATATTTGAGGAGCTTCGCCCTTTTCCTGGTTTCATCTTCCTGGAATTGGCGCCTCCTCGATGCCCGGGGCGATTCAGCGGGCCTTGTCCGTGATCTTCAAGCGCGATCAGCCGCAGTCCTTGGTGCCGCAGCTCAGGTCCCCGGGCCGGCCGGGATCGGCGTACTTCTCGTCCTCCAGCCTCTCCCGGTTGGCTTCGTATTCCGCGCGGATTTTTTCCGCCCGGGATTTCAGCCTTTCCATGCGTTCCTCATAGGCCCCCGCCCGCTCTTCCAGGAAACGTTCGCCGAACAGCGCGTGCTTGAGGAAGTTGTAGCCAAATTCCATCAGTGCCTCGTCGTCTGCCAGCAGCGTGGCCATGACCTCCAGGGGCACGTCGTAAGTCCTGTTGAACGAATCGCTGGACACAAAGGCACGGAAGCGGTCTATGTCGTAGCTGGCCATGAAGAAGAGTTGGTTGGAGACCGCCGGCGGCTTGCCGATGGCAGGGCCGGCCGATTTTTTCTTCAAGACCAGCTGACGCCAGCCCCGACCCTTTTCGTCGTAGACGTCCACGCCCTGGTCCTTGCGGTATTCATCGATGGTTTGCTTCTGTGGTTCGTGGTGGCCCAGACAGTGCTTTTCCTGAACGAAGGCATAGGCCGTGCGGTCCACGAATTCCTCCTGGTTGCGCATGGACAGCAGGGCTACCGGGTAGTAGCGACAGGCCGTGGGCCGGTCTTCATATACGGCACAGCCTTCCGGACGCATGAACTGACAGGCCGTTCCCCCCTCCACGGCGCGAAACTTCACCCCGGGGGTGCCGTCCTGGTCCATTTCAAAGGGGACCGTGTAGGCCTTGAGGAAATCGCCCGAGGACAGGCCCAGGCGGTTCTTCAGGCGGATGATGTCATAGGGGGTCAAGGTGATGTCGATGTTGGAGCAGCAGGCATTCCAGCAGCCCACGTCCTTGTGGCAGCGGAACTGGATGACCTTGTCGCCTCCCAGCATGGTGGGCATGACCGGACTAACCTCGAAAGGGGCTTCGTCGGCCAAGTTCTTGAAGGGGGAGTGTTCCATGCTCAACCTCGAAATGCTTGCGAAAGGAGCGCTTATATGGGGCTGAAAGCGCTATTCGCAAGGGCAGACCCTTGCGAATAGGGTTTTTTGTCCCGAAATAAAAACCGGGCGCCTCGTGAGCGCCCGGTTTCGTGAGCCTGCTGATGCTTAGTGAGCGGCAGGCTTGAACAGCTTGGACTTGTCCACCAGGTCGACGTGGCGACGCTTGAAGTTGGTCCACTTCTTGGTGGTCTTGTCGTAGATGGAGTTGCCGAAGACCTTCCAGTTCTCTTCGTCGATGAAGTTCTTGTCGGTCCGGTAGTAGAAGCCGGGATAACGAGACTCTTCACGGAACTGGATGTGCTTCATGTGGGCTTCGGCCGTCAGGATGCGGTGGTAGTTTTCCCAGGCCCGCAGCAGTTCATGCAGATCCTTGGCGCGCATCTTCATGGCGTCCTCTTTCAGCATTTCCAGCTTCTGCTCGGCGACTTCCAGCATCTTGTCGTTGGTGTTGTAGTAGGTGGCCACACCGGCAACATACTCGTCCATGATCTTCTGCAGACGGAACTGCAGCATCTTGGGGGTGATGTAGTTGGGGTTGACGTCGATGGCGGTGTTGTAGTCCTTGAACTCCAGGTAGGTACGCACAGGACGGTAGATCTCTTCGACCAGGGCGTCGACGGGGGTGTCGAGCTCGACCTTCAGATCCTTGTTGTCCAGGCAGTACTTGACCATGGCGCGGGCAGCCAGACGGCCTTCCGTGTGGGAACCGGAGGAAAACTTGTGGCCGGAAGCGCCCACGCCGTCACCGGCGGTGAACAGGCCGTTGACGGTGGTCATGCCACGGTAGCCCCAGTTCCAGCCGCGGGGCAGGTGAGCGGGCACGCCATCCAGCTCGGGGTCGTCGGCGGTGGGAGCGCCCACGTCTTCGGGACCGGAAACCCAGATGCCGCAGCAGCCGGAGTGGGAACCCAGCAGGTAGGGCTCGGTGGGCATCAGCTCGGAGTTCTTCTTCTCGGGCTCGATGTTCTCACCCACCCAGATGCCGCACTGGCCGACGCACATGTCCAGGAAGTCTTCCCAGGCTTCGGCTTCCAGGTGCTTCACTTCACGAGGAGACAGGGTCTCGCGCAGCTTGCCCAGGGCGGTGACGGTGTCCATCCAAATGGGGCCGCGGCCTTCCTTCATCTCCTTGAGCATGACGTGGTTACGCAGGCAGGAGGCGGGAACGGCGGCCTGGCCGTAGGGGGGATACTGGTCCAGCATGGCCTTGTTCTTGGACAGGTAGTCCTCGCCATAGGCGTTGGTGGCTTTGGCCTTGAACAGCAGGAACCAGGCGCCCACCGGGCCGTAACCGTCCTTGAAGCGGCAGGGCACGAAGCGGTTTTCCATCATGGTCAGCTCGGCGCCGGCTTCGGCGGCCATGGAGTAGGTGGAGCCGGAGTTCCACACCGGGTACCAGGCGCGGCCGGTACCTTCACCCACGGAGCGGGGACGGAAGATGTTCACGCAACCACCGGCGGCCAACAGGATGGCCTTGGCTTTTTACACATTCAGCTTGTGCTCGCGGTTGGCGAAGCGGACATCCCCGGCCATGCGGTTCTTGTCGTTCTTGTCGTTCACCAGCTTGACGATGAACACGCGCTCCTGGATGCGATCCATGCCCAGAGCCT
>CAZYEY010000066.1:0-47110 GCA_964646585.1 uncultured Thiobacillus sp. | reverse complement strand
GGTTAGGGTGGGGAGAACAAGCTCGAATACCCGTGTCCCGTGCACCTGGTTCAGCCACAGCGGTTCCGCCGGAAGCACTTCCCTGAGGATGCGCCGGTTCTCAGCAACCGCCGCCGGATCGTCGCCTACGTGGCTGGCTGGATTGAGGCTGTCGTAGGGAGGATGGCTGACCCCGCCGGGGCGGGTGGTGACCAGGGCGCGCACGGGGGTGGGCGCGGGCCAGTCTGGAACGATCCAGTCAGGATGCATGGTCACGTTCCAGGGTTTCCAGCAGGCGGGAAAAATCCGGTGGCGGCGGCGCCTCCCATTCCAGGTAATCGCCGGTGACCGGATGGGTGAGGCCCAGGCGCACCGCGTGCAGGGCCTGGCGGTGAAAGTCCAGGGCGCTGGCGAGGCGGCGGCCGCGATAGACCGGGTCTCCCAGCAGAGGGTGGCCCAGGTGGGTGAGGTGAACCCGGATCTGGTGGGTGCGGCCGGTGGCCAGGCGGCATTCCACCCAGGCAGCCCCATCGTATTGGCGCAACACTTTCCAGTAGGTCAGGGCGGGCTTGATGCCGGGTGCGCCTTCCGCCAGCACCGCCATCCGGGTGCGCTGGGTGGGATGACGGCCGATGGGGGCGTCCACCTGCCCTTCCGCCCGGTCGAACACGCCCTGGGCCACCGCCCAGTAGACCCGCTTCACCTCCCGGGCCTGAAGTTCGCGCACCAGCCTGGTCTGGGCTTCCAGGGTCTTGGCCACCACCATCAGGCCGGAGGTGTCCTTGTCCAGGCGGTGGACGATGCCGGCCCGGGGGAGGCCGGCGGCGCCGGGCACGTGATGCAGCAGGGCGTTGAGCAGGGTGCCTTCCCAATTGCCGGCCCCGGGATGGGTCACCAGGCCGGCAGGCTTGTCGATGACCAGGATGGCCTCGTCCTCGTGGACGATGGGAAAGGCGATGGCCTCGGCCCTGAAGGCGGTTTCCTCGGGCAGGGCCTCGGGGGTGACGGTCACCGCTTCTCCGCCCCAGACCTTCTGCTTGCGGTTGGCGGCGGCGCCGGAAACCTGCACCAGGCCGGCGTCGATCCAGGCTTGCAGGCGGCTGCGGGAATACTCGGGCAGCAGCTCGGCCAGGCTCTGGTCCAGGCGCTTGCCTGCGTGGCCGGGGGGAACGACGAGCTGGCGGACTTCGGACATTGTCTTGTGTCGGGGGGAGAAAAGACGGCGCATGGGTATAATCCGCCGGTCTTTTTGGGGATCGAAATGCCGCGAATTCTAGCCTTCCTCCTGGCCCTGGGCCTCCTCGCCGGTTGCGGCCTGCTGCCGGACGAGATCGACGAGACCAAGAACTGGTCTGCCTCCAAGATCTACTACACCGCCAAGGAGGCGCTGAACGAGGGTAATTTCGAGAAGGCCGTCAAGCTCTACGAAAAATTGGAAGCCCGCTTCCCCTACGGCGCTTACGCCCAGCAGGCCCAACTAGAGGTGGCCTACGCCTATTACAAGGACAACGAACCCGTATCCGCCATCGCCGCCTGCGATCGCTTCATCAAGCTGCACCCCAACCATCCCCACGTGGACTACGCCTACTATCTGAAGGGCCTGGCCAACTTCGTGGAGGACCAGAGTTTCTTCGCCCGCTTCGGCGACAAGGACATGAGCGACCGGGACCCCAAGTCCGCCCGGGAAGCCTTCGAAGCCTTCCAGCAACTGGTGACTCGCTATCCCGAGAGCAAGTACGCGCCGGATGCCATCGCCCGCATGAAGTATCTGGTCAATGCCCTGGCCTCCAACGAGGTCCATGTGGCCCGCTACTACTACAAGCGCGGCGCTTACGTGGCCGCGGCCAACCGGGGCAAGTACGTGCTGGAGCAGTACCGGCAGTCCCCCGCCCTGGAAGAGGCCCTGGCCATCATGGCCCGCAGTTACGAGAAGCTGGGCATGAACGACCTGCGCGACGATGCCCTGCGGGTATTGAAGCTCAACTTCCCGAACAGCGAATACGTCAGCAGCGATGTGAAGGTGCGTGAAAAAGCCTGGTGGAAATTCTGGTGATAATTCCGGCGCCCCCTGCATAGGCGGTCGCTCCCGGCGGCATGTCTGACACGTCGCCCCCCTGACGCATGGTTTCCCACGCCCTCACCCTCTCTCCCAATGATGCCGAGTCCTGGCTCGCCAGCCTGGACGGGCGCTACGGTGCCGAACATCTCGCCATTCTGAAGAAGGCCGCCACCTGGCTGGCCGAGCATGGCGGGGAGGCAAAAGCTGATACCGGCGAGCCCCAGGTCAGCCACAGCCTGGGCACGGCCGCGATTCTGGCGGGCATGAAGTTCGACGCCGAGACGGTGGCCGCCGCTCTCCTCTGCGGCCTGCCCGAGAAGGCCATCAAGCGGGACACGCTCGTGCCCCGTTTCGGCGCCCATCTCACCGCCCTGGTGGAAGGCGCGGCCAAGCTGTCGCGCATGGATCACCTCTTCACCCAGATCAACGCTGAAGGCGGCCAGAGCGAGGCCATGCGGCAAATGCTGCTGGCCATGACCGATGACATCCGGGTGGTATTCATCAAGCTGGCAGAACGCACCCAGGCCCTGCGGGAACTGGCCGATCAGGACGAGACGAAGCGCCGCAAGGTGGCCACCGACGTGCGCGAGCTCTACGCCCCCCTGGCCAACCGCCTGGGGGTCTGGCAGCTCAAATGGGAGTTGGAGGATCTGTCCTGCCGCTACCTGGAGCCCGACACCTACCGGCAGATCGCCAGGCAGCTCGATGAGCGCCGCCTGGACCGGGAGTGGTATATCGAACAGGTCATCAGGCAGCTCTCCACCGCCCTGGAGAACGACGGCCTGGCGGGCTTTTCGGTGAGCGGCCGCCCCAAGCACATCGCCAGCATCCTGGCCAAGATGCGCAAGAAACGGCTGTCCTTCGACGAGGTCTACGATGTGCGCGCCCTGCGGGTGCTGGTCAGGGACGTGAAGGATTGCTACCACGTCCTTGGCCTGGTGCACAGTCTGTGGCAGCCCATTCCCGGCCAGTTCGACGACTACATCTCCCGCCCCAAGGGCAACGGCTACAAGAGCCTGCACACCGCCGTGGTGGGGCCGGAGAACAAGGCCGTGGAGGTGCAGATCCGTACCTTCGACATGCACCAGGAGGCGGAACTGGGCGTGGCCGCCCACTGGCGCTACAAGGAAGGCGGTGGAAAGGGCAGCGAGGGCGTCCAGGACAAGATTTCCTGGCTGCGCCAGCTCTTGGCCTGGAAGCAGGAACTGGCGGACAGCCAGGAACTGGCCCAGCATTTCCGCAACGAGCTGTTCCAGGACGAGGTCTTCGTCCTCACCCCCCAGGGCAAGGTGGTGGCCCTGGCCGCCGGCGCCACGCCCCTGGATTTCGCCTACGCGGTGCACACGGAGCTGGGCCACCGCTGCCGGGGCGCCAAGGTGGACGGCAGCCTGGTGCCCCTGGACACCGCCCTGGCCACCGGCCAGCGGGTGGAGATCCTCACCGTCAAGCAGGGCGGCCCCAGCCGGGACTGGCTCAATCCCCACCTGGGGGTGCTCAAGACCCACCGGGCCCGGGCCAAGGTGCGCCAGTGGTTCAAGCAGCAGGACCACGACACCCATGTCCAGGAAGGCCGGGCCCTGCTGGAAAAGGAACTGCACCGGCTCAACCTGGATAACGCCAACCTGGACAAGATCGCCACCCGGCTCAAGTTCCCCAACCTGGACGATCTCTGCGCCGCCCTGGGCCGGGGCGACCTGGGCCTGGGGCAATTGGACCGCGCCCTCCACGACGAATTCGTGCCGCCGGTGGAAAAACCTTTGGTTACCGCATCCAGGCGCCGCGCCGATGCCGGCGGCGTGCTGGTGGAAGGCGAGCCCGGCCTGCTTACCCAGATGGCCGGCTGCTGCAAGCCGGCACCGCCGGACCCTATCGTCGGCTACATCACCCAGGGTCATGGCGTCACCGTGCACCGGGCCGATTGCCCCATCATCGTCCACCTGTCTGAAGACAAGAAGGCCCGCCTGCTACGCGCCGAATGGGGCGGCAGCGAAGACCAGCGCTTCGCCGTGGACGTGGAACTGCTGGCCCAGGATCGCCAGGGCCTGCTGAAGGATGTCTCGGAAATCCTGGCCCAGGAAAAGATCAACGTGATCCGGGTGAATACCCTCTCCCAGCAGCATACCGCCCGCATGGAATTCACCCTGGAGGTGAGGGATCTGAGCCAGCTCACCCGCTTCCTGGCCCGGGTGGAGCACGTCCGGGGCATGCACGAAGCCCGCAGAAAATAGTCTCCGGGCTCTGTTTTCGCGGGCTTTGCCGCGATATCCTTGTTGACCCAAGTCAAGGTTCATCTGCCAGGAGGTGTCATGCAGCGTCCGGTTGTTCTACTTGCCTTGCTCCTGATCACCTCCACCAGCTTTGCCCAGGGCAGCGGCCGGGTGCCGCCGGACAACCGCCAGCCCATTCTGGTGACCAAGTCCGAACGCAACCTCATGCTCACGGAAATGCGGGAGTTCCTGCATGGCTTTCACAGCATCCAATATGCGCTGAGCCGCAAGGACATGAAGGCCCTGGCCATCACGGCCAGGCCCATGGGGCCGTTGCTGGACCGGCTGCCTGCCAGCCTGAAGGACAAATTCCCCGAGGAGTTCACCCAGTTGGCCGTGGCCCAGAATGAGGCCTTCCAGGCCCTGGCCCACATCGGCGAGAAGAACGGCGACGTGTCGGCCGCCCTGGAACAGATGGCGGAAGTGCTGACCTACTGTTCCGGCTGCCACGACAGCTACCGCTTTGAGGTGCCGGACCCCAAGCCCGTGGCGGGCGGCAAGCGCCGCTGACCGATGCTCCGCTAGGCGCCCAGCAGCAGCCGGGCCAGGTCCAGGTCCCGGGGGTAGGTCACCTTCAGGTTGCCCGGATCGCTTTCCACCAGCCTGGGCGCGAAGCCGATGAATTCCAAGGCCGAAGCCTCGTCGGTCACCTGGGTTCCGGCCTTTTCCAGGGCGGCGCGCAGCATGCCGTGACGGAACATCTGGGGCGTCTGGGCCCCCCACAGTCCGGCTCGGGGCACGGTCTCGGCGATGCGGCCGCCCTTCCCTTCCCGCTTCAGGGTGTCCGCCACCGGGACCGCCAGGATGCCCCCCACCGGATCGCCGGCCAGTTCCGCCAATAACTTGTCCAGCAGAACCCGGCTCAGACAGGGCCGGGCCCCATCGTGGACCAGCACCCAATCCTCCGCCCTCACCTCTCCGGCCATGGCCACCAGGCCATTGAGCACGCTTTCGGCCCGGGTGGCGCCGCCTTGGCGCAACACGACCAGTTTGCCGAAGGCGGACCAGTCGTAGCCCGACCACCAACCATCCTCCGGCGAGATGACCACATAGATCCGATCCACGTCGGGATGGCTTTCGAAGGCTCGGATCGCGTGCCAGATCATGGGCCTGCCATGGATGTCCAGGTATTGCTTGGGGTGTTCGGCGCCCATGCGGGCGCCCACGCCGGCGGCAGGCAGGAGGGCGAAGTGGCGGGGAGGCATGGGCATGGAACGGGGCTTGTAAGGACGGGGAACTGCCCTAGATTCTAAGTGAGCGTCCCGACTCGGGAACGCAAGACGATGATCGATGGGGAGCGAGACATGTTGAACGTCCGAGCACCCGCAGTGGCGGGCGTGTTCTACCCCGCCCAGGCCGCTGCCCTGCGGCTGGCCCTGCTGGATTGCTTCGATAGGGCGCGCAGGCCGGCTGCGGACTTGCGGCCCAAGGCCCTGGTGGCGCCCCACGCGGGCTACCTCTATTCCGGCCCGGTGGCCGCCACCGCCTATGCCCTGCTGGAGCCCTTGCGCGACGTGGTCCGGCGGGTGGTTTTGCTGGGCCCGGTGCATCGGGTCTGGGTTCCAGGGCTGGCCCTGCCCGGGGTGGATGCCTTCGCCACGCCTCTGGGCGAGATTCCCCTGGATCAGGATGGCGTCCGCGCCATCGCCGACCTGCCCCAGGTCACCGTCTCCCACGCCGCCCACGCCCAGGAACATGCCCTGGAAGTCCACCTGCCCTTCTTGCAGACGATGCTGAAGGACTTCGCTCTGGTGCCCCTGGCAGTGGGCGGCGCCTCGCCCGCGGAGGTGGCCGAGGTCCTGGATCGGCTCTGGGGCGGCGCGGAAACCCTCATCGTGGTGAGTTCCGACTTGTCCCATTACCTGTCCTATGCCCAGGCCGAGGAAAAGGACCGGGCCACGGCCCGGGCCGTGCTGGCCCTGGACGGCCGGCTCGCCGGCGAACAGGCCTGCGGCGCCCACCCGCTGAACGGCCTCTTGCTGGCCGCCCGCCAGCGGGGCATGGGTGCCCACCTGCTGGACTTGCGCAACTCCGGCGACACGGCGGGTGACAGGAACCGGGTGGTGGGCTACGGCGCCTTCGCCTTCACGGAGGCCGGCCATGCATGATCCGGAACAAGGCCGTCTGCTGCTGGCCCTGGCACGCGCCGCCATCGCCCACAAGCTGGGCCTGGCCGGTGCCGATCCCCTGCCGCCGGGTCGGGTCGTTCCGGGCTGGCTGGAGGTTCCCGGCGCCACCTTCGTGACCCTGACCCAACACGGCCAGCTGCGCGGCTGCATCGGCTCCCTGGAAGCCCACCGCAGGCTCATCGACGACGTGAGCGCCAACGCCCGGGCCGCCGCCTTCGGCGATCCCCGCTTCCCGCCCCTGTCAGTGGAAGAACTGGCCCATACCCGGGTGGAAGTTTCCCTCCTCACGCCCGCCGAGCCCATGGACTTCCGCGACGAGGCTGACTGTCTCGCCCAACTGCGGCCCGGGGTGGACGGCGTGATCCTGGAGCATGGCTGGCATCGGGCCACCTTCCTGCCCCAGGTATGGGAACAACTGCCCGAGCCCCGCCAATTCATGGCCAACCTGAAGCGCAAAGCTGGCCTGGCCGCGGATTTCTGGGCGCCGGACCTGCGGGTTGCGCGCTATCAGGTGGAAAAATTCAAGGAAGCGGACCATGACCCCGCCTGAAAACCGCCATCCCGCCCGCTGGTGGCATGCCCTGGCGGACGGCCGCATCCAGTGCGACCTCTGCCCCCGGGACTGCAAGCTCCACGAGGGCCAGCGCGGCGCCTGCTTCGTGCGCAAGATGGAAGAAGGCAGGATGGTGCTCACCACCTACGGCCGCAGCTCCGGCTTCTGCATCGACCCCATCGAGAAGAAACCCCTCAACCATTTCTACCCGGGCACGCCGGTGCTCTCCTTCGGCACCGCCGGTTGCAACCTGGCCTGCAAGTTCTGCCAGAACTGGGATATCTCCAAATCCCGCGACATGGACCGGCTCATGGACGCCGCCAGCCCCGAACACATTGCCCGCCGCGCCGAAACATTGGGCTGCAAGAGCGTGGCCTATACCTACAACGATCCGGTCGTCTTCGCCGAGTACGCCATGGACACCGCCCTGGCCTGCCGCGCCCGGGGCCTGAAGAACGTGGCCGTCACCGCCGGCTACATGTATCACGCCCCCGAAGTGGAGTTCTACGCCGCCATGGACGCCGCCAACGTGGACCTGAAAGGTTTCACGAACGATTTTTATGTCAAATATTGTGCCGGCCAACTCCAGCCCATCCTGGACACTCTGGTTTACTTGGTGAAAGAAACCCAGGTCTGGGTGGAGATCACCACCCTGCTCATTCCCACCCTCAACGACGCCGACGCGGAAATCCGCCGGCTGGCCGAATGGATCGCCAAGGCGCTGGGCCCCGACGTGCCCCTTCACTTCAGTGCCTTCCACCCGGACTGGAAACTTCGGGATCTTCCCCCCACCCCGCCCGCCACCCTTACCCGGGCCCGCAAGCTGGCCCTGGGAGCCGGGCTCCATTACGTCTACACCGGCAACGTCCACGACCCCATCGGCGGCACCACCTTTTGCCCCGCCTGCCGCGAGCCCCTCATCGTCCGCGACTGGTACGAGATCCCTGCCTACCGCCTCACCGACGATGGCCACTGCCCCCACTGCGGCGCCACCATCCCGGGCCGCTTCGAGCATTTCAGGGAGCCCTTCGGCGCAAGGCGGATTCCCGTAGCGATAGGGGTCTGAACAGCGTAAATCCAGTCCTGGCCGACATCCTGGCGATGAGGATTCTGCATCGCCCGCACAGGGCTGCGCTTGTCAATCCACCCGCGCCAGCATCGTCTCCGCCATCACCGGCTGCTTGCGCATGCTGGCGCGCTTGGCCCGCAGGCTCAAGGCGGCAACCAGTTCCGGTTCCTTCACGGCGCGGATGAGGGCATGACGAGGGTCTTCCACGGTCGGGCCGTTCAGCGGCTTGATATGGTGGGGAGCCACCTGGGCGGCGGCAATGAAGAGCATGAGGGCGAGTTGTTCCGAGTACATGGTGGTCTCCTGTGGATTTCCGGCAGCCGCCGGACGTTTCCGACTTTAGGTTTCGCCCTCCGGCGCCGTTACAGACCCGGTCGCAACCGGGTCGGCCAACGGGGTTCACCAACCCGGTTGGTAGCGCGGGGCTTGCCCGCCCGCTAATCTGGGCATCGTGAGATGCGTCGAGGAGGAGATTTCCATGCCGTTCCTGCAAGATCAGTGGCTGGCCCAGAGCCGCCAGCTCAACCCCCGCCGCCGCTATAGCAGCCAGCGGGAATTCGAGGCGGACTGGGTGGGCAGCCTGCGCCGGCGCTACAGCCTGTCCCAGGAGGCCCTGGCGGTGTTGGCCAGCGTCTCGGTCACCACGGTGCAGAACTGGGAGAACCCGGGCAGCCGCAAGAACATCGCGCCCCACAACCAGGACCGGCTGCGGGACATCGAGCGGGAACTGTGGATCAAATCCCACGTGACCCTGCTGGAGCCCTGCCCGCCTTTCATCCGGGCCCTCTACGACCTGCTCTCCGGCAACCGGGACGCCAGCGCCCAGGGCCTGGCCGAGTACCTGGTGGCGAGCATGGACGCCAACGATCCCGAGCGCCCGCGCCTGCTGCACTGGGCCGGGCTCACCCACAGCATCGCCGATCCCGCCTCGCCCAAGGCGCGGGAGTACCAGCAGGCCGCCCTGGCTGCCTTGGGCAAGCACGTCACGCCCCTGTCGGCGGCCATCGAGAACGAAATCCTGGGCAGCCAGTTCGAGGATCTGCTGGCCCTGCAAGACAGCCCGGAGCGCAAGGAGATGGGCCGCCATCTGGTGGATGCCTGCCGGCGCCTGCACCAGCGCGACCACCAGCCCGCCTACCTGTGGAACGCCCTGGAGGTGGCCTGCCGCACGCCCCTGGCCACCGCCGTGCAGTACGAACTGCTGGGCGAGTTGAACGCCGGCCTCGGGGAGGCCGCCGTGCGGCGGCGGGTGATGACGGACAGCGTCTACGAGGCGGTGCGGCCGGCTTTCGCCGCCGCCGAATCCGCCTCGGTCAATTGAGCGGGGTGGAGATGATCATGACCGCCAAGTTCAAATTCCTCATCGCCCTGCTGCTCCTGCTGGCTGGCTGGACCGGACAGGTTCGGGCGGACCAGGCGCCACCACCCCAGGCCGACCAGATCGCCGTCAACACCGATTCCGAGCGTGTCGAAGCGCCAGATCGCATCGCCTGGCAGCGGGTGGGTTCGCCCGTCTCCCTGGAAGGCTGACTCCACCGCAAAACCCCGCGCCGTGGCGCGGGGTTTTTCATTACAGGCAGTGGGAGGCCAGCCCGTCGGCCAGCTTGGGCTCGAACCAGGCAAGTCGCTAAATTGTCATTTATTTTCATTTACTTAGTGCACACTGCCCCGTGCCTTTAGTGACCGAAAGTGACAGTTTTTGACGGTTCGTGACGCCAGTGCGTCACGTTTTCGTCACGCTCAAAATCTACAGAGACCGATCAAACACAGGCAAAGCTCACCAACTTACAATGTTTGAACTTGTCGTAGTTGAACTACGACTATATTGATCAAATATTGGCGTAATTTGCAATGACGACTACTATCGTAGTATGGCTACGACTGAACGAAACAAACTAAATACCCTCTACAGACAGTGGGCACCAGGAACGCCCCTGACTTCGGAGGACTTGGCGGCTCAGGGCATCTCCGCCGACTTGGCCGTCCACTACGTACGCGCCGGTTGGCTTTCTCGCCTGGCACGCGGCGTGTACTGTCGCCCCAACGATACGCTGGAACTGCACTCCAGCTTGCTCTTGCTTCAGCGCACCATCGACGGACTACACGTGGGCGGCAAATCAGCCCTCGATTGGTATGGGGTGAGGCACTACGTGTCACAACAACCGGTTCTGAATCTATATGGCTGGACAGCGGCCCGCCTGCCCAGTTGGTTTACCGAACGCTTTCCTGCTGAGTACCATCGCAAGCGGTTGTTCGATGAGCCCTCGGCCGACCCGATTCACGCCGGGCCGTTTGAAAAACGCAACGGCGCACCCCGAGTATCCGCACCCGAGAGAGCCCTGCTGGAAGTGTTCAGCGAGGTGGGCGTACGCCAGCCGACACAGGAGGCGCGTGAACTCGCAGAGAGCGCCTACAGCCTGCGCGCCGACGTGCTGCGCGATTTGCTGCAACGTTGCTCCAGCGTCAAGACGGTGCGCATGTGCCTACAGTTTGGACGCGAACTCGGACTGCCATGGGCTGCCAAGCTGGACCCAACCCAACTGCCCACCGGTAGCGCCCGAGCCTGGGTGTCCCGCTCTGTCGACGGTCTGCTGATACTCAAGCCATGAACCAGAACTACCTCGATACCGCACGCCTGCTGACTCAGGTCGCCCCGCTCGTTTTTTCGGATGGCGCGTTCGCGCTCAAAGGCGGCACGGCGATCAATCTATTCATACGCGACATGCCGCGTCTGTCGGTTGATCTGGATCTGGTATTTCCCGACCACAGCCTTGCGCGAGATGAAGCACTGGCTCGCATCAATGCATCCATCCGCCATTCCGCGGAGCGTTTGGAAACTCGGGGGTTCCAAACCCATGTGCCCACGACAGCCGATGCAGGGGAAACCAAGCTGCTGGTGCGGCGCGCTGGCATCGAGGTCAAGATTGAAGTCAATTATGTGATGCGTGGCACCGTCCACCCTGTGCGTTCAGCTGCCTTGACGCCTATGGCACGAGATACCTTGCTGGCCGATCTCGAAATTCCGGTGGTGTCGCTGGAGGATGTCTACGGCGGCAAACTCGTTGCTGCCATGGACCGTCAGCACCCCCGTGATCTGTTCGACGTGATGCAGCTATTCGCCCACGAAGGCATCACCCCCGGTATCCGACGTACCTTTGTGGTCTACCTCGCCAGCCACAACCGCCCCATTCACGAAGTGCTGTTCCCGACTCTACGGAACATCGACAGAGAATACGAATTCAACTTCAGAGGCATGACCACTCAGCCGGTTGAACTGGCTGCGCTTCTGGACGCACGAGAGCGAATGATGCAAGAACTCCAAGGCGGCCTGGATGCCGATGAGCGGCAGTTCCTGTTGTCACTCGTCAGAGGCAGGCCCGAATGGTCGTTATTGGGGATCGCCCACGCCGAACAGCTGCCTGGGATCCGCTGGAAACTCCACAATCTCGAACAACTGGAACGCAAGAGTCCGAAAAAATTCGCCGAGCAGGCTGAAATACTTGCGCGGAGACTGGGGTAACGAAGCAAACAGCCGTAAATTTGATTCTCCGTGCCCTCGCGATAAGTTACCATTTCGTGCAACGGGATATATTAGCCTAGCCACGCCAAGTCGAACGTCGAGAGGCCACCGTCGCCGCCCCATCCCCGGATCACATAACCGTTGTCTTCATCAGGAGCCCCAACACCACAGCCCAATGACACGAACAGATGGTCCATCGCCATCTGACCGACAACGTGGAGGTAAATCAGAAAACGATAGGGAGCTGTCGCTTTTATGCGATTTTCAGGAGAAAAAAAGTGGTTGATCCAGTTGAATACATCACAAAATTCGATGAAGTACCTTACATGGTTGCCGTCGCCGCCGAGACGATGGGCATAGCCACGCACAAGCAGGCTCCGTGCGTGTTCAGCCCGACCGAGCTGGTGGACCGAGCCGAGTCCGCCATCTACAAGTACCCCGTTCATGCCTATGAGATCGGTCTGGTCACATTGGCCATGTTGGCGGACGGCATCATTCCAGACACCCCTGGCAGACTGGTACTGCGCGAGCAATTCGTTCGGATTGGCGATGCGATTCAGGATGCCGAGAATGATCAGCAAGCCCATACGACCTAAGGCATACCAGCACACCTTTGATAGCAGGTGGTAATTCGTTGACACAGACATGAGCATCGCGCCGGCCAATAATTACGAGATTGACTGACCAAAGACGTGTCCAGATTGACCAAGCGCTTTGCCTGTGCCTCCGCATGAAACCGGAGGAAGCGATCCCAACGATCTAGCTAGAACTGGCCCTGAACGTTGCAAACGGCGACTCACGACGATGACAGCGAGCCCACCGAAACCGACTTGACCGATGGCTCCCTATGGCCAGGCGATCATTCCCCGAACCATGCACCCAATTTATTGATAGGCGTATCGGGATACAAGAAACCAGATCACGCCCATATAATGCCGCGATGAACAACCAACACCCACAAGAAAAGCTGATCGCCCTGTTACTGCCTTGCGTGAAGGAGTCGGACTCCCCTGTCCCGACTCCGCCCAGCCTGCCGGATTTAGAGAAGAAACCGGCCGTGAAAAGAAGCTTGTCGCCGGAACATCAGGAGTTGGTGAACATCCGCCTGAAGATTGGCTTGTCGCAAGCCCAATTCGCGGAAGAACTGGGTATCGGTGTTCCACGCCTTTCGTCATACGAGTATGGCCGTGCCGGGAGCATTCCTGAATGGGTCATGACGGCCGCACGGGAGCTGGTGGCAAATAACGGCGAGGCCCAGGAATCCATTCGAAAGAAATACGAAGAGCTGGAGATGCCTGTCATCCTGGCCACTTGGGCAAAGGCACTCGGTGTGCCCTATGAGGACAATGGCCAGCTCGCAGCGCTGCTCGGAACCTCTGTCTCCACCTTGACCAGATGGAAGAACAAGCTCACTCGACCAAGCCTGCATTCGTTGGCCTTCCACGAGCACATGGTCGACCAGGCCAAGAAGAAGTTGGCCAAACAAAAAGCATGCATCGAAGAACTGGCCGGCGGAAAACCAAAGCGTCGGTAGGCGTCACTTCTATTAAACCAATGTGGGCTGATTGCCCCTCAGAACGACAAAATTATTGTTGATGGTGTATAAATTGAACCCGTGCGCCATTACACATCCACGCAACAGGTGAACAAGATGGTAGATAAATCCAAAGATAAACCGGTCCGACAAAGCCGCAAGGTGACCAGCGCGGCCAAGACACCTGAAAGCCCTATAGGCGCCGCGCTCATCGCGTCACTGTGGGAGCGAATGAGCGAGCGAGGTCATACCACGAAGGAATTGGCCGAATCCCTCGGCATCACTTACGTGTACCTGATGGCCCTGGCGCGGGGTGAGAAGCCCATCCCCCAGGTTGGCCGCGAAGTCCTGAAGCGCGCCGCCGACTATCTGGGTACCCCCGTCGCCCAAGCCTATTTGCTCGCCGGCGCCTTGAACCCGGAAGACTTCGTCCTAAGTCCCACAATGGACGAGCGGATAGCACGCATCCGAGACGCCATGACGCATGACGCGATGTGGTGCGGGCTCGCTCTTACCGATGAAGTCTGGCAGCAAACTCCGCACGAGGCTCGTCTGCTGATTTGCATGCTTTACGAGCAGTCGGCGAAGACGACGTGGCTCGACTGGACGATGGTTCCGAAAGGCACGACTTCGAAGGTCAAGCTGGCTTCGTAAGACTGGCTTGTCCTTCAGTGCGTAATGATTCAAGCCCCACTGGCGTCTTGCCTGTCTCAAGGTTATTCAATAATCGTCACTGCCAGGTCTCCCCGACTCGCCAGCTGTCGCGTGATGCTCCTGGCTCACCCTCCCTGCAATTCCAATCAATCCCCGGGCGGGGGGGGAGGTGTGCGCGATGCGCACTTTTCAAACCAGGGGTAAAGGCGTTTAACACCAGATCGAACAAGTTGCGGCTTCGCAATGGAACGTGACAGCATGACGAGCCCTGACCCCAGCCCCAAAATGCTTTCATGAAAGTCTATCTCGCCGGCCCTGACGTCTTCCGTCCCGATGTCGACGCATGGGCCGCGTCCTCACGTGAGCTCTGCCGACGGTACGGATTCGAGCCGCTGTTGCCAATTGACCATCAAGAGTCCGCGCCGGAGAAAATCTTTAAAGCCAATCTGGAATTGATTCGCAAGGCCCAAATTGTGATCGCCAATCTTGATCCATTCCGTGGTCCGGAACCAGACTCAGGCACGGCGTTTGAACTGGGCTATGCACTGGCCTTAAGCAAGCGGGTGTGCGGCTATGTCACCCATATGGACACGTTGTTGCAGCGGGTCGCTCAATCCGAAGGGTACACATGCGAAGCGGTTGATGACGGGGTGCACTGTGACCATGCGGGATTGCGCATCGAGAACTTCGGAATGGCGTGCAATCTCATGCTGGCTGTGCCAACCCATATCGTTGAGGGCGGGCTTGAGGCGTGCCTTCAATCGTTGAGGGGGCGGTCTTCTACTGGTGAGTGGTGAAGTGGCGCAGTTTGCTGACAGCAGCGCCTTCGAGCATAACTCGACTTCATGGTATGTTTTGCCATATCATATGTTTTTACATACCATGTAGTCCTCATTGAGGACAAAGCCCCCAGGATGGAGCTGCTTAATAGTCAATCAGATGCCTCTCCGGCTAATGAACGGTTGCATAAGATGCAGCTGCTTCTCGCATGGGAAGGAGGCATCAAACGCTCGCGACTGATTGAGCTGTTCGGGCTGAGCCCAATCCGAGCCAGTGAATGGCTGCGCGAGTTCCGCGATGCTTATCCTGAATGGGTATTGTGGGATGCCAAGGAGCGAAGCCACCTAGCTACTGCCGTCGCCATGCGGGATTTCCAGCAACCCGCTGCGCGGACCATCATCCAGATAGGCCGTTATCTGGGTCTAATCGGCCTGCCGGCCGCTTCCCCCGACAAGCCCACCGGCAACGTTGTCTGGGCAACCTCATCGACCCTCGCAGCGCCTACCCCACTCATCTTCTCAGCACTCAACACAGCAATCCGCACCCGGCGTCAGGTGGCTATCACCTATATGTCGATGGCTAACCCCACCCCCCATCAACGCTTGATCACTCCGCACAGCCTGGTCCTGGCCGGAAGGCGCTGGCACGTCCGGGCATGGTGCGAACTACGGGGGGAGTTCCGAGACTTCGTGCTTGGCAGAATAACCAAAGTTGAGGCCTCATCCATGCCAGCCAGGATGACGCTGGCCGACGATGAATCATGGAACAAACAAGTTCCCGTCAAACTGGTTCCCCACCCGGCCCTCACCCAGGAGCAGGCGAAGGTGATCCGCTTCGAGTTCTTCCGGGGCACGGCCGCCTGGACGGAAACCTGCCGTGCCGCCCTAATCCGCTACTACATCGACGACGTCGGCGCCGCACTCGACCCGGACATCCAGCGCCCACCCGCCTATCAACTTGCCGTGGGCAATCTCAAGGAGCTGCGGCCGTGGACCTTCCAGCCTTGAACCGCACAGAAGCGGCCGCTTCCCTGCTGTTCAAGCGGCTACCGTCTCCGATCTTCAGCCCCCTCTCCTCGGCGAACCGTGAACAGTACTGGTCTATCCTGTGCTCCCTGCACCGCAACCTGCTCGGACCAGATGCTCCGATGCCGCCCAGCAACGGCTTCCTGATGCGCGAACTCACCCAAGCCATTGAGGGCTATCTGGCCGATTTGGACGCTTGGCAGGACGAGGATGGCGGCGCTGAGGGGCAGGAAACACCCATCGAGATCCGTGCCAACGCTACCTTCCACCGCTTCTTAGAGAGTGGTTGGCTGCGCGAGGATCGCTACGGGATCGAGAAGCGCATATCAATGGACCCGGCCGTCGGCCGCTTCCTGAGTCAGCTCATCCGCTTTGCCGAGGAGGATCCTGTGTTTGTCGGCGGCAAGGTTCTATCCATCGAGGCCAACCTCAAGCTGATTCTGGAGGGGGACGACATGTCGCCGTTCGGCGAGGCCGCCAGCCAGACGCGCGATCTGATGGAGCACGTGCGCAACACCGGCACCAGCATCCGGGACATCATGAACGCCCTCTGGCATGAGGAAAGCACAGCAGTCTACGTCCGCCGCTTTTTTTCCGATTTCGTGGAGAAGCGGTTCATCGGTGATTACCGGGAACTGCACACCCGTAACCACCCCCTCTCGCGCCGGCCGCAGATTCTGCACTGGGTGTCCGAACTGCATGAGCAACCTCACCACAGGGAACGCTTGATCGGATGGTATGCCTCCAAGCGTTGCGGAGGCGACCGAGCACGGGCTGAGATGATGTTTGAGCGTGACGTCCGCAAGCTGCTGGAACTGCGCCGCATAGACGAATACCTGGAACGACTAGACGACGAGATCCGCCGCGCCAACCGTCGAGCCCTCACCTACCTGGATTACCGCATCCGGGCCGTGCGCCCCATCGGCCGGGTGGTCGACCTGGCCATCGAGCGTCTTCTATCTGGACCGGACGAGACGTCGGGTGCCCCCTTTCCCAGTGGCGAGATGATCAGCCCCGAGCAACTTGCTGAGCCCCGTCGCGTCGAGCCCCGTGCCGCCCCGGCTGCTTTCCGCGTCTCCGCTCCATCTCCCGAGGAGATGGCCCGGTCGCGCTTGCGCCTCAAGGCCAACAAGGCCCGCCAGATGAACGCCCGCCGCCTCGCCGCCTGGCTGGCTGGCCAGATGGGCGACAAACATGCCCTGTCGAGTTCCGACTTCCGGCTGGAAACCGTCGAGGATGTCCGGGGCTACCAGATCATGATGACTGCCGGGCTGGCACTGGCCACCGGCAGCCGGGTACTGCGCGACAAGGTGCATAGGGAGTACGGCCGCCTTACCGTTCGCCGACTTGATGAGGTGGAAGCCTCAGCGGACATGATTTCCGGCGTTCCATTCCAGATCGAGGGCGCCTCCAACCGAAAGGGACAATAACGATGAGCTACTGGGAGAACCTTCTGAAACGCCAGGGCGACGACCTCGGCAAGGAGTACACCGAGGCCGACTTCGAAACCTCCGCCTACCGCCTGATCACCGAACAAGTGCTCTACTACGAGGACCGCAGCAGCCGGGTGGCCTACCATCTGGTCGATCGCTTCGAGAACGACTTCGCCAACGTCCTGGAACCCCTCGGGGTGACGGTCCGGGTGAACCGGCAACTGCGCTATGCATGCGGACTACCCCGGAACGGCCGGCCCGGGTCGGCGCCGAAGGCGATCACCCTCCTCGCCCTCTTCCTGCGCAAAATCTACGACGAGCTTACCCGCCACGGCAGCATGAACGACCACGGCGAAGTTGTGTGCGACGAGGTTGAACTGGAGAGTGCCTACAGGCTCACCGCCCAGATGGACATGCCCACCAAGGGTGAGCTCGATGCCATGCTGCGTACCCTTAAGCGCTGGGGCCTCGCACGCAAGCTGGAGGCCGCAGACCTTCCGTCGGACAGTGCAGCCGGCGAAGTGCCCTTCGGCATCGTAATCCGCCCCGCCATCGTCGACCTCTTAGGCGAGACGGCCATCGACCGCCTAGGCCGATTCGCAGAGGCTCGCACTCCACAGGCTTCAGGACCGGGCAATGTGGCAGAGGACGGTGACGCCAGCCAGACCACGGAGGCTGAAGCATGTTGACCCTGGAACGCGTATCCCTCGTCCAGTTCTTTATGTTCGAGAGGCTGGACTTCAAGCTAGGCGAGATAACCGGCCTGTTCGGGCCGAACGGTAGCGGCAAGAGTTCTTTCCTGGACGCAGTGCAGATTGCAATGATGGGTGCCAATGCCCGCCTCGTCGCCTTTAACGCCCAGGCCACCGACGTCCGCACCACCCGCTCGATCCGCAGCTACTGCCTGGGCCAGTACGGTGCCAAACCCGAGGACCGGGTGCGCCAGGTCGCCCACACCTATATCACCCTCCTCTGGCGCAACACGGAGACCAATGCCCCTCTGTCCATGGGGGTGTGCATCTATGCCACCGGCGAGGAGGAGCAGCACAAGGTGCTGGGCCGGTACATCCTGCGCGACGTCGAACTGACCCTCGGCGACCACCTGGAGACCGTGGACGGCGTGGAGCGCCCGCGCGAGTGGGAAACCTTCCGCCAGCAGTTGAAGGAACATGCCAAGGTGACAGGCCATGACCCCCTCCACACCGACGCCGAGCGCTACATCCAGGATGCCCTGCTGGCCCTAAAAGGGGCTAACGGGTTCCCCAACTACGACGCCTTCGTGAGGGCCTTTCGGTTCGCTGTTCGCATGCGCTTCGGCGGCAGCCCGGACGAGATCATCCGCAACGACGTCCTGGAGACCTCGCCAACCAACATCCGGAAGTTTCGGGAAATCACCGACTCCTTCCAGCGCCTGTCCGCTCTGGTTGTTGAGGTAACCAGGAAGATCAATGACGGCAAGCGCATCCGCGGCCACTACGAGGACGCGGCCAAGGCGAACAGCAAGGCGGCCACTTGGTCTGCGCTGGCCCTGGACGCGGAGTCTGAACTCGCTTCTGAGCAGCAGACTGCCGCAGACCGCGCGGTAGAAGCAGCCCGCGAGACGCTTGAGGAGATCACCAAACAGATCGAATCCACCCGGACCATGGAGGAGGAAGCAAAAAACCAGGCGAATGCCCTGCGCGAGCGCAGAGAGGGGCATGCCCGCCACGCAGACCTGGCCAGCGTCGAGTCGGAACGGGAACGGGCACTGGGCCAGATCGTCGGGAAGTCGCGCCACATCCGCCAATTGCTGGTCGACGTGCGCAAGGCCCTGTCGGCGCTGACCAGCTACCCTGCACTGGCAGGGCTGGCTCCTCGTCTGAACGAAGCGGTGAGCACACTGACGGACCTTGCCGAACCTGCCCCATCTCTGACGTTGGACATCCTTGTCGAGCAAATTCGTGCCGCGCTTGATGCTGGTTCGGTGGCCCGGAACGCCCTCTCGCAGGAAGCCGTACGGCTTGAGCACCAGAAGAAGGAACTGGCCGACGAGTTAGGCGAAACCCGCGAGGCCATTGAGCGCGTTGGCCAAGGCAAGCCGCCCCTGTCGACGGGCTACAGCTTGCTCGCCACGCAGCTGCGCAACCACGGCCTTGCCCCCCGACACGTCTGCGACTTGGTGGAAATCACGGACAAGTCATGGCAACCCGCCATCGAGTCCTACCTCGCCAGCAACGTTGAAGCCATCGTAGTGGACAACGAGGCCAAGGCCTTCCAGATCTACCGCGACTTACCGGCTGGGCGCGACATCTACGGCCTCAAGATCGTGCGCGGCAGCCGCGTGCAGACCGAGCGCAAGCCGACCCTTGGTACCGTGGCCGCCTTGATCCAGGGCAACGACCCGGTGGCAGTGGCCTTCCTGCGCGGAAGGTTTGGCGACATGATTTGCGCGGACAACGCCCAGGAGGCTCTGGCAGCCAACCGAGCCCTCACCCGCGACGGCATGCTGGTGAAGGACGGCACCATTGAGCGGATACGCCTGATCCAGCCTTTCCAGTTCAAGATCGGCCCGGCCACTCCCGACCACAAGACGACCCTCACGGAGAAGCTCAAGCAACTGCAAGGCTCGGTCGGGACGGTGGAAAAAGCACAGGCGAACAATCAGGCAATGAAGGACGTTGCCGAGACTATCCAATCCGTCGATAGCGCCCGCCAATACCTCTCTCCCCACTTCGAGGACATCACCGACGCACGGGATCGTATCAACACCCTGGAGACATTGTTGCAGAGCACTGACGCAGAGGAATACAAGCGACTAGCTGAAGAGGAGCGCTCCTGGCTGAATCTGGCTACTACCCATAACGGGAATGTGATCGAACTCTCGTCCAAGGAGGGGTCAGCGAAGGTATTTCTGTCCACTCAAGAAGGGCTTGCACAAACGGCAGCGGAGACCGCCCGACAGGCCAAGGCCGCCGCCCTCGACGCCTTCGCCCATCCCGACTGCGACAGTGAGTTCGCCTCAAGCCGGTGGGACGACATGCTGCACCGCATCGGCAACGACTATGCCGCCATGGCTGCGCATGGCCGTGACCGTCACAAAGATGAAACCCGGAAGTTCGATTCCGAGAAAAACAAGGGATCCCTAGCCCTGGGCGAATTCCTCAGCACCCACCACGAAGTTATTGGCTCTGGCATTGAGGACGACTGGCGGGCCAGCCTCACCTGGATCATCGACATCCTCGACCGCTTGGAAGCGACCGAACTGAAGGACTACCAGGAACAACTGAACAACGCCTACCGAGCCTCCCAGGAAACGTTCCGGCACGATGTGGCCATCACCCTGCATGAGAACATTAGCAAGCTGGACGCCACCATGAACCGGCTCAACAGGGTCCTGCTCACCAGCCCGCCGTTCAGCAACGGCGAACGCTATCAGTTCCACCGGAAACTCCGGAAGGAGCACGAGAGCCTGCACAAGTTTATCCAGGATGTTGCCCAGTTTGGGCCTCAGGAGGACCTGCTGGGCTCCGCCGGAGAAATCCCCGAGCAGTTCCGGCGTCTGCTGGAGGACAGGGCCCAGCCCGGCACCGGCTCTTTGCGCAGCCCACTGGATGACTACCGGGAGTTTTTCGACTTCGACATCAAGATTGAGCACACCAACCGCCTCACCGGCAAGGAGCAGAAGCACTTCCTCAGCGACCGGATCGGTTCCGGCTCCGGGGGCGAGCACCGTGCCCCCCTGTACGTGATCGCCGGCGCAGCCCTAGCATCCGCCTACAAGCTGGACAGCCGAAGCAAGGATGGCATTCGCCTGATCCTGCTGGACGAGGCCTTCCAGGCCATGGACCCGACCAACATCATCGCCACCATGCGTTACCTGGAGGATCTGGGTCTGCAAGTATTCATGGCCAGTCCGGGAGAGAACCAGGCCGTGCTGAACGCCTTCCTGCACCGCTACTACGACATCATGAAGGATCCGGACCGGAACGTGGTCTACGTCGAGGGGCACGACCTTTCGGAGAAGGTGCGCGAAATCTGCCGCAGTGACCTCATCGAGTTTCATCCTGAATTGCTCGACCAGGAAATACTGGAGGGAGCAAATGCCTGACATCGACATCGAGGACGTGGCCCGGGGCCTTCTCGGCAAGTTGCTCAGGGCTGGCGAGAAGCAGTCGGCCGGCGTCAGCACCCGGCGTCCCGCCCTTACGGCCGCCGCACTAAAACCCTACCATGACCTACGCTCCCTAGCCGAGAAGGAGGATTTCGAGGCAGTCCTGAAGGCGGCCCGTGCCGCCGGCGCCGTAACCCTGTCCTGGCCACCAGACGCTGGCGAGCGTGGCTTCGTCCAGCGCGTGGACTTGATCGACACCAACAAGCTAGCTGCCTGCCTCGGGATTGACACCCTGGCGTCCAAGTTGAGCAAAGCAGAAGCCCTGCTGGGAGGGTTACTGGAACAATTCCCAGTGCTTGGCGAGATCCTCGCCGCCTGGGGGCGACTAGCCAACGTCCGGGGGCTCAGTCCGGACGATGCTTTGGACTTCGCCGATGCGGCCCGAACGATCCAGTACATGCAGGACACCCGCGACTCGCGTCCAATCGACCAACCTATCCGGGAGGTCAGCGCCCGCCTGTTCCGGGACAGCAAGCGGATCGAGCGACTGACCGGTCCCTTAACTGTGCTCCTCTCCGGCGACCTCCAACCGGAGCGCCGTGAACCCTCCGAGGTGTGGCGGGAGATCGGCCTCTTCCGGGAGGAACAGCCGGTGCGTCTAGCGGGCGACATGGTAGTTGCCTGTAGCCGCGTAACCACTCGGCTCGACGCCCCCTACGCCGCCTTTTCGGCAGACTCAATCCGGGGGTTGGAGACAGTCCCAACACAGGTATTGACGATCGAGAACTTGACCACCTTCCACAGCGAAGCACGGCGCAGGTTCGATGATCGTGTACTGCTGATCTACACCGGTGGCATGCCGTCACCGGCCTGGAGGTCGATGTACCGGCGCCTGCTTGGCTCAGTGACACTCGGCACCCCCGTGACACACTGGGGAGACATTGATGAGGGTGGATTCCGCATCGCCGCAGTGCTGGCGCAGGACGCATGGGCGGTTGGGCATGTCCTGCAACCATGGCGCATGCACCCGAATGATGTCCCGATTGAGCAACGGAAACCCGCTAGCGAGGCTACCTTTGCACGGGTTCGTCGCCATGCCGAACTAGCTGGATGGACAGACCTTGGCTTGGAAATTGTCCGTGCTGGATTTGTAGCTGAGCAGGAGAGTTGGACCGGATAGCAATTCGTCAGGCTCATATATTGAGCATGACATTGAGTATGGTGAGTTGAGGTCAGTTACATCTCATGTTCCCAACATTTGATTCATTTCTAGCAACCAACTAAGCGGGATTAGGACATGTCAAAAAATCGAAATTATCGACTCCGTAAAAAGCTGCGACATAATGAGTTTGTCGAATATGGCTTCGAAATCAAGTTCGCTTGCTCGGGTATGTCGGAGGCGGACTTTCTGGTTGCGCTTACGATTGGCATTCTAGAGTCTCGTCGGATGGCTTTCGTATCCGAGAACGTAGGGCAGGTCTTCATTTCCAGACTTGACGGTTCCCTGAGTGAGGAAGACCAGGATGCGGTCAAGGCCTGGCTTCAGTCACATGGCGGCATTGCCTCTTTCGAGGTTGGGCCATTAATTGATGCCTGGCATCCACCCAGGAGTGCACGATGCTTTGAGATACCCAGATCGCGCAGTAAAACCCTCCTCTTGCTCGCCCCGAGTAACAGCTAAACATAAATGGCGGCCATTGATCAAAGCGTGTGCCTCACACGCTCTGCGAGCAAGGTTCGGTGCCGAGTGACACCCGCCAAATCTGAACCTTGCCTACAGAGACCAACGCACATCGCAGTGCAGCATTGCCAAATTGAGCACGTGCAAGGAAATCATTTCCTGGCTATGACCTAAACGCTAAATCGTGCTTACCTTTCCGAAGGTGGCATCGATCTCGTTCATTGGTAGTCCCGGCACATCGTCCATCTTGCCGCCATCACTCACGCCCTCCACGGCAAATTTGAGTTTCTGACTGGCATGGAACGTGGTGACCCGGCGGGCATGGATGGGCATTTCCTCGCCAGTCTTCGGGTTGCGGCCTGGGCGCTGGGGTTTGTCGCGCAGCTGGAAATTGCCGAAGCCGGACAATTTGACTTCGCCTCCGCGCTCCAAGGTCACGCTGATCTCTTCGAAGAACGATTCCACGAACTCCTTGGCCTCCCGCTTGTTCAGGCCCACCTTCTCGAACAGAAGATCACAGAGTTCAGCTTTCGTCAGCGCCATACCACTTTCCTGTCACAGTTTTCATTCCGTCCGCGATGGCGTTCGATCCCAACTCGAGTTCGCCATCACGCGACTCCCCGTCATGCCGTCTTCCAGGGCGCCGGGGTCAGCATCGTCTTGCGCAGGCGCTCATTGGGCTGAGGCGGTTGCTCCAATCGGGCCAGAAACTCGGCGTAGGCCTCTCGGCTGGTGACGATGCTGCGTACCTTGGCGGCGAGGTCGATCAGGCCACGCTCTTCGGGCTCGATGCGGCTATCCAGCGACTCGCGCTTGCCGGGCACTTCGGGCGGTGTGGACATGGTGGGGACCTTCTTGGGTTGGGCCGATTATAGCGATGCGGCCGACATCTTCATTACGGATGCCAAGGTAGCACTCATGGCGCAACCATTAGAATACCTATAAATATTTGTGTGTATGTGCATCGGTATATTATATTTCCGTTTGATGGTTATGGTCATCGTATAACCACGTTACACACAAACGCATTCGTTATCCGTAGCAGGAGGTACATGTGGTCATTCTGAGCGTCGTAGGCACCAAGGGAGGTATCGGCAAAACCACCATCACGGCCAATCTCGGCGCACTAGCCGCCGACATGGGGCTGCGTGTGCTTTTGGTCGATGCCGACATCCAGGGATCGCTATCCAAGTATTACCAGCTGCGGCGGCAGGCCCCGGATGGGCTGACCTCCGTCGTCCTGAGCGGCCGCGTCGCCGAATCGGCGATCTCGACCACGGCGTGGGATCGGCTGGATATCATCGTGTGCGATGCCCCTCGGCGGAAATTCGCCGGCATCGAAACCACCGATCTGGAGCAGTTCATCCAGGGCCGCATCGACGCGCCGATGATCCTCCGCAAAGCACTGCGCGCACCGGTCATCGAAGACAATTACGATCTGGTGTTCATCGACACCCCTGGCGCCCAGGGGCCGTTGCTCTACACAGCGGCATTGGCCGCGCATCGGTTGATCTCGCCCGTCCTGCCGGAGACGCCGAGCGCGCGCGAATTCCGAACTGGCACGTTCGAACTGCTGGTCAAGCTGGAAGAGGCCCAGGCCCTGGGTATCGGTCCCGGTCCCCTGACGGCGGTCATCAACCGGGTCGGTCACACCAACGACGCGCGGCAGATCACCCAGGAAATCCGGCAGAGCTATCTGGAGATGCGCGGACTGGTCACCGTGGCCGAGACCGCCATTCCAGCCAGCGTGGCCTACAACGAAGCGGCCACGGCGCAATTGGCGGTACACCGACTCAAACGCCGAGAGCGCGGGGTGACGCCTTTCGACACCATGCATCGCCTGGTCTGGGAGCTGATCCCATCGCTCAGCGGCGTCTACGCCGGTGGCTTCTCCGAGGAAGAAGAAACACCTACCCCGGTCGCGCAGCCGGCCCACGACGAAGTGAACACGGCATGAGCGCACAGGACCGCCTCCCAGCCTCGGTGACGGTTGCGGACGCCGCTCGGAAGGCTCAACAACGGGATTTGGCCCAACCCAATGGCACGCGGACCATCAGCCCGATCGACCTGAGGGCCAGATTGGTCAAGGAGTCCTTGAATGTCGGCCTGCCGCTCGACAACAGCCACCAACTGTCGATCGATACTGAGAGCCAGATGACGCTACCAGTGATGGACATCCTCCATTACGACAAGAACCCCCGCAAGGCGATCAACGACCAATACGACGTCATCAAGGAGTCCATCCGCTCGACCAAGCAACTCACCAGCCCGCTCGTGGTCACCCGCCGGCCCGGCCAGGACAAATACATGGTCGGCAAAGGCGGCAACACCCGTCTGACGGCGCTACAGGAACTGTTCAGCGAAACCGGCGATGCGGCATTCCAGTATGTCGTCGTCACCTACACCCCCTGGATATCGGAATCCTCCACGCTGTCCGCCCATCTGGTGGAAAACGAACTGCGTGGCGAGATGATCTTCTGGGACAAGGCCCGAGCCTACGCCGACCTGAAGCAGATGATCGAGTCGGAAACCGGTAACGCCCTCTCCGCCCGCGCCTTCGAACAGACCCTGAAGGAACGCGGGCTGCCGCTCGGCAAAACCTCGCTGAGTTACTTCAACTTCGCCGTCACCCATCTGTCTACCTTGGGCGAGGCCTGCAAGTCGCTTTCCAGACCGGTCATCACGGAACTGCAACCCGCTTTCAATGCCTTTGAACGGCTGTTGAAGCATGCCCAGCAGATCCAGGCCTGGCCGGAGTTGCGCGACCAGGTATTGAAGCGTGCCGAACACTCCTGGTTGTCTACCCGCGCACTTGAGACAGGCAGAGTGATCGAGCAGCTGGAACACGCCGTAGCTACGAAGCTGGGCGAGACCGTCGAGCTCACGCGCCTTGCCCGACAGCTATGCCAGCAGCACCCGGGCGAGGATATCGCCGGGCTGGTGGCCCAGGCCAGACTACAGACGGAGCCAGCGAGCACCCCTCCCCTACCCCCTCCGAATGCCGCCGAAACCTCTGTTGGCAAGGAAGGCAACGCCACGGAGAGGACCGAGAACCCTGGGCCAGCCATGCCGGAACAGAAGGCCAAGATCGAACTGATCGACGAGATCCAGGACTTGGCGACCCGGTTCGCCCAGCTGACCGAATCGGCCGACTGCCTGTGCCTCACCAAGGACTGGCCCACCGGCTTCTACATGGAGGTTCCGGAAAACGACGAGCCCATCGACCTGACTGAAAACGGTGCGGATCGCTACTTCGGCTGGTGGATGCTGGCCATGCTCTCCGAGCAGCTCGATGGCGCCTGGTCCGGATCGATGCCGGACGATTCCACTTGGCGCCAGGCCCAACGGCAGGAGAATGGCCGCGACGAGTTCGCCCTCCAGCATTACATGGACACGATCCTGGGCATGCCCATCGACCCCCTGTCGCTGGGCAAACGCCTGGCCTCGGCATCGCCCTCGGTGCCGGTCTGGCTGGAACTGGTTTCGTTACTGCGCACACTGCGCGGGAACGCACCGGAACGCTTCGCAGTGGCGGGGCCGGAATGAACACCTTGCCTGGCCTCCCGCTCTCGGACCCTCGCCATGTGGTCGCCCTGCTCCAGCATCTCGTCGACCAGGCCGACCTGGGCGAGAACCTGGAACAACTGTTGTCGGTGGTCAGCCCCGCCACGCTGGAACAACTGAAGCGCACCCCCACGGTTGAACTGCTGCGGCTTGCGGAACAACGTCCGGCCTTTATTTCGGTGTACGTCGACGAGTCCCGCTTGTGTCTGGCGCGCCATCGTCTTCAGCACATCCTTCATCGCAAGGAAGAGACCCTGTGGTTCATCCGGCGAGGCGCGCCGGCTGCGGCCATGCTGGAGTTGTTCGGCATTCCCGATCGCGAATATCGCCAGCTCAAGCGGATGACCGCGAACGCCTCAAGACGGGGCCGGGTGCGCAAGCTGGATGCCGCGGTCGCCGAGCAGGTACTCAGGTTCTGGCGCGGCACCCGCCTTCAAAGCGACGACCTGGCCGCCCGTTTCCGCCTGCTGGCCGAACAATTTCCTGATGAACCCCTGTCATCGCTGTGGGCGGTCTTCAAGGAGACCACGACATGAATCGACCGCTCCCTCGCCGCCCCCAGGCCGTTTCGGCTCAACGCACGATCACCCCCGGCGTCCTGCTGGAACTGTACGACGAACCAGTGTCGTTCCACCGCGCCTTCGTGGAGATGGGCGGCGGGGTAACTGCCGCCCTCTTCCTATCCTGCGCCTGCCAGGCGGCGGCCGACCTGCCTGACGAGTCGGATGGGTGGATGCGCCTGACCATGGCGCAATGGAGCGAGGCGACATGCCTGACCCGATCCGAACAGGAGAGCGCCCGCCGCCACTTGCGCGAGCGCGGCCTGATCGAGGAACGCCGTGTCGGCATGCCGGCGCGCCTTGAAATCCGCGTCGACGTCGTCCGCCTGGTCGAACGGCTACAGGCGCAAGCCAGCCGGAAATACCAGGGGCTGGACCAGATCGATTACGCCCGTCTTGGCTGAGATGGATGCCCGATGAGCCCCGATTTGGAGAGTCGATGACGGACACGCCACGGTCGCTTGTTGTGGGATCAGGCGATTCGACCCACCCGATGGGGCGACTGAACCAACTACACGAAGCCACGGTATTGCTGGGGCAACGATGCGTCGCCTTCCACCCCAAGTTGGTGCTCCTCACCGGTCGCGTCACGGCCGGGTTGATGCTCTCCCAGGCCATCTATTGGACGCGCAAGCTAGCCATCGCCGAATCGGCTCGGCAAGGCTGGTTCTGGAAAACACGCGAGGAATGGCGCAACGAGACCGGCCTTTCGCGCCGCGAGCAGGATAGCGCGCGACAGGCCCTGAAAGACCTCGGGCTCTGGCTGGAGAAACGGGTCGGGATGCCGGCCAAGGTCTGGTACCGCATCGACCTGGACACCCTGGGCTGGCTCCTGGAGCCCACTGGCTATACCGCTTGGGACTGGCGCAACGACCGGGCGGTCCTGCAACTCCTGGGGCGGCCTTTCCTGTTCTACCGGAGCCTGTCCGACATCACCGGCGCCGCCACCTCGGCGGTGCTGCTGTCGAATTTCCTGGGGCAGGAACGCGCCCGGCTGAAGCATGGCGACGCGCTAACCGGTTGGCGGCCCTACCTATTCGATGCCCTGCGGCAGCAAACCGGGCTGAGCCGACATGAACTGGACAGCGCCCGCTCGGGCCTCCGCCAAACCGAAGTGCTGGCCGAGCGCCGGCTCGGCATGCCCCCGAGGGTGGAATGGCAAATCCGACTGGACCGGTTGATTGCGCTGCTCGCGGCTGTCGACAGCCGACCTGCGTCAGCCAACACGGAACTGCGCCAACCGGATCAACTGGCCGGGACCGGCCTGGTTGATCGATTTGCCGGAAACACACCAACCATTTTGCGGGAATCCGGCAATCCAGCCTGCGGAAACCCTGCAAACCAGGATGCAGGCATCCTGCTGGCTGATTTTCCGGAAACGCACCGTCTGGATTTCCGCAATCGTACCGACAGGATTTCCGGAAACGTGCCGGCAAGTTGGGCGGTTTCCGGCACCCCGGATGGGCGCTTTCCGGAAAATCTCTATATAGATTGGACTACAGGTTTTAAGACTACTCCACCTACCGAGGTCATCGGCCCCGATGACGATGGGAGTAGGTGGTCCGAGCAATTGATCTGGCCCAGGACACTGCGGCCGGAAGAACGCGAATCCGCCAAGCGGCTGCTGGCCCCCGTGTCGGCTCAGGCCCAGTTGCTGTTGGACGAACTGGCCGGCCAGGCCCTGACCCACAAGACCATCGAGCAACCGCTGAACTACCTCTCGGCTTTGGCGAGCAAGGCCAGCGCGGGCGACTTCATCCCGGCGGCGGCCCTGCGCGAACAGGCGCGGCGACAGCGCATCGAGGCGGAACGGCAGGCCATTGCGCCCGCCAACGCCATCCCCCCTGACGAACGAGCTCGGCACATCCAGGCCGGGCTCAATGGCTTGCGCACGTTCATGGCGCAACGGATGGGCCAATCGAGGTCAACGTGACGGAGCGAGTGATGGATGGGGTGTCCCCAGTGGGGACAGGTCCGAGACAAGTTGATGGTTGTCCCTACTGGGGACAAACCGGAGGGTGGTTCGGAATGGGCCTGGCCCAACCGATTTCAGGAACGTGTTTAGGGAGTGACGTACATGGCGACGACAGGTAAGGATGCAAAGCGGGCCACGGCAGTGCCGAAGTTCGACCCGGACGAGGCACGGCGGCAATTGAAGGAGTTTCTGGACGCGGACCAGGATGTGCCTTCGCACCATCCGTTGTATCCGCTCTCGCTCCTGTTGTCAGCCTGGGAAGACGCGCAGGAAGCGGAGAAACGCGACTACACGAGCCGACTGGGCGCGGACAAAGGGGTGGGCAAGGACGAGGCACGCACGATGCTGTCCGTCGGCTCCCTGGACTCGGATGACGATTACATGCTCGTCCACACCCGTCAGGCCTTGCGACTGTTCATCGGCCGTGGCCGCGACCCGGAAGGCAAGCTGGCGCGGATACCCGGCGCCAAGAACGTCGGCTCGGCCTTGCGGAACCTGTGGCAGCTCTCCGGCCAGGACAATCCCTACGCCGACTGGATGTTGATCCTGTCCGAATTCGAGATCGACGACCTGATGAAGCAGCTTGGCCAAGCCGTCGCCGAAGCCCGAGGCCGGATCGAGACTCTGGGTGCGGCAGGCATGCACCTCTCCATCCTGAAGAGCCGGGAACCCGCCAAGGTCACGCTGGGTTTCCGATCGCCCTACGGGTTCCTGATCTCCCGCCTGGTCATGGACTTCGACCTGTACGTCAGGGTGGTCAAGACACTCGCCGGCCGTGATTTGATCAGCGCGGAGAAGGAACGGGAACTGCTGAATGCGCGTTTGCGGCCGATGCGCGCGTTCTTCGACCGGGTCTTGCGCAACCAGAACGTCCTGCAGGTTCCCGCTTACGCCGCCCTAACCCGCGCCGATGTGCTCGACCCGAAAAGCAAGGACATCAAGGACCGCGTCCAGGCCCTGGCGGAAATCTGGCCAGGGCTGCCGGCCGAGGTACTTGAGCGTCGGAAACTACCCAAGCATGCCAAACCCATCCGTCGAGGGACGGTGCGCGAAGCAGGTCCGACAGAACCCGAGGATGCCGAAGAGGCTGGCCTGCTATGAGCAATAAGGGATCGAGTGAAGTGGGCTACAGGCTGTCGAGCCAAGATCGAGACAGTGGGCTACCGATCGGTAATGCAAAGGGCTTTAAGGGTAAGGGCGCGGGCGCGAGGCGGCGAGGTTGAACGATGCGGTGGAGTGCATGGAATTTTTCGGTTCGGCAATTGGGCGTCTGGCTGGTTCGGTTATTGAAGAGCCCCACCGAGGATCAGACGAATGCTGGCCCTGGCGAGCAGCGATCCGGCGTGGCGTGCGTGGTGACGATGGACAGGAATCGCGGGGCGGATGCCGAGCCCGGCCCCGATGGGAGCCCTCGCCGATGATGAGGCACGTGATCGCCGAAACATTCCTTGGCGCTTGGCGAGGTCGTTGGGCATGAGCACGCCAATCGATGTATCTGCCCCAGCGTTGGCCATTCTGGCCGAGCTCTGGATGGCATCCGACGGCACCGCACTGACGCAACAAAGCGGCCGTATCGCGATGACCTTGACCGAAGTTCTGAATGAAATCGAGGCGGAGATGACCCAGATCGGTGAGTTGACCCGGATGGAGAACGGTATCGGCTTGGTGCTGGCGATCCAGCGCCGCTCTACCGGAGCGGTGTCGCTCAGGTGGCGGACCAGCCGCAACCGGATGTTGTCCGCCGATGCCCTGGCCAATCGGGTGGCCGGTCTGCCTCCCGAAGTCGGACGCTGGTACATCGAGCTGGACGCCAAGGTGCGCTGGCTCAATGCGAGAGAACGCCTGGTACGCCACGCACGCCAGGTGATGCGGGATCTCTCCGAGGAGAGGAACCGTGGTGTTGTCTATTGAGCAGTTCAAATTGATAGGAGATGCACGATGAGTAACATTTTTGTCGGTAAAGGCAACCTGGGCACGGCGCCCACCCTCAAGCGCGTCAGCGTCAACGGTGAAGATCGATCCGTCTGTGAACTACGGGTATTTTTTGATGAATACAGCCGCGATGCTCAGGGCGAAATCCAGCAGAGCGGCGGCTTCTGGCTAACCTGCTCGGCCTGGGACCGACAGGCGGAAGCGGCGGCCAAACTGCTGCGCAAGGGCGCCAGGGTACGAATCGAAGGCCGCCTGCGCGAGGAAACCTGGCAGGACAAGACATCCGGCGAGACAAAGAGCGAATTCCGTCTGGCGGTGGACGATGTCACGCTTGCGCTGTCGCGCATCGAGTCTGTGCTGTTCAGGGAGAAGACGGCAGACCCAAGCCAGGAGGTTGAGCCGGCCTGATGGAACGTTAATGACTTGTTTCCTGAGCAACTACAGCACTTGCTCTACCCCTGCTGCAGCGCTCGACGTAGCGACGCGGAAACGTCCCACACATGCGACTGACCGCCCACGTATTTCGAGACCTTGATGTAGTTGTTGTTTTCCATCAAATCCAAGATGAAGTCGATGAAGGGCACGGGCTTCTTGACACGGCCCGCGAGCTCGTCGTTCTGCCTCACATTCTCATTGATCAGGAGCGCAGCGATCTGATTGACGGTGTCCTGATAATCGTCGACATACGCTTCTGCGTACTGCTGAAATCCGAAGGCGGTCAGCACGACGTGAGAAAGCGGTGCACCGAGGACTCGACCGATCTTTATGAAGTAGTGCTGTTCGAGAATGTCCAGGGAGTCGAGTAGCTCTTGCTGCGGAACATCCTTGAGCGATAGTTCCTGGCGAAGGCGATCCCATTCCAAAAGGCCGCCCATGTCCTCATCGATGACCAGCTTGGCAATTACGCGCAACACCAAGTCGTCAACGCGTGACAGACCGCCAATCAGCGGTGCTGACCCGCTGAATCGGGCGGGCGGCGTACCGATGGCAGGCTTGTCGTTCACGTCGAAGATGACCGACAGAATGCGCTGCAAGCCCTCGCCATAGTTTCCGAGATCATCAACTCGCTGCCAGACGGTGGATCGAAGACTCTCAGGCACTTCGCAGTTGTCAATGACCACAGGAATGAGCTTGGTTCCCCGGCTGATTCGGTTTACGACGGCCGTATTCAGCTCTTCCCGCACCCAAGGTTTTTGAATACTGGTTGCCGACAGAACGATTACGACGGCCCGCGCCTCCTTGAGTCCTTCTTCGAATATCTTGTCCACCAAACTGTCGCCCGGCTTCATTTCCCACTGATCAAGCCACGCATCGACCCCGTTCTCGCGCAAACGCCGCGCGAAGTCGACCACGAAGCGAGCTTTGTCTTCGCTCGCGTGACTGACAAAAACCTTGGGGGCGCTCATTCGCCTTCCTCAAACTCTGCGTTCTTGAACCGCAGCACGTTGCAGTTCTCCTTCACTGCGCGCTGCAAGCTATCGTCGAAGCCGGTGCTCGCCTCGGCCTGAATCTCGATGGCGATCTTGACCTTCACACCGGGCCGGGACGTGAATTGCAGGACGACCTCGTCTACGAGGTCGGCGAACTGCTTTTTGGCCTGGATGGCGTCGAGCTCAATGCTGCCGTAGAACTGCTTCTTGGCCGCCTGTGGCAGGCCGCCATTGCCTCCTGCGGGATAGGTTGGCTTCGCTGAATCCTCCGCACGTGGCGGGGCTTCGCCGGTTCCGGTGGTGCCGGGTACAGTCTCCGTCGGCTTCGGCCGTGCGGCCTCCTCGGCAGCGCGTTGCGCTTCGGCATACCCGGCTGCGGTGACCGGCTCGATCAGCAACAGGGACGAATCCAGGAACAGCGAAGTACGCCTGCCGAACGTGAAGCCGACGTAGCGGCCATCCTCTTTCCCCTGCGCGAAGCCGAAGAAATCGCGGCTCTCCGCGCCCGCCGCCAGCGTGTGCTGGAATGCCGTGTCGTCCTTCAGGCGCGGCAGGTAGAGCTGCTGGCAACTCTGCTGCCACACGTTGAGCGCGTTTGCTTCCTTGGCACCATCCTTCCAGAACCAGTTCTTGAGCACCGTGGCCAGGTGGATCGGGGCCCACTCGGTGATCAGGAGTTCGTTCTCCTTCAGCACACGCTCGATTTCCTGCGACAGATTCGGCGCGCCCGGGTTGACCTGGAAATGCTCCCACTGGATTTCGGACAGTCCCTTTCCGGGGCGGGCCTCCTGCATGGGCGCGACCATCCACTTGTAGGTCTCGCGGATCATCCGGCGCAGGGCCTCGTTCGCATCCTCCAAGCTCTTGGCGGCCTGCCGCGACTGGAACTGGTCGAGGTTGAGCTTCATCTCCTTGATGTCGCTCACGATGGACTGCCATGCCAGCGTAGAGCGCACTTGATCCTTCAGGCGGCTGACGCTGTCGTAGTCGGCGGCGAGGAAGATCAGGCGGTTTTGCTTGAAGCGCGGCTGGTCGCCACGGTTTTTCAGAATTTCGGTCGCGCGGTCGATGGCGAGACTCTGGCCACTGCGGCTGAAGGCCGCGTCAGGCGGCAGCACCACGAGGCGCAACTGCCAGTCGTCGGGCACGTCACTGCTATTAGGGAAAGGATGCACGCCACCAAATACGCCGTTGGCGAAGGATTTCTGCACACGGTCGCGGATGGCGGGAAAAACATCCTCCTTGTCCTGGAAGCGACGCTTGCGCTCCTCCATCTCCCGGCGCAGGTTCGGCCGGGTGTCGAACCAGAAGCGGTTGTTGCCGCTGTTCAGGTAGTGAAGGCGGTCGCCCAAGCGACGCAGGGCATCCTTGTAGATACCGACCTGCTGGCCCGGCTGCGCCACGCCCAGCGCGACGCGCTCCAGTTCAATGCCGCGCACCATCTGGTTCGCCGTGCTCGGCGCGCTGCCAAGGAAGATTGTTCGCGCAGAGCGGCGGCAGGCTTGCACGCTACCCAGGCGAGGGTCGCGGTTCTCGATCTCGGTGGTTTCTGCCCGCTCGCCGTCAACATCGCGCTCGACGACTGGATCCCACCCCTGCGGCAGGTAGTTGATGAACTCGTTACGTGTGTCTCCGTCGGCAAGAGGAAAACTGCCCGGCATGATCAGTGGGTCTTTGTCATTGTCCTTCCACAGGCGGTGGATGACCTTGGCCATCAACTTCAGCACGCCGCGGGTGCGCTGGAAGTTGTCGAGCGACGACCAATCCTCGTACAGACGGTCGAACACCTCCGGGTGGATGGGATAGGCATGCATCAGCCGGTCGAAGTAGCGGCTCTCCTGCGTCTCGCGCGGGAAGTCCTCGCTGTTCGCCGTGTAGTAGTCGGCGAATGCCCGGCACACCGATTCCGCTGCCAGCTTGTCGTTGATGCTGGAGAACAGACGGCGACGGACGATCTCAAACGCCTCCTCGGTGCCCACCGGCTTCCACAACGCCTGAATGCGGCCGAAGTAATGCGCCAGGGCGGCGAGTGCCTTCACGCCGCGTTGGCTGCCGGCTTCCTTGTCTGACTCAGGCAGCGAGGCCAGCAGCACCGCCGTCGGCACGGCCTTCAGCGCCTCGGTCAGCGCCTGGATAAAGCTCAGGTTGGAGTCAAAACTGCCGCCGGCCAGCGTCTTGCTTTCCTCGAACTGGCGAACGTAGGCCACCAGCTCATCGATCAGAATGACGCAGGGTGCATAGCGGCCAATCAGCGTCTCCAGTACGGCCTTGCCGGGAGAGGTGCCGGAAGCATCGGCATCAGCCACCAGCGCGTAGCCCTCAGCCTTGCCCAACTGCCACGCCAGATCGCCCCACAGGGTGCGGATCGCCTGACCGTCACGCACCATCGGCTGGTTGGGCGAAGACTTGATGCCATCCAGCACGGCAACCCGTGCGCGCGGCAATTCAGTCACGCCAGCGGCATCAAGGATGGCGGGAATCCCCGGCAGATCGCTGGCGGCAGCATCCCCTTTGGCGAGGTGATAGACCGCCAGCATCGTGTGCGTTTTGCCGCCGCCGAACGCGGTCTGCAACTGAATGACCGGATCGCCGCCCTTGCCAGCCAAGCGCTTGACCACAGAGTCGAGCAGCAGACGCATGCCTTCGGTAATGAAGGTGCGCTGGAAGAACAGCGTTGGGTTCTGATACTCGGGCGTTGCCGTGCCTTCGTGGACGCGCGACAGATCGGCTGCGAACTCGGCTTGCTGGAAGGTGCCCTTGAGGACATCTTCATGCGGGACGGCAACTTCACGCCAGGGTTTGAGACTCATCGTGATTTCCTCAGGCAACTGTCCAGGTCAAGCCATTCATGTCGTTCATGGAAACGACCTTAGGATGTGCATCCACAGCTCGTAGCAATTGGCGAAGCTTTTGCTTGATATCCGCCAGGTCAACCACTGGCCGGTGTCTCTGTGGTTGTTCGATATGGGCAATTACACGCAACGAAGCACAATCCAGAATTGCGGTGGCTAACTGCTTTTCCGCAGGGGAATTGGCATGAAGCTTCGCCGGCAACATGGCCGCCAATGTGTGCAAAACCTTATTTGCAATGGCCTCAGGTAATTGCGATGGTTTTTCGGTATCTGGATGTCGATAGTCTTTTACTTCGATCAGGAAGGCGACATTCGTTGGCGCTAATGCCACGGCGTCTACTGCTTTGATGCCGTCTCCCTGTTTGGCGAACTGGTTACGGTAGAACGACCACTCGTCGTACTTGCTGGCTTGCCATGCTTGTGGAAACGTGAAGGTCAGGCCGTCGATATTCAGTGCTGGCATGTTCAATCCCCCAATGCCAAATATCGATCCGACTGCTGCAAACTCTCTTCCAGAGCAGTAATGTCGCCGATGTCATCGAGGCTGGTACCTTGTAGAACCGAAACGCCGTCTTCTGTCGATTGCAGCCCAAAGTAGCGCACACCAAATTTCTGTCTGCCAGGCTCAGCCAGCAGAATTTCCAGCTCACGTAACAAAAATAGGCTGTGGGTAGCGATAAATATTTGGATACCAGAGGCACTCAGATCCACAACAGTGCGTGCAACCTGTTTGATTAGGCGCGGATTCAGGTTGGCTTCTGGTTCATCCCAGAATAAATAACCTTGATCAAGCAATGCCCCGGTGGCAACCAGGCGTGCAAGCATGCCCAACTTACGCAAACCCTCCGCAACAAGAGGCATTTCCATCCGACCTCCAGCATTACGCAGGTAAAACCGCCCATTCTTGTCTAGCTCGATGCTGCCTTGCATCGCTTCTTCAAGCGGTACAAGTAATTCTCGAATACGTTTCTCCGTCGGCCCTCGCGGCAACAATCCCCCGAGTAAGACACAAGTGTCGAACCAGGTTTCTTCGAATTCCAGATAGTGCCCTTGATAAACCGAAACAAAGTTCGGGAAGATCGTTAGCAGCTCGCGAGTCGGCAGGTAAGTGGGGGCGCCATCTACCCACTTTGAAGGTAGGCGCTCGACGCTGACCTCTGATTTGCTGTTGGTGGCAAAGCCAAAGTCGATATTCAATTCCGAGTCATTGAAAGCCAATTGCACGTCGCAACGCTCTCGCCCTTGTTTGCGGCGCGCAAGCCGACCAAGTGACTCGGGACGAAACACATTCACCAGTTTGTCCGCCAAACGGGTCTGCAACACGGTCTTGGTGGGAGTGGTCGAATTTGGTTTGCTCCCCTCCTGCCAGCTAGTTGCCAGGGCCGAATAGGCCAGTTTCAGCAAATGGGTTTTGCCCGCACCGTTCTCCCCGACGATGACATTTAACTGCTTACCAAATTTCAAGTCTGCTTCTGGAATCACCGTGAAATTCTGAATCTTTAGCCGCTTAAGCATGGTCATCTCCTCAAATATCCAATTGTGCTTGCGATCCGACGATACCTGCATCCGCCGATGCTTGTTCTATGCCCGACCATGCTGCGACCAACTCGTTGTAGGCTCGTGCTTCTTCGGCCCAACCCTTGCGCTCGCAGAGTGTGTAGAGGCGGTAGGCCAGTGCGCGTATGGGTTCGGCGCGGGCAGGCATGCGCGCGAGCAGGGCCCCAGCGGCCGACTCCCCATCCTGATTGAGAGCACGGATCAACTGGTGCAGTGCTTCCCACACCGGCGTGCGGGTGTCGGTTTCGGGTGACCAGTCCTTGGGAAGCTCGGCCCAGCGCAGCAGACGCAATTTTCCTGCACCACTCTCGACTACGCCGGCCTCCTGCAATCCGCCGACACTGGTGCCCTTGGCGCGCGCCAGAACATCGGCCTCGCCGAATTTCCCTTCGGCCCACCCCACCTGTTCGAACCAGTGCAGGCAGAACTGGGTGTCGTGGTCGAAATCGTCTTCGGCCAGGAAGCGGTTTATGAGTTGCAGCGCGGTGCGCACGCTCATCGGCTTGCCGTCGGCTTCCAGCACGGCAGCGTATTGGCTGAAGATCGCCATGCCGGGGCCGATGATGGCTTGCGACAAATCGACCGGTGCGACCGGCGAATTGACGCCGCCGCGCGTCATCTCGTCGAGCGCGTCGGGCAGCGTGGCATTGAGTTCGCGGATGAACTCGCGGCGCGACACCGTGGGCGCATCGGCGGGGCGCTGGCGGCAGACGAGGACGATGCTGGAAGCTAAGGAATTTTGGTTCCCCTTGATTCCAGTTGTGCGCTCAGTCCGCATCGGCCAAGTGCCGTGAATGCTGAAGCCAGCGCGAATCACCGCCTCAAGGAAAGTGTCCCATCCCGTATTGGATGTGCCCACCGTTTCAGTCGTCTCGCTTTGCTTGAAGGCGTAGTAGATGGTGACTGGGAAGGCTGGATGCACCTGCCGCTCCAGATTGCGCAGCGCCTTGGTCATGCCGTCGAGGAAGAATGCTTCGGCCCTTTCCTTGCCGCCGTGACGATAGGGAGTGGCGACCAATTCTTCCGCTTTGGGCACGGCGACTGTGGCGAACAAATTGGGATAAATCTGCCGCAGCGAACGGCGTTGCCACACATAGAAGTAATCCGATAAATCGGCGTAGCCGATGTTGTCGTAATAGGGAGGGTCGGTTGAAAGAACCTTGTTTGAGCTGACCGACTGTGTTTGTGCGTCAGCTTGAATGGCGTAGCTCTGAGTAGTGCCGGGTAACTTGTCAATGCCTTTGGCGACGTAAGCCAAGTTCCCTTCAAAGTTGCCGCCAGACGCGCTGAACGGATTGGCTTCCGCAAAGTCCCATGCCATCGGGATTGCCTGCCGCCCAAACAAGTGTGCTACCAACTCGTTCTTGGGTTGGTTGGCCCAAACACAGAGGTTCGACCAAAAGTCCGAACTACGCACCACACCAAACGCCAAATACACCCCCACGGCCTGCGCATATGCCGTCGCATCAGCGCCGAGTTTTTCGAGGGGTTCGCCGTCGTCGGGCATGCCGGCAGCCAGCGCGTCTGTCTTGACCTTGGCGATAGCCTCGCCCACCAGATCGGAGAAAGTGGTCAGCGCCACCAGTTGGCGCGGGGTGAAGAGGTCGCCGTATTTCGTCAGGCCGTAGAGCGGCGGTGAGAACCAGCGCGGGTTTTCCGGCATCGCCACTTCAGGCTTCCATTCGGGCTGCGCCTGCTGCGCAATAGCTTCCTGTTCGGCGGTCGGTGCCAGATAGACGCGGCCACGCGCGCCTTCGGCGACGATGGCCATGAGCTTCGAGCCCATGCGTCCGGCAACGCCTTCGGCATAGATGTGGTTCGGCTCAATGGGCGAATCCGACAGCAGGCAACGGAAGTTCGCGCCGCGCGCCAACTTGGTTCCGCTCTTCGCTTCTTCCGGAGGCTCGCCCACCTTCACCGTGAAGCGGTACTCGTCCCCCTCGACCACGGGCTGCACATAGCTTTCCTTGCCTGTCTTGCTGGAGAGGACGAATGTGGAAGCCAGAGGAACATCCGCATGGCTGAACGCCGGGTTGGGGCTTTTTACCGTGCGCGCCCACAGCCATGCGATGATCGTGAGCTTCTGGCCCAGCAGCGGCTTGAGGTCGGGCCGCTCCTTCACGATCTCGGCGGTGATTTCCACCTGTGGATACAGATGGCCGATGCGCTTTTCGGCCTCGGCGCGCATCCACGCGCCGTAGCGGCGCACGTCTTCGGCCAGCCCTTTCGCACCTGACCAGTCCTCGCTCAACTTGCCCTGCTTATCGCCCGGCATGCGCGGTCCTACCGGCGCGCGGCCCGCGAAGCGCGGCGGGATTTCGATCATGGCCTTGTTGATGGTCACCGCCACCGGGTTGAGGTCGCTGGCGTAGCTCTCCAATCCGAGCCGCTGTGCCTCCAGCGGCAACGCCCCGCCGCCCGCGAAAGGATCATGGAACGCCGGCAGTTTTTCCGGGTTGAACAGCTCGGCCGCCTGCGGATGCCCCTTGTTCAGTTCGCAGGTCTCGCGCCACGAACGCACGATCTCGGCACGGGCGCGGGCCAGCACCTCCTCATTGTTGGTGTTCTCCCATTGCACCAGGTCTTCGATGATCTTGAATAGCCGTTCCCGCTCGATGGTAGCCTTTTCCTTGTTCACCCCGTACTTGAATCCGCCACCCTGCTGGTAGCCGGGGTCGTTGACCATCTGCGCAAAGATCACCGCACGCGCCGCCGCCAACGGGCGACGCGCCCACCACAGGTGCAGTGTGCTCGGGTGGCCGTGGCGAATGGATTTCTCACGGGCGGCTGCCACATTGATAGCGTCGAGCGGCAGCGCGACTTCGATGAGCTTCTTGGGTGCTTTGATGTTCATTTAGTCGTCCTTCTCCCAGCCCACCTTGCCATCGCAGTGGCTGCAGCCTGTTGAATAACTGTGTTCCATATCGCCGGTGTTCAGCTCGTTGCACCACCCGCACTGCTCTACGTGATCGCTCACATCGAAGCAGTTGGTACAGAAGTACATGTCACCGCGCTCGACGACGGTGTGATACCCCTCGCAGGTACCGCAGTTGGCCGGTAATCCAGTCTCGAAGTTTTCCTTCGTGCCGACCACATCCTTGGTCAAAGCATCAACCAAGTGCTCAGGTTCGATTGAGCCACCGCAGTGCTCGCACGTCGCGTAACCCTCGTTCGCAATGACTATGGATTCGCCGCAATGCGGGCATTTGAGTTCTACCTGGGTCTCGGTGTGATCGCACACCAGACAGCGTAGCGATGCAATCTGGTCGTCAAGATCGTCGGGGATGGCCGCCTTGAAGCCGCAAGCGCTACAAGCTTTCGGCGCGTTGCCCGCTTTACGGACGGCGTCTAGTTCGTTCTTGAGCGCCTTGAACTTGGCGCTCAGGTACTTCCGATGCCCCTTCATCGCGCGATCCGCGTGGGCAATCTCGTTGCCGAAATCGTGGAAGTAGGTATCCCACCGGCTCAACAGGCGGTGCAGGTGAAACCACGAGCGGCAATGCTCGGCGACGATCTGCGCCTTGGCCTTTTCGTCACTATCCATCTCGGGGTGGAAGAAGTGAACCATCTTGTTGCGATGGTTCGCCAGCGCGCGGAAGCTGCCGTAGGCATCGTCGCCGATGTCCTCGCCCGCGACATCACGAATCCGCGCCCTGCAATCCTCCAGCGTGACCGAGATGAAGTCCCCGGCCATGAACTTGGCGAGATTGGCCTGATCGGGCTTGGAGACGATCAGCGACCAATGCTCCTTCATCAGCCGCGCCTTGAGCAGCATCTCCACCGAAGCACAGAAGTGAATAACCGAGTATTTGGGGGCTTTGTCGAATTCCGCGATGCCACGCTCCAAGAAGTCGAAGGCGTTGCGGGTCAGCGAGTCGAAGATATCGTGCTGGTCCATCAGACACGCTCCGATTTCGCCAGCAATTGATCAAGGTCGAGGTTGATGCTGGTCACCGCCCAGTCGGGCTCCTGCGTGAACGGCTTGGTGACATAGAACGGTCCCTCGTGTTGGTGATCGTCCACGAGGACGATGGCGAGGATGAATTTGTCCTGCTGATTCAGCCCGTAGAGGATTTCGTTGCGGGTCACGGTAATCGTGCTTTGCCCCTTGGCGCGGCCCTTCACCTCGATGTGGCGCGAAGCCGGCAACTTGCCTTCGACGGCCTTCGGCAGGCTGGTCCCGTCCCAGCCGCACTTCTGCGCCGAGACATCGATGACCTCGTGGCCGAGGGCGCGCTCGGCATCCATGACGGCCTTCATGGCCACCCATTCCACACGGGCGCGGGCGTCGGCATCCGCCGTCCACCCCGGTTGCCCCTTGCGCTGCGCCAGCAGACCCGCCGGGATCACCAGTGCGCCGCCGACAACCACGGGCGTCGCCGAGATCACATGACGCATGGCCAGCAATTCCTTCTCGCGCGACTCGCGGCGTGCCGTCAGGTCGTCAATGGTGCGACGGACGTTTTCCAAGGTGAGGCGCACGTCCTTGCCCGCCGCGATGTCGTCCTGCAGCTTGATGTAGCGATCCGACCAGTAGTTGATTTCCTTGACCAGGCGTTCGTGGACAGCGGCCAGCGTCTTGTCCACGTTCTTCTCGCGGCGGATACGCACCTCGTCGAAATGCTCAGGCACCAAGTGCGTGGAGGCGTGCGCTAAGGCCTGCTGCTCAAGGTTCTGGGTAATCCACGGCGCGGCCAGCACATCTTCGATCAGGCCCATGTCGGCCTTGCCGATGGGTTCGAGGTCGAGGTGCGGTGCCCAGCCGGCATTGATAGCGCCGCCCTGAGGGTCGATCTCGACGAACTGCATGCGGCGGGAAACGATGTGGGCAGGGTCAGCACCTTCCTTCACAGAGTGATCGATGATGAACATCACCTTGGGCGTGAGGCCCATGTCGCTGGGGTCGACCAGCACTGCGCCCTGTTTGAGCTTGTTGCGGTGCTGCTCCATGACGAGGTCGGTAACCGACTGCATCAACGGATGACCCGGATGCATCAGACTGGCCATCGGAGCGCCGATCCGGTCAGTGAGGCGCACGTACTGCTTCTCGAAGCACACGCGCTCGTATTTGCGCAGCACGGGGTCGAGGTTGCGGCGATCCCGCCCGGAAATCTGGCGGTCGCGCTCGCGGATGTTGGCCGGGACGTGGGTGATCTCGTAGCGGCCCGGCTCGCGGGAGCGCAGTTCGCCGCCAAGTTGCTGGAATGCCTGGTTGAAGAAGGAGCGGATGAAATAGGGCTGGAGTTTGCGGGCCTCGGCCTTTTCCATTTCCTCCTTGACGGCAAACAGCCGTTTCTCGTCCATCACCTCTTCGCAGAGGGCGTTGCGCTTGATGATGGTTTCGAGGTGCTGGGTATCGAGCGCGCCTTCGACCTTGCGGTGCAGGCGGGCGCGAACTTCGGGATCGGCACCGTAGCGGATGGCTTCGATCAGTAGGTCTTTGAGACTCTTCTCCTCGAACACCTCGCCGAGGATGTCGAACACGCGGCCGCCCAAGGCGGCGCGCTCGACTTCCAGCTTCTCGAACAGGCGCTGGAACACGTCGCCCTCGCGGGTCTCGTTGGCCACCATATTCCACAGATGGCAGACCTCGGTCTGACCGATACGGTGAATGCGGCCGAAGCGCTGTTCGAGGCGGTTCGGGTTCCACGGCAGGTCGTAGTTGACCATCAGGTTGGCGTTCTGCAGGTTCACGCCTTCGCCGGCCGCATCAGTGGCGACGAGCACGCGCACCGATGGGTCGTTGCGGAACATCTCCTGCACTTTGCGGCGCTCTTCGCGCTTGACGCCGCCGTGGATCATCACCACGGCTTCTTCGCTGCCGATCAGTCCGCGGATCTTGGTGGCTAGGTAGTTGAGCGTGTCGCGGTGCTCGGTGAAGATGATCAGCTTGCGCTGCCGACCCGCCGCGTCATGCATCTCGGGCGTGTCCTGCAGCAGGCGGGACAGCTCGTCCCACTTGCGGTCCTGACCGGAGTGGACAACCTGACGGGCCTGCTCCTCCAAGGCTTCGAGGATGATGATCTCGGCCTCGAGCTCCTGGATCGTCTGCGCGGCGGTGGCTTGGTCGACGACGGCTTCCTCGAAGTTCTCGAAGTCGTCGGGCGACATGGCGTCGGCCGATTCCCAAATGTCCTCAGGCACGCCGTTGGTGCCGGTGCCAGCCAACGTCTCGGCCAGTGCCTTGCCGCGCTGGCCCAGCTTCTCTTCCTCGACCCGACGCTTGAGTTTGTTGCGGCGGCGCTTGAGAGACTGGTAGATCGCCTCGGGGCTGGAGGCCAGCCTGCGCTGCAGCGAAGTCAGAGCGAACCCGACGGTGCCCTTGCGTCCGCCGTCGGCCAGCTGATCGGCCCTGGCAAACTCGGTCTTCACGTACTCGGTGACTGCGGCGTAGAGCGCGGCCTCCAGGTCGGACAGTTTGTAGTTGACGGTGTAGGCCCGGCGCTCTGGGAACAGAGGGGTGCCGTCGAACTTGAGCAAGTCTTCCTTGACCATGCGGCGCATCAGGTCGGTGACGTCGACCTTGTGCGCGCCATCGCGGAACTTGCCGTAAAAGCGGTCGGCATCCAGCAGCGACATGAACAGCTGGAAGTCTTCTTCCTTGCCGTTGTGCGGCGTGGCCGTCATCAACAGGAAGTGCCGCGTAATCGAGCCCAGCAGCTCGCCAAGCTGGAAACGCTTGGTCTTGTTGACCTTGTTGCCGAAGTAATTGGCCGAGAGCTTGTGCGCTTCGTCCACGACCACCAGGTCCCAATGCGACAGACGCAGCTTCTCTTGCAGGTCTTCGGCGCGAGCCAGTTGGTCGACACGGGCGACCATCAGGTCAATGTCGTCGAAGGGGTTGCCGCTGCGGGACTGCTCGACCTGCTCGCGCGAGAACAGCGAGAACGACAAGCCGAACTTTTCGAACATTTCGTCCTGCCACTGTTCCACCAGGCTGCCTGGGGCGACGATCAGCACGCGCTTGGCATCGGCGCGCATCAGCAACTCGCGGATGAACAGGCCAGCCATGATGGTCTTGCCGGCGCCGGGGTCGTCGGCCAGCACGTAGCGCAGCGGCTGGCGCGGCAGCATTGACTCGTAGACCGCGGTGATCTGGTGTGGCAGCGGCTCCACGTTCGACGTGTGCACCGCCATCATCGGATCGAACAGATGGGCCAGGTTGATGCGGTAGGCCTCGGCGGCGAGCTTGAACTCGTCGCCGGGTGCATCGAAAGCCCAGGGGCGGCCGGCCTCCGCCAGTGACAGCTTGGCCTCGTCGGTGCGGAACAGCATCCGCTCCAGCAGCTTGCCGTCAGCGGTCTTGTAGTAAACGGTCAGGGCGTTGTCACCGACCGGCTCGGTCGTGACGATGCGCACCACCTGCCCGGGCTCCAGGCCCGAGATGGCCGCGTTCTTCTGGATCTGTTCGAGTTTGAGCACTGTGCCGCCCCTTGTTCTTGTTGCTGACCTGCTTTCAGGGCTTGCGCCGGTTGTAGGGGGACTGATTCGTGGGCTTGAGGGAGACGTCGTTCTCGCTCGCCTTGGAGCGGATCGATTCTTCCGTTCGCCCCATCTTGTGAGCGATCAGGCCAGTGGGCGTGTTTCCCTTGGCGAGCTGCTTGAGCTGCTGCACGTCGGCAGGCGTCCATTGCTTGCCGTGGTTGGCGGGGGGCTTAGCCATGGTGGGGCTCCTTTCGGTCGTGACGGTCGGCTGGATTGCAGGTGGGGGTGATCGACATAGTGGTCACCCGTCCTTGCTCTGTTCGCCGTAGCCCGGTGCGAGCACCAGGTTCGTGACGCCGTACAGCGCCTGGCGATTGCGCAGCCACAGGTGATGCTCGCCACCCTTGAGGCTGTGGTCTTCGGTGCAGTCGACGTTCCAGCGGCGCAGCAGGTACCCGGCCATTGCCGCGCGGGCGCGGACCGTGAGCACGCCGCTCTCCATGCCGTACTCGGCCTCGATGGTGTCGGGGTGCTGCACGTTGGCCGGATGCGGCACCAGCTCAAGCTCGGTGATCCGGTTCCACTGGATGTCTTGATCGGGCTTTTCGTGGTCGGCCACCTCGCCGGCGACGATGCGGGCGTCGTCGAGACGGCCCAGCACGAAGTCGCGGAACTCGCCGCTGCGTCTGTCGAAGGCGCGGACATGCCACCGTTGGCCGCTGTCGGCCAGCGCGAACGGCACGATCTCGCGGGTTGTCAGCCCGCTGGACAGCGCGCGGTAGGCAACTTCAACGGCCGCACCCTGATGAATGGCGCGCGTCAGAACGGACAGGATCTCCAGATCGATCTTGCCCGGCAAGCTGGTGCCTTCCTGCGGCACCGTGCTCTTCCAGCGGATCGGCTCACCGTCGCCAAAGCCCTGGGACAGCCAGGTCAGGACTCGCTCGGCAGGGAAGTCGAACAGGGGTCGGAACCAGGAGCCGCGCACGTACACCTTGCCCTTGGTGTCGTACTCCATGTTGCGCGGCGCCATCTCCTTGTACTGGGCGATGTCCCGCGTGGCCGCAGCGGCCTGGATACCGAAGCGCGTCACCAAGTCCTGCCGGCGGATCTCGCCGACGAACCGCAGGCGCAACTCGACGAACGCGAGCCGGTCGCGTTGCGCCTGGGTCATTTCCGGGAGTCGGTCGCTCGACATGGTTGTAGTGGCTCGGTTGCTTAGTGGTGAGCATACGAGCATACAGATCGAACGTCAATACAGATACAAACACGCCGTAAGTGCGGCGCAAAAAGATGATGATGTAACTACGCGAGGCGAGAGTTGGCTGGCTGGTAGCTGAGGGAGTCGTTCCGAGGCCCGAGCCGCGGCGCTCGGCCGATGGCCGTCGCCGATTCGTAGAAATGGCCGCCCTCAAGGGCGTTGGCTTACCATCGGACGCTATCGACGGACGCGGGTTCGGTTCCGTGTTCCGCCTTCAAGGGACAAATGGCCGAAACGGTGGACTTTGGGCCAAAAGAGGGGACATCTGTTCAGGCTACCGAACGGAATCGCACCGTTCTCCGTCCTGCTCCCTCACGAGTTCATGCCAGCGCGGCACACGACCCGAGGCGTCCGGTTCAGGCTCTGGTTCGACGATTTGCACCACAGCTTCCGGTACGCCACCCCGAACGCTGTTCGCCAGTTCCCATTGCAGGATGGCATCCATCGAAAAGCGCAGGTTCCTGACCAGCAGCAGATGTGGGATGCGCTTGCGCTCTCGCTCGATTCGGTCGTTGAACAGGTGCGCAGGCAGGCTGGTCGCCTCGACGATCTCCTTGGCACTGATGTACTGCAGTTCGGGCTCGGTGGCATCGGAAGGTTGAGGGTCGCCTTCGGCCTTCGGCGGATGAGTCACAGCGCGCGGGACACGCTCACCATCTCCAAGGATCGCCGTCCAGTGCTGTGCGCTCTGGCGTTCGAACTCGAGAACGTCCGCCTCGTGGTAACGGACGTGTTGAAATAGCTTGTGCCAGATTGGCCCCTCGCCATCGAGGCGCCAGCGCCGCAGGGTTTTCAGGCTGATCTTCCAGCGGAAGGCAAGTTGCCGTTCAGTCATCACGGGGTAGTGCATCTTCTTCTCCAAAACAGATGCCCCCATGACAACGCTGTTCAACGTGGAAGCCAAGTTCCGTGTTCGATGATCACCCTGCGACCGTCTCCGCAATCAGCACATCGGCCGGGATGCCCAGGCTCTTGTGCAGTCGTCGGATCATGGCCAGCGTCAGCGGACGCTTGCGGCTCAGGACTTCGTAGACGCGGTTGCTTTTGCCGATGATCGGCTCGAGATCTTTGACGGACAGACCGCTCTGATCCATCCGGAATTTGATGGCTTCCACTGGATCAGGCGCGGTGATGGGCACGTGCTTGGCCTCGTAGGCTTGCACCAGCGTGGCCAGGATGTCCAGGCGATCACCCTCCGGCGTGCCCAGATCAGGGTCGGATTCCATCAAGGCCGAAATCTCTTTGAGCGTGGCCTTGTAGTCTGCTTCGGTGTGGATGGGGCGGATGTCCATGTTTTCCTCCGTGGCCGGTCAGGCCATTTCAACGGTTTCTGCGTCGACGGCGTCGTACTCCTTGTGGGTGCCGACGAACTTCACGTAGACGATCTGCAACTTGTATGCAATCGCCACGATCAGCCGGTAGTCATTGCCTTTGATGTTGAAGACCACGCGACGGTTCTTCAGCACGCTGGCGCTGCGGTACTGCGACTTGATGTCTGCGGGCTGAGACCAAGTCGCACTCGTGGCTTCTTCGTACCAAGCCTTCAGCGGCTGCTCGGCGTCGGGATGGCGCTCCCAGAAGGCTCGAAGGGTGGACACGGCAATCACTCGCATGGAGTGCAGTGTAGTCCCATTTTGGGACTATCGCAACCCTACGCTGACCCAACCGTGGGTTTTCACGATGCAAAATAGCCATTTGGTACAGGTGGGCATCCTCAAGAACAATGCTTTGCTAACGGACGTCATACTCGGACGCGGGTTCGGTTCCGTGTTCCGCCACCA
>CAZYEY010000065.1:0-32380 GCA_964646585.1 uncultured Thiobacillus sp. | reverse complement strand
ATCCAGGATTTCCCGCAGCAGGGCGGTTTTCACGCCTTTCAATCCCACCCGGCTTTGCAGGTGGCTGGACTGGGATCGGGCGCCGCGCGGGTGGGCGATCTCCTTCTCCAGACGCGACAATGACCAGTCCGGCATGAGGTCCAGGTGGATTTTCGCCACGCCGGTTCGTTCGATGGCATCGCGCAAGCGGGCGGAGAAGCCGTAGATCAGGCTGCCCTCCAAACCGGTCCTGGTGATGACGAACTCCCCCTGGCGCCGCTCCCCGTCCCATTCCAGGGCCACCGACTTCACCGGCTCGCCGGCATGGCGGCTGCGGAAATGATCGCTCCAGCCCACGTCGAAGCCGCAATTGGCGGGCTTCAGGGGCGCCACGGGAATGTCCCGGTCGGCCAGGATCGGCACCCAGGTGCCGTCGGAGCCGAACTTGGACCAGCTGCCGCCCCCCAGGGCCAGGACCACCGCATCGGCCTGGACCTCGACCAGGCCCTGCGGTGTCTCGAAGCTCAGCCCATCGCCTTCCCAGCCCCGCCAGCGATGGCGCGGATAGAAGCGCACGCCGGTCCGGCCCAGCCGGTGCAGCCAAGCCCGCAGCAGGGGAGCGGCCTTCATCTCCCGGGGAAACACCCGCCCGGAACTGCCGATGAAGGTCTCCACCCCCAGGCCCCGGGCCCAGGCCCGCAGATCGTCGGGGCCGAAGGCCGTGAGCCAGGGTTCGAGCACCTGCCGCCGATCACCGTAACGGGCGAGGAAGGCCTCCCTGGGCTCCGAGTGGGTCAGGTTGAGGCCGCCCCGGCCCGCCAGCAAGAATTTGCGGCCCAGGGAGGCCATGCGCTCGTAGAGGTCCACTTCCACGCCCCCGGTGATCAGGGTCTCCGCCGCCATGAGCCCGGCCGGACCGCCACCGATGACCGCGACACGCTGGGCCATCAGGGCGAGCCCGCCACCATGCTCAGGGCCACCGCCTCCGCCACCTGGATGCCATCCACCGCAGCCGAGAGGATGCCGCCGGCATAGCCCGCGCCTTCTCCAGCGGGGTACAGGCCCCGGGTATTCAGGCTTTGGTAGTCGGTGCCCCGGGTGATGCGGATGGGGGAGGAGGTGCGCGTCTCCACCCCGGTGAGTACGGCATCCTCCATGGCGAAGCCCCGGATCTGCCTGTCGAAGGCGGGGATGGCTTCGCGGAGGGTGGCGATGACGTAGTCGGGCAGGCAGGTGGCAAGATCAGTCCAATGCACGCCCGGGGTGTAGGACGGGATGACCGATCCCGGTCCGGTGGAGGGCCGGCCGGCGAGGAAATCCCCCACCCTCTGGGCCGGCGCCTTATAGCTGCGGCCCCCGGCTTCGAAGGCGGCAGACTCCCACTGGCGCTGGAAATCCACGCCGGCCAGGGGATTGGCCCGCACGTCGCCGGGAAAATCCGCCGGCGTCACGCCCACCACGATGGCGGCGTTGGCGTTGCGCTCGTTGCGGGAATACTGGCTCATGCCGTTGGTCACCACCCGGCCTTCCTCGGAGGTGGCCGCCACCACGGTGCCGCCGGGACACATGCAGAAGCTGTAGGCGGAGCGGCCATTGCCGGCGTGGTGCACCAGCTTGTAGTCGGCGGCGCCCAGGATGGGATTGCCCGCCTGGTCGCCAAAGCGGCAGCGGTCGATGAGGGACTGGGGATGCTCGATGCGCAGGCCCAGGGAGAAGGGCTTGGGCTCGATGAACACGCCCCGCCCGTGCAGCATCTCGAAGGTATCCCGGGCGCTGTGGCCCAGGGCCAGGATGACATGGCCGGTGGCGATGCGCTCGCCATTTTCCAGTACCACGCCCCGCATCCGGCCATCGGCGATGTCCAGGTCGGTCACCTTGCTCTGGAAGCGGATCTCGCCCCCCAGACCGGTGATGGTTTCGCGCATGTGCTCCACCATGGACACCAGCTTGAAGGTGCCGATGTGGGGCTTGCTGACGTAGAGGATTTCCGCCGGCGCCCCGGCCTTGACGAACTCCTCCAGCACCTTGCGGCCGTGGTGGTGGGGGTCCTTGATCTGGCTGTAGAGCTTGCCGTCGGAGAAGGTGCCCGCGCCGCCTTCGCCGAACTGGACGTTGGATTCCGGATTGAGCCTGCCCTGGCGCCACAGGCCCCAGGTGTCCCGGGTGCGCTCCCGCACCGCCTTGCCCCGTTCCAGCATGAGGGGCCTGAAGCCCATCTGGGCCAGCACCAGGGTGGCCAGAAGGCCGCAGGGGCCGGCGCCGATCACCACCGGCCGAGAGCTGAGGCCCGCCGGGGCCCGGGCGACGAACTTGTAGGCCATGTCCGGCGTGATCGAGAGGTGCTTGTCCCCAGCCAGACGCTTGCGCACCATGTCTTCCCGGCTGAGTTCGACGTCCACCGTGTACACCAGGGCGATATGGCCACGCTTGCGGGCGTCGTAGCCGCGTCGGTGGATGTCGATGCGGATGAGTTCGTGGTCGGGAATGCCCAGGCGCTTCAGGATGGCGGCGCGCAAGGCATCGTCCGGGTGGTCCAGGGGGAGTTTGAGTTCGGTGAGTCTCAGCATGGTTTCGTTCGAGGTGAAAATGCGTGCCGGCGCCCGCAGCAATTCTTCATCCTAAAAACCTCAGTTGACCGCTCCTTTGGACTCGTATCGGCTTGACGATGCACGCGATTTTGCCTCCGTTGGAACTCACCCATCCGGTGAGCCCGCTAGGCGCCCGCCTTCGCGGCGCGTTCAACTGAGCCCAGATTGTCCATTAGGCGGCCCTTCGGGCCTACGCGGGTGTCCGCGGACGTTTTGCGGCATCTTCACGAGTCGCCAGGCCCAAACGGCGGCCTCCTCGGCCACGTATACCGCTGCGAGGCGATGGTGGGGCGCGTGAATCCGGTTGAGTTCGGCAATGGCCCCGCGCGATGAGCCCCCCGGTCGTGGCCACGGCTGACTTCGGTGATGAGGACGAGCCGGGGCATGGGGGTGATGCAGCGCTATTTCTTCTGCTGGACCTGAAGACGCTGGGCTTCCTTGCTGATCATGGCCTCGAGTTCGCCCAGGTGTTCCTGCACCTTGCGCTCACCCATGCGTCCACCCTGGACAGTCAGTTCCGGCAGCATCTGCAGGGTCTTGCGACCCACCGGAGTCTGGTAGAAACGGGACAGTTCATCCAGTTCCGCCAGGGTGAAGGCATCGGCGTAAATCCTCGCCAGATCGTTCTTCAGGCTGTCGTAGCCCATGTACTTGTGCATGAACTCCAACATGACGCCTTTGAATGGTTCGAGCTTGGGATTCTTGTCCACTTCGGCCAGAGTGACCTGTTCAATGGTGCGGGCCAGATTGACGCGCATGTCCATGGCATCGAGCAGGCGAAGGGCGGCGGCCTGGCGGCCATCCTCGGCAGCGGCCATGGCCTGGCCGGCAAAGACCAGCCACAGCGCCGCAATCAGTCCAGTGGTCTTTCTCATTGTGTTCTCCGTTCAGACGTCCAAGTTGCGCACGCCCAGAGCGTTGGTTTCGATGAAGTTGCGGCGGGGCTCCACCTCCTCGCCCATGAGGGTGGTGAAAATGCCGTCGGCGGCGATGGCGTCCTCGATCTGCACGCGCAAGAGGCGGCGCACCGCCGGGTCCATGGTGGTTTCCCAGAGCTGCTCCGGATTCATCTCGCCCAGCCCTTTGTAACGCTGGATGCTCAGATTCCTGCGCACCTCGTCGAGGAGCCAGTCCAGGGCCTGCTTGAAGTCGTAGGCCGGCGTCCTGGCCTCGCCCCGGCGGATTTCCGCGCCCGGCTGAATGAGGCCGGTGAGGATTTCCGTGGTACGGCGAAGCTGATCGTAGTCGCCCCCCTCGATGAAACTGGCATCCAGGTAGCTGGTGTGGCCGATGCCGTGGCGGATCCTGGTGATCTCCAGACGCCAGGAAGTATCAGCTTCATGCTGCATGGGGGTGATCTTCACCGACCCCAGGCGGCTGAGCTCGCCGGTCAGCAGTTCCGCGGCCCGGGTGGCGGCTTCTTCCGTGTCCAGGCTGATGGCAGGAATCTTGAGCAGGCTGTAGAGCACGTCCGCGTCCATGCGCCGGGCCAGGCGCTCGATCATGGCTTCAGCCAGCAGGAATTCCCGGGCGATGCGCTCGAAACTGTCCTTGGGCAAGGCTTCCGCGCCGGCGGCGGGGATCAGCTCGGCGCCGTTGAGGGCCTCCCGCAGCAGGTATTGCTTGAGCTCATAGTCGTCCTTGATATAGGTCTCCCGCTTGCCCTGCTTGACCTTGTAGAGGGGTGGCTGGGCGATGTAGATGTGGCCACGCTCCACCAGCTCGGGCATCTGCCGGTAGAAGAAGGTGAGCAGCAGGGTGCGGATGTGGGAGCCGTCCACGTCCGCGTCGGTCATGATGATGATGCGGTGGTAGCGGAGCTTGGCCGGGTTGTAGTCGTCCTTGCCGATGCCGGTGCCCATGGCGGTGATCAGAGTGACCACCTCCTGGGAGGACAGCATCTTGTCGAAGCGGGCCTTCTCCACGTTGAGGATCTTGCCCTTGAGGGGCAGGATGGCCTGAAACTTGCGGTCCCGGCCCTGCTTGGCGGAGCCGCCGGCGGAGTCGCCCTCCACCAGGTAGAGCTCGCACAGGGCGGGATCCTTCTCCTGGCAGTCGGCCAGCTTGCCGGGCAGGCCGGCGGAATCCAGCACGCCCTTGCGCCGGGTCATCTCCCGGGCCTTGCGGGCGGCTTCCCGGGCCCGGGCAGCCTCGACGATCTTGCCGCAGATAATCTTGGCATCGGCGGGCCGCTCCAGGAGGAACTCCGCCAGCTTGGCGGAGACGGTCTCTTCCACCGCCGGGCGGGCTTCGGAGGAGACCAGCTTCATCTTGGTCTGGGAACCGAACTTGGGATCCGGCATCTTCACCGACAGCACGCAGGCCAGGCCTTCGCGCATGTCGTCGCCGGTGATCTCCACCTTGGCTTTCTTGGCGATCTCGTTTTCCTCAATGTACTTGTTGATCACCCGGGTCATGGCGGCGCGCAGGCCGGTGAGGTGGGTGCCGCCGTCGGACTGGGGGATGTTGTTGGTGAAGCACAGCACCTGTTCCTGGTAACCGTTGTTCCACTGCATGGCCACCTCAGTGGTGATGACCACGCCGTTTTCCCCCACCCTGGACTCGCCGGAGGCATAGAACACGTTGGGGTGAAGCACGCTCTTGTTGCGGTTGATGTACTCGACGAAGCCCTTCACCCCGCCGGAGAAAGCGAAGTTCTCATGGCGGCCGTCGCGCTCGTCGATGAGCTCGATCTTGACGCCGTTGTTGAGGAAGGAGAGTTCCCGGATGCGCTTGGACAGCACGTCGTAGTGGAAATCGATGGTGCCGAAGATTTCCTCGTCGGCGGAGAAATGGACCTCGGTTCCCCGCCGGGTCGTATCCCCCAGCACCTTGAGAGGGGAGACCTGGACACCGTTCTGGGTCTCGATGACGCGGTCCACGGGCACGCCCCGATGGAATTCCATGAAATGCTTCTTGCCATCCCGGTGGATGGTCAGGCGCAACCACTTGGACAGTGCGTTGACGCAGGACACGCCGACTCCATGGAGGCCGCCGGAGACCTTGTAGCTGTTCTGGTTGAACTTGCCGCCGGCGTGCAACACCACCATGACGATCTCGGCGGCAGATCGCTTGGGCTCATGCTTGTCGTCGAACTTGATGCCGGTGGGAATACCCCGGCCATTGTCCGAGATGGAGATGGAGTTGTCCGGGTGGATGACCACCTTAATGTCGTCGCAGTAACCGGCCAGGGCCTCGTCGATGGCATTGTCCAGCACCTCGAACACCATGTGGTGCAGGCCTGAGCCGTCCGAGGTGTCGCCGATGTACATGCCCGGCCGCTTGCGCACCGCTTCTAGGCCTTCCAGTTGCTGGATGCTGTCCTCGTCGTAGCCACCATTGCCGGCACCGTTCTGTTGTTCCACGTGAAACCTTCTTTCTGGGTAATGAATGAATGGGGCGAGGCTCCGGCTGGAACCTCCCCCGGGCGCCCTGCTTGCTCAGATACGCATGGGCATGACCACGTAGCGGAAGTTTTCCTCTCCGGGCACGGTGATCAGGAGGGAACTGGTGGGGTCCCCAAAGCTGCACTGAACGGCCTCTGCCGTCAGGTTGCTGAGCACATCCTGGAGGTACTGGACATTGAAACCCACATCCAAGGGCTCGCCGGTGTAATCGATGTCCAGTTCTTCCTGAGCCTCCTCCTGCTCGTTATTGCTGCAGGCGATGCGCAGGCTTCCAGCGGTGAGCGCTATGCGCACCCCCCGGTACTTGTCATTGGTCAGAATGGCCGCACGGGTCAGGGACTGGGACAAACGCTGACGCTGTATGACGAAATTTTTGTCATGGCCCACGGGAATGACCCGCTGCCAGTCGGGAAACTTGCCGTCCACCACCTTGGTGCGCAGTTCGAATTCCGGTCTGCGAAATACCACCTGGCTCTGGTTGAGCTGGATGTGCACAGGATCGTCGCCCTCACCGAGGAGCTTGCCAAGTTCCAACACGGTCTTGCGCGGCAGGATCACATCCACGCCCTGGCTGACCTCCGCTTCAAGATCCAACCCATCCACCGCCAGGCGATGGCCATCGGTAGCCGCCACGGTAAGGCGCTTGCCCTGCACGGAGAACAGCATGCCGTTGAGGTAGTAGCGGATGTCCTGCACCGCCATGGCGTATTGCACCCGGGACAACAGTTGCCTGACCTTGCCCTGGGGAAGGCTGAAGGCTAAGCCCTGGCCATCGGGAATCTGCAACTTGGGGAAATCCCTGGCCGGTAGGGTCTGCAGGCTGAAACGGCTGCGGCCGGACTGCACCTTGAGTTGCTCTCCGACCAGATCGAAAACGATGGGCTCCAGATCGGGCAGGGAGCGGCAAATGTCCAGAAGCTTCCGCGCCGAGACGGTCAGGGCGGCATCGGCAGTACCCTGCTCGTCCGCCCAGGTGCTGATCTGGAGTTCCAGGTCGGTGGCGATGAAAGCGGCGCGCCCACCCACCACTTCCACCAACACGTTGGAAAGGATGGGCAGGGTGTGCTTGCGTTCGACCACGCCTGCCACGGCCTGAAGAGGCTTGAGCAGGGCGTCCTTGGAGGATTTCAGTACAAGCATTTATCTCTTCCTGATGTTATTGATAAGCCAGGGTGTCTCTTCCGGATAAGCGGCGAAAGTGTATCAAAATCATCGGTTTAAGCTGTGGAAAAAACCGTCTGTAAGTCTGTGGGCAAATCCGGGAAGGATTGTGGATAACCCTGCCTGGGGATGAAGCGGGGAAGTTATCCACACGATGTCCCTGACTCGCCCACAGATTTATCCCGTCAATACCTGGATCAACAGGTTGTAGTCCTTGCGCAGGGTCGCGTCGCCATTCTTGAGTTCCTCGATTTTGGCGCAGGCGTGCAATACCGTGGTGTGGTCCCGGCCACCGAAGGACTGGCCGATCTCCGGATAGGACTGGTCGGTGAGTTCCCGGGCCAGGAACATGGCCATCTGGCGGGGGCGGGCAAGATTGCGCGTGCGTTTCTTCGAATACATGTCCGCCACTTTGATCTTGTAGTAGTCGGCCACGGTTTTCTGGATGTTCTCGATGGAGATTTGCCGGTTCTGCACGGCCAGAAGATCCTTCAGGGCTTCCTTTGCCAGCTCCACCGAGATGGGCCGCTTGTTGAAGCGGGCGAAGGCAATGACCCGCTTGAGCGCGCCTTCCAGTTCGCGCACATTGGAGCGCACCTGCTTGGCGATGAAGAAGGCGGTGCCCTCATCCAGATCGGCCTTGTCCAGACGGGCCTTGTCCAGCAGGATCGCCACCCGCATTTCCAGTTCAGGGGGTTCCAGCATGACGGTGAGACCCCAGCTGAAGCGGGATTTGAGGCGTTCCTCGATGCCTTCCATATCCTTAGGAAAAGTGTCGCTGGTGATGATGACCTGCTTGTGCTCCTCGATGAGGGTGTTGAAGGTGTAGAAGAACTGCTCCTGGGTGCCTTCCTTGCCAGCAAAGAACTGAATGTCGTCGATGAGCAGCAGGTCCAGGGAATCGTAGCGGCGCTTGAAGTCATCGTAGGAATTGGCCCGCAGCGCCCTCACCATGTCGGAGACGTAGCGGTCGGCATGGATGTAGCGTACCCGAGCCTTGGGATTCTGCTGGGCCATGCGATTGCCGATGGCCTGCACCAGATGGGTCTTGCCCAGGCCGACTCCGCCGTAGACGAACAGAGGGTTGTAGCCGGCGCCCGGATTATCCGCCACCTGCAAGGCCGCGGCCCGGGCCAGGTCATTGGCCTTGCCGGGCACGAAGGTATCGAAGGTGAACATGGGGTTGAGCCGGCTTTCGTCAGCGACGCTGGGCTTCTCAGCCTTGACGGCCGCCTTGCCGGATTTGCGGGGCTCCTCTTGGGCAGGGGCGGCGGCGACGCCTGGAGGCTGGGCGGCCACTTTGCCGGAGGGGGGCTTCGTCGCGGCGGGCTTTTGCGCAACCGGACGCTGGTCGGCAATGACCAGGGATACCTCGGGCGCCTGGGGAAAGTAGGCGCGGGCGAGCAGGTCGATCTGGGGCAGGAATTTGTCGCGAACCCATTGGGCCACGAAACGGTTGGGAGCGCTCACCACCACGCTGCCATTCACCACCTCCACCGCCAGGGGCTTGATCCAGGTGTTGAGCTGCTGGGCGTTCAAAGAACGCTCGAAATGGGCGAGGCAATGGCTCCAGAAGTCGTCCATGACGCAGCGGGATTCGAGGCCGGTGGGAGGGGGGACGGGGATTCTAGCACCGGCATTTCCGATGCCGGAAAAGTTTGACAAATCAGGGGACTAGCGGTCTAATACGCCGCTTTTTTCGCAGCTGACTTTTTGCTCCCGAGGATTCACCATGAAACGCACTTATCAACCCTCCGTCGTCCGCCGCAAGCGTACCCACGGATTTCGCGCCCGCATGAAGACCAAGGGCGGCCGCGCAGTCATCAACGCCCGTCGCGCCAAGGGCCGCAAGCGCCTGGCGGTCTGATCCCGCCTACGACGCCGGAACCGGGCACCATGTCCTTCGCCTTCGGGCGAGACAGGAAAATGCGCAAAACGGATGAGTTTTCATCCGTTTTTCGTTTTCGGTGCATGGGGGGCGGCTGCGGTCTGGATGTGCTGGCTGCGCCCAATGGACTCGAATACGCTCGCCTGGGGTTGATCATTCCAAAGAAGATCGTTCCCACCGCCGTAGGTCGCAATCGCATCAAACGCCTGCTGCGTGAAGGCTTCCGGATCCACCAGGAAGAAATTTCCGGTCTGGATGTGGTGGCGCGATTGCGGAGCGGGCTCGATGAGAGTCGGCTCCAGGAACTCTTCCTCTCGGGCATGATCCGTTGCCGCGACTGCGTGGCGCAGCGGCTCAACCAGCAGGCCGGGCAGGCCTCCAATCCGGTCACCTACTGACAAACGACTCAAGTACCGTCATGGATACCCAGCGCATCATCGCGTTCATCGTTTTTTCCTTTTCCCTGCTGCTGCTTTGGGAATCCTGGCAGACGTACTCGAATCCCAAGCCTCCCGCAGCCCAGCAGACTGGCAAAGCCACCAGCGCTCCTGCCCAGGGCGACGTGCCGCCCCAGCCGGGCCAGAGTCTGGCGCCCGCCGCCAGGCTGGCGGAAACCGGCCAGGCTCAAAAGGGTGCCCGCGCCCGCATCGTGACGGATGTGTTGAATGCTGAGATCGACGCCAATGGGGGTGACTTGCGTGAGCTTGTGCTCACTTCCTATCGCCAGAACGAGGATGCAGCCAAGCCTTTCCGCTTGTTCGAGGAGAAGCCTGGACGTGACTACTTTGCTCAGATGGGCTTCATCGGTGGCGCGCTGCCCACCCACAAGACAGTGTTTGAGCTGGTCCCGGGCGAATACAGGCTGAAGGACGGTGCCAATGAGCTCAAGGTCGCCCTCAAGGCGGTGGTCAACGGTGTCGAGGTGGAGCGCACCTATACCTTCCGCCGCGGCAGCTATGTGGTGGATGTGGACACCCGGGTCAAGAACGCCAGTAGCGCCACGATCGAAGGCTTTCCCTATTACCAGTTCCTGCGTCACGGCCATGCGCCAGAAGGGGAGTCTGCCTTCATCCACACCTTCACCGGCCCGGTGGTCTATACGGATGCCGCGAAATTCCAGAAGGTGCCTTTTGAGGACATCGCCAAGGGCAAGACTGAACATGCGAAAGAGGCGAAGGATGGATGGCTGGGTCTGATCCAGCATCACTTCTTCGCCGCTTGGATGACACGGGATGCAGCCGACGCCAGTCCGCGGGAGTTCTACACCCGTTCCGTTGGCAAGGACGAATACACCGCCGGCATGATCTTCCCCGCGGTGAAGCTGGCTCCGGGGGAAGAAAAGACCGTCTCCATACGGCTATACGCCGGTCCACAGGAGTTGGAGAAAATCAAGAGCCTGGCGCCAGGCCTGGATCTGGTGGTGGACTACGGCTGGCTCACCGTGCTGGCCTACCCCCTGTTCTTGGTGCTGAACTGGCTCAATACCCTGGCCCACAACTGGGGCGTGTCCATCATCCTGCTGACGGTGTTGATCAAGGCGGCCTTCTATCCCCTGTCCGCCGCCAGCTACAAGTCCATGGCCAAGATGCGCAAGCTGGCGCCGCGCCTGCAGCACCTGAAGGAGCGCTATGGCGATGACCGCCAGAAGCTCCACGAGGCCATGATGAAGATCTACCAGGAGGAGAAGATCAATCCCCTGGGGGGCTGCCTGCCCATCCTGATCCAGATTCCGGTGTTCATCGCGCTTTACTGGGTGCTGCTGGGTGCGGTGGAGCTGCGCCAAGCGCCCTTCGCCCTGTGGATCACCGACCTGTCTGAGCCGGACCCCTACTACGTGCTGCCCATCATCATGGCGATCACCTCTTTTATCCAGGTGAAGCTGTCGCCTGTCTCGCCGGATCCGGTGCAGCAGAAGGTCATGATGGCCATGCCGGTGATCTTCTCCGTCATGTTCCTGTTCTTCCCTGCCGGCCTGGTGCTGTACTGGTTGGTCAACAACGTGCTTTCCATTCTTCAGCAGTGGCGAATCAACAAAGTCATCGAATCCGGTGGCGCCGCTGCCAACGATAGCAAGCACTAACTCAGCCATGCTGGCGGCGCCATGGCGTCCGTCCTGACCGAGCCCATTGCCGCCATCGCCACCGCTCCCGGGCGTGGGGGCGTGGGAGTGGTCCGCATCTCCTGCCCGGACCCGCGACCCTTCATCCAGGGCATCGTCGGCCGCGATCTCCAACCCCGCCAGGCCACCCATGCCCGTTTTCTCGATGCCACCGGACAGGCCCTGGACGATGGCATCGCCATCTGGTTCGCCGCGCCACGCTCCTTCACCGGCGAGCACGTCCTGGAACTACAGGGCCATGGCGGCCCCCAGGTTCTGCAACTGCTGCTGGAACGCTGTCTGGAACTGGGCGCCCGCCTGGCCCAGCCCGGCGAGTTCAGCCGTCGCGCCTTCCTCAACGGCAAGCTGGACCTGGCCCAGGCCGAAGCCATTGCCGACCTCATCGACGCGGGCAGCCGGGAGGCCGCCCGGGGTGCCTTGCGCTCGCTGGCGGGGGAGTTCTCCAAGCGGATCAATGGGCTCAAGGACGCCCTGATCCATCTGCGCATGCTGGTGGAGGCCTGTCTGGACTTTCCCGAAGAGGAGATCGATTTTCTCGAGCAGGCCGACGCTCGGGGGCAGTTGGAAGACATCGCCAACCGCCTGGAGGCCGTGCTGGCCCAGGCCCGGCAGGGTGCCCTGCTGCGGGAGGGACTCACGGTGGTGCTCATCGGCCAGCCCAATGTGGGCAAGTCCAGCCTGCTCAACCAGTTGGCGGGTTATGACGCAGCCATCGTCACCGACATCGCCGGCACCACCCGGGACACCCTGAAGGAAGCCATCCAGATCCAGGGGGTGCCCCTGCATGTCATCGATACCGCCGGCCTGAGGGAAACCGACAATCCGGTGGAGAAACTGGGCATCGAGCGGACCTGGGCGGCATTGGACAAGGCCGACCTGGCGGTACTGCTGACCGATGCCCAGCATGGCATTGGAGCGCGGGAAGCCAGCATCCTCGCCAGGCTGCCCGGGATTCCCGTGCTGACCGTGCACAACAAGGTGGATCTGACCGGCGAGCCGCCACGGGCCTCGGCGGATGGCAACGAAATCTGGCTTTCCGCCCGGACCGGCGAGGGCCTGGAACTTCTGCGCGGCCGACTGCTGGAACTGGCAGGCTGGCGTAACGCCGGAGAAGGTGCTTTCACTGCCCGAACCCGCCACCTGGAAGCCTTGCGCCGGGCCAGAGCCCATATTGATGGGGCACGCGTCGCCGCGGGGCAGCTGGAGTTGTTCGCCGAGGAATTGCGTCTGGCCCAGGACGCTCTGGCGGAGATCACCGGCGAATTCAGCGCCGACGACCTCTTGGGCGTGATCTTCAGCCAGTTCTGTATCGGGAAATGAGGCCCGGATCCCGATGGCTGGCCGGGCGGGCATGGCCAACACAACGTCCCCAAGGGCCCCGGGCACGGATACCGCAAGCCGGAAGCTTCAGATCCGCCCAAGCGTGAAACTCGTCTCGCCGGGGTGCCTGCGCCAGGCGGCAGCGGTGGCCGGGTAAGGGTTTCAGCTTGTCCTGCATGGCCGCGTGGTCAGATCAGAACCCAGGATCCGGTAGTGCCGCAACGGCGGAAATCATCGGTGCAGAAGCTGAATTCGTCCGGCGGGCTTTCCAGGGTTTCCGGCTCGGCTACCTTGCCACAGAACCAGCGCACGCCCGCCAGAAACATGATTTCCTCCAGGACATCTGGGGGAAAGCCCATGCGGTTTCCCCGGGTGTCGATGAGCAGGCTGTCCAGATAGGCATCGATGCCGGGCCCTTGCCAACGGGTGGTGAGTTCCCGGGCGATGCGGGGGAAGTGGCGTTCGATGGCACAGACCGATGGCGACTCGTCGCTGCGAGAGTCGCGCAGGCTGAAATTCATGATGCGGGCGTTCATGGCTGACTCCAGGAATGCATTTGAGGTTGACCATCTTTGGCAAGTCCCATGCCAGGCAGGGTGAAGGGGTGTATCTCCAAATAAATCATGTAGTTAATAACGATCCGAAGCCTGGATTGCGGATTCCCGCCCCCCCCGGCTAAGCTCGTTCCGACAGACCTGCCGAAAAAACAACAATGTCCGACCCGACCCGAGAAACCCTGACCTGGCCCCAGATCCTGGCCGAGGTTCGATCCCACCGCGCCACTCTGCTGAAGGGAAATCTCATCGCCATCCTGGCGGTGGCCTGCTCGGTGCCCGTCCCCCTGTTCCTGCCCGTGCTGGTGGACGAGGTGCTGCTGCACAAGCCGGGGGGGTTCATCGGCTTCTTCGGCTCTTGGTTTCCCCAGTCCTGGCATGGACCCGTGTTGTTCATCCTTCTGGCGTTGCTGCTGACCATCGGGCTGCGTCTGGCCTCCATCCTCCTCAATGTATGGCAGGCGCGTACCTTTTCCCTGATCGCCAAGGAAATCGTCTATCGCATCCGCGCCCGGATGCTGGAGCGGCTATCGCGCATCGCCCTATCCGAATACGAGACCCTGGGTTCCGGGCGGGTGACCTCCCATTTCGTCACCGACCTGAATGCGGTGGACGGCTTCCTGGGCGCGTCCATCTCCGGTTTCCTGGTGGCTGTGCTGTCCCTGCTGGGGGTGGCAGGGGTGTTGCTGTGGATGAACTGGCAGCTGGCCCTGTTCATTCTGTTGCTCAACCCGGTGGTCATCGGCTTCTCCACCCGTCTGGGCAAGAAGGTCAAGGAACTCAAGAAGCGGGAGAACAGCGCCTTCGAGTCCTTCCAGGAGGCGCTCACGGAAACTCTGGACGCCCTCAACCAGATCCGCGCCATGAACCGGGAGAAGCATTACCTGGCCCGGGTGACGGAGAAAGCCGCCCACATCCGTCGCCACGCCGCCGCCTTCGCCTGGAAGTCGGATGCGATGAATCGTGTCTCCTTCTTCATCTTCCTGACTGGATTCGATGCCTTCCGGGCCGGTGCCATGCTGATGGTGGTGTTCTCCGACCTCAGTATCGGCCAGATGTTGGCGGTATTCGGCTACCTCTGGTTCATGATGGGTCCGGTGCAGGAGATCATCAATATTCAGTATGCCTGGTACTCCGCCAACGGCGCCCTGGGCCGCATCAACGGCTTGCTGGCCCTGAAGGCGCCAGAGGAGGGTGGCGCTGGAATCGACCCCTTCGCCGGCCGGGATACGGTGGCGGTGGAGCTGGAGCACGTCAGCTTTTCCTATGGTGACGGGGACACCATCCTGGACGACGTGAACATGCGCATCGCCCCCGGCGAGAAGGTGGCCCTGGTGGGCGCCTCCGGCGGTGGCAAGTCCACCCTGGTCCAGGCCCTGCTTGGGCTCTACCCCCTCAAGTGCGGCACCATACGCTACGGTGGTGTGGAGGTCGGCGAGATCGGCTGGGCCACGGTACGGGAACGGGTGGGCGTGGTGCTCCAGCATCCCGTCCTGTTCAACGCCAGCCTGCGGGAGAACCTGGGGTTGGGCCGGGAGTACAGCGACACGGAGCTATGGCAGGCGCTGGAGATCGCCCAGTTGCGCGACTTCGTGGCCAGCCTGCCCGAGGGCCTGGAGAGCCTGGTAGGCAAGAATGGCGTGCGTCTGTCTGGCGGCCAACGTCAGCGTCTGGCCATCGCCCGCATGGTACTAGGCAAGCCTGGGGTGGTGATTCTGGACGAGGCCACATCCGCCCTGGACAGCGCCACCGAGCGGCAATTGCATCAGGCACTGGCCGGCTTCCTCGCCGGCCGTACCACTCTGATCATCGCCCACCGCCTCTCTGCGGTGCGCCAGGCAGATCGCATCCTGGTATTCGAGAATGGCCGCGTGGTGGAGGAAGGCGACCACGACAGCCTGATGCAACGGGGTGGCCTCTATCACCAGCTCTATGCCCATGCATGAGGCGTGCCGTCAACGTTTCACGTGAAACATGCCGGCCGGCCTGACAGACGGATTTTCCCAGGGCGTCGGCGGTGATACCTTGGCGGCATCGCAAGCAATGCCTTTCGTCATGACCAACCCTCCCGTCAACGCCAGACTCAACCGCCGCGTCAAGCTGCTCATCCTTCTGCTCAGCCGGGTGCTCAAGCGCCAACTGGACCCGCCGACCTACGAGGCCCTCAAGTTCTTGCGGCAGGGCTTCATCGCACTGCGCGACGATGACAACGACGAGCGGCGGAGCGCCCTCATGGCCCGCATCGAGGCGCTTCCTCCTGCGTCGCTGAACCAGATCATCCGCGCCTACAACATCTACTTCAGCCTGCTCAACATCGCCGAGGAGGCCTACAACCTGGCCGAGCGCCGCAAGGCAGTGGGCGGAGGGGGGCGCATGTGGGAGGGCTCTTTCCATGACACACTCCTCTCCCTGCGGGAATCCGGCGTCCATGCCGAGGACCTGGGACGCTTGCTGCACAGCTTGCGGTACATGCCGGTCATCACCGCCCATCCCTCGGAAGCCAAGCGCCGCACCATCAAGGGCGCCCTGCGCGACATCTTCGTCAGCCTTGAAACCCTGGACGATCCTCGTCTTACCGGCATGTTCCGGGACGAGGCCCTGGCTCGCCTGGCCAACCAGGTCCAGATCCTGTGGAAGACCGACGAGGTACGCACCTACAAGCTGGAGGTGCGCGACGAGATCCGGGCGGGCCTGTCCTTCTTCCCCCAATCTCTGTTCCAGGCGGTGGTGGGGGTCTACCGGAATTTCCGCAATGCCCTGCGGGATGTCTATGGCAGGGCGGTGGCGGAGGCCATCGGCACGCCGGATTTCCTGCGCTTTGGATCCTGGATCGGTGGCGACCGGGACGGCCATCCCTTCGTGACCGCCGAGGTGACCGCCCTGGCATGGCGCATGCAGGCCCGCGCCGCCTGCGACGAGTACCTGCGCCGCATTGACCGCCTCAGCGACCAACTCTCCTATTCCACCCGGCTGTGCCAGCCCTCCGCCGCCTTCACGGCATCCCTGGAGGCCGATCTTGCCCGCCTGGATGCCAGTTCCGAAACGGCACGCCGCCGCTTCGTCCAGGAACCCTACCGCCGCAAGCTGTCCATCATGCGCCACCGGTTGAGCCGTAACCTGGAACTGATTCAGCGTGCCATCGATGGTCAGGAGATCAGCTTCGAGACGCCGGGCTACGCCAGCGCCAAGGCGTTCCTGGACGACCTGGTCCTGATCCGGGATTCCTTGCGCGGTCACGGCGACAGCGAAGTGGCCGACCGGGATCTGGAAGATCTCATCCTGTTGGTGCGGACCTTCGGCTTCCACCTACTGCAGCTGGATATCCGGCAGGAGTCCGGGCGCCACAGTGAGGCAGTGGCGGAAATCCTGCGCCAGGCTCTGGGCCACGACTATGCCGCCCTGGACGAGGAAGCCCGCCTGGAACTCCTATCCGAGGCCATCGCCAATCCCAATGCCCTGCAGTTCGATGTGGCCGGCTTGTCCGAGACGACCCAGGAAACCCTACGGGTCTTCCAGCTGGTGGCCCAGATGCGCCGCAGCCTGGGCCCAGAATGTTTCGGACGCTACGTCATCTCCATGACCCATACTGCTTCCCACGTCATGGAGGTCATGTGCCTGGCGACCCTGGCGGGACTGGCGGGGCGCATGACCGGCCAGTGGTTCTGCCACATCGGTGTCAGCCCGCTGTTCGAGACCATCGAAGATCTGGCCCATGTGGAATCGGTGCTGGCCCGATTGTATGGTCTGCCGGTCTACCGGCAACTGCTGGATGCCTATCGGGAAGGGCAGGAGGTCATGCTGGGCTACTCCGACTCCTGCAAGGATGGCGGCATCCTGGCCTCCTCCTGGGGGCTCTACGAGGCCCAGAAGAAGATCGTGGGGCTGTCCCAGGCCCGGGGCATCCCCTGCCGTCTGTTCCATGGTCGGGGTGGCACCGTGGGGCGGGGCGGCGGCCCCACCCGGGAGGCCATCCTGGCCCAGCCGCCTGGCACGGTACGGGGCGAGATCAAGTTCACCGAGCAGGGCGAGGTGCTGTTCTACAAGTACAACAACATGGAAACCGCCATCTACGAACTGACCATGGGCGCCACCGGCCTGCTCATGGCCAGCGCCCATCTGGTCCGGGAGGCCCGGGAGGATCGCCTGGACTACCTGGGTATCATGGATGAGCTCGCCAAGCTGGGCGAGGACCATTACCGCCAGCTCACGGAACGGACGGATGGATTCCTGGACTATTTCTACGAGGCGACGCCGGTGCGGGAGATCGGTTGGCTGAACATCGGTTCCAGGCCTTCCCACCGCAAGGTGGGCGACCGCTCCAAGTCCTCCGTTCGCGCCATCTCCTGGGTGTTCGCCTGGGGCCAGTCCCGCCACGCCCTGCCGGCCTGGTTCGGCATCGGCGCCGCCCTGTCCGCCTGGCGTGCCAGCGATCCCGCCCGCCTGGCCAAGCTGCAGCGCATGTATCGGGAATGGCCCTTCTTCCGCACCCTGCTGTCCAACGCCCAGATGGCGCTGGCCAAGACCGACATGGGCATCGCCGGTGAATATGCGGACCTGTGCGAGGATGCGCACAAGGGCCGGAAGATTTACGAATCGATCCGGGCCGAGTACCTGCGCGCCATCGAGCAGATCCTGCATGTGGCTGACAGCAAGGCGCTGCTGGAGGAGAACCCCTCCCTTGCGGTATCACTGGCCAGCCGCAATCCCTACCTGGACCCCCTCAATTCCATCCAGGTGGCCCTGTTGCGCCGGATCCGCGCCACGCCTCTCCAGGAGCAGGCCGACAGCCCCTGGCTGGAGCCTCTGCTGCGCTCCATCAACGCCATCGCCGCCGGCATGCGCAACACCGGCTGATCTAGTCAGGCTGTTTCACGTGAAACAACCGGCCGCATGGCGTAGAATCCGCCGCCTGTTTTGGGCATGGCAAGGCCGATAAGCGGATGATTTTTCCGGACAATTTCGATGTGATCGTGGTGGGGGGCGGACACGCTGGCACCGAGGCGGCCCTGGCCGCCGCGCGCCTGGGCGCCAAAACCCTGCTGCTGACCCACAACATCGAGACCCTGGGCGCCATGTCCTGCAACCCCTCCATCGGCGGCATCGGCAAGGGGCACCTGGTCAAGGAGGTGGATGCCCTGGGCGGCGCCATGGCCCTGGCCACCGATGAGGCCGGCATCCAGTTCCGCATCCTCAATTCGTCCAAGGGGCCCGCGGTACGGGCCACCCGAGCCCAGGCCGACCGAGTGCTGTACAAGCGCGCCATCCGATACCGTCTGGAGAACCAGCCCCGCCTCACGCTGTTTCAGCAGGCCGTGGAGGATCTGGTGCTGGAGGGGGACGCGGTGGCGGGCGTGCGCACCCAGATCGGCATCGTGTTCCGCGCCCGGGCCGTGGTTCTCACCACCGGCACCTTTCTCGCCGGTCTCATCCATGTGGGCCTGGAGAACTTCCAGGCGGGCCGCATGGGCGACCCGCCCGCCGTGTCCCTGGCGGCCCGCCTGCGGGAGCTCCGATTGCCGGTGGGGCGTCTCAAAACCGGCACGCCGCCGCGCATCGATGGCCGCAGCATCGACTTTTCGGTGATGAAGGCGCAGCCCGGGGATGACCCGGAACCGGTATTTTCCTTCCTGGGCCGGCGCGACATACACCCCGCCCAGCTGCCCTGCTGGATCACCCAGACCAACGCCAGAACCCACGACATCATTCGCCGGGGTCTTGATCGTTCGCCGCTCTATACCGGCGTCATCGAGGGGGTGGGGCCCCGTTATTGCCCCAGCATCGAGGACAAGATCAGTCGCTTCGCCGACCGGGATGCCCACAACGTCTTCCTGGAGCCGGAGGGCCTGGATACCCACGAGTACTACCCAAACGGCGTGTCCACCAGCCTGCCCTTCGATGTGCAATTGGAACTGGTGCGTTCCATCCGGGGATTGGAGAAGGCCCATCTGCTGCGTCCCGGCTACGCCATCGAATACGATTTCTACGATCCACGGGCCCTCAAGCCAAGCCTGGAGACCAAGGCCATCGCCCGGCTGTTCTTCGCAGGCCAGATCAACGGCACCACAGGCTACGAGGAGGCCGCCGCCCAGGGCTTGCTCGCCGGCCTCAACGCTGGTCGCGCAGCCCTGGAGAAGGAGGCCTGGTGGCCCCGCCGGGATCAGGCCTATCTGGGTGTGATGGTGGATGACCTCACCACCCGGGGCGTCCAGGATCCTTATCGCATGTTCACCAGTCGGGCCGAATACCGTCTGAGCCTGCGGGAAGACAATGCCGACCAGCGCCTGACCGGCCTGGGCCGGGAACTGGGTCTGGTGGACGATGTCCGCTGGGCGCGCTTCTGCCAGAAGCAGGAAGCTATCGCCCGGGAGACGGAAAGACTCAAATCTACCTGGGTGAACCCGGCCATCCTGCCCGCAACCGAGGCGGAAAGAGTTCTGGGCAAGGCCATCGAGCGGGAAAACGAAGTTTCGTCGCAGGCTAACCTGAGCGAAGCGAAGGTTAAGCGCAGCGGCCGGAAACAATACAGCCTGTTCGACCTGCTGCGCCGGCCGGAGGTGCGCTACCCCGATCTCATGACCCTGCCCGACGTCGGTCCTGGCCTGGATGACGAGGAGGCCCGGGAACAGGTGGAGATCGCAGCCAAGTATGCTGGTTACGTCAGCCGCCAGCAGGACGAGATCGAGCGCCAGCGGGCCTTGGAAGATCAGCCCCTGCCCCTGGACTTCGATTACATGGGCCTTGCCAGCCTTTCCATCGAGGTGCGGCAGAAACTTAACCAGGCGCGGCCGGCTACCCTGGGGCAGGCGGCCCGGGTGTCCGGCGTGACTCCTGCGGCGATTTCCGTGCTCCTGGTCTATCTCAAGCGTGGCGCTCTGCTCAAGGAGTCCCCATGAGCCTGGCCCGGCAATTGCGGGACGCCCTGGTTTCCATGGAACTGGTCGCCGGGCCTGGCCAGGAGCTTGCACTGCTGGATTACCTCGATCTGATGGGGAAGTGGAACCGGACTTACAACCTGACAGCCATCCACGAGCCCGGGCGCATGCTGACCCACCATCTGCTGGATAGCCTGGCCATCGTTCCCCATGTCGGCGCCGGACCGATGCTGGACGTGGGCAGTGGCGGCGGACTGCCCGGCATTCCCCTCGCCATCCTGCGACCGGAGTTGAAAGTGACCCTGCTGGACGCCAGCCAGAAGAAATGCAGCTTCATGCGGCAAGCCGCCATCGAGCTCGGACTGACGAACGTGGAGGTGGTGCACGCCCGGGTGGAAGCTTTCCGGCCGGCCACGGGCTATGCCCAGATCGTGTCCCGGGCGTTCTCCGAACTCCACGAGTTCGTGGGCTTGACCCGCCATCTGCTGGCGCCAGGGGGCGAATGGCTGGCCATGAAGGGTCTCCACCCCCGCGAGGAAATCGCCCGGCTCAAGGGTGTCCGGGTCAAGCGTGACCTGCCTCTGCAGGTTCCCGGCCTTGGCGCGGACCGGCATCTCATCGTCATGGAAACTACATAAATGGTCCGAATCATCGCCATCACCAACCAGAAGGGGGGCGTCGGCAAGACCACCACCGCCGTCAACCTGGCCGCCAGTCTGGCCAGCCTGGGGCGCAAGGTCCTACTGGTGGATCTGGACCCCCAGGGCAACGCCACCACTGGTAGCGGCATCGACAAGCAGGGTCTGGAGAAGACTGTCTACCACTTGTTGCTGGGCGCTGCGGGCCTGGATGCGGTGAAGGTCCGGTCCGAGGCCGGCGGCTTCGATGTGGTCCCGGCCAACAGGAACCTGGCAGGCGCCGAGGTGGAACTGGTGGAGGAGAAACAGCGGGAATACCGGCTCAAGTCCGCCCTGGGGGCCGCCGCCGGGGCCTATGACTATGTGCTCATCGATTGTCCGCCCGCACTCAACCTGCTCACCGTCAATGCCCTGACCTGTGCTGACTCGGTCATAATTCCCATGCAGTGCGAATACTTCGCCATAGAGGGGTTGGCCGATCTGGTGAATACCATCAAGAAGATCAAGGCCCGCCTCAACCCGGCCCTGGTCGTCGACGGCGTGGCCCGGGTCATGTTCGACAACCGAAACACCCTGGCCCAGCACGTCTCCGATCAGCTCAAGGGCCACTTCGGGGCCAAGGTGTTCGATACCCTGGTGCCCCGCAACGTGCGCCTGGCCGAGGCCCCCAGCCATGGCCTGGCCGCCCTGCAATACGACCGGGCCTCCCGGGGTGCCCAGGCCTACCTGCAAATGGCCCGGGAACTCATCGAGAAACAGGAAGGAATTCGCCATGGCTAAGCTCAAGGGACTCGGGCGCGGGCTCGACGCGTTGTTGGGGGAAGGGGAAACCAGCGATGGCGAGCGCCTGCTCACATTGCCGGTCGAAAGTCTGGTGCCGGGCAAGTACCAGCCCCGCACACGCATGGATGAGCGTGCCCTGGCAGAATTGGCCGACTCCATCCGTGCCCAGGGCCTCATGCAGCCCATCCTGGCCCGGAGCATCCCCGGCGGCCGCTACGAGATCATCGCCGGCGAGCGGCGTTGGCGGGCGAGCCAGCTGGCCGGCCTCAAGGAAGTCCCGGTGCTGGTGCGGGTGGTGGAGGATGAGGCGGCCCTGAAAATGGCCCTCATCGAGAACATCCAGCGGGAGAACCTGAATCCCCTGGAAGAGGCCCAGGGCATCCAGCGCCTGATCCAGGAGTTCAGCATGACCCACCAGAGCGCGGCGGAATCGGTGGGTCGTTCCCGGGTCGCGGTGTCCAATCTGCTGCGGCTCCTGAATCTGGCCAAGCCGGTGCAGGCGCTACTGATGAACGGCGACCTGGACATGGGCCATGCCCGGGCCCTGCTGCCGCTTTCCCATGCCAAGCAGGTGGAAGCTGCCCACGATTTGGTCAGGCGGGGCCTGTCCGTGCGCGAGGCGGAACGCCTGGCGGCCCGGCTGGCCAAGCCATCGGAGAAAAAGACGGCGGAAAAACGTGACCGGGATGTGGTGCGCCTGGAGGAGGAGCTTTCGGAAAAGTTCGGGGCAGAGGTGAGGATCAGCGCCAATCGCAAGGGGGCTGGACGAATCAGCATCGCCTTTGCCAGCCTGGAGCAACTGGATGAATTGCTGCGGCGCATCAAATAAAATAAACTTATACCCAATCCGGGGGACGGCCCAAATTCATCAATCCCTTTGATGATTGCATTAGTCCCACTAATTCTTATATCATTGTCCGCTAATGTTTTTCAGCCTATCCCTGCAAGGGGCCATGATTGTGGTGATGGCCTTGCTGGCCTGGGGATGGCAGGAATGGACGGTGGCCGTCGCCGTGATGTTCGGTGGTGCCGTGGCGTTGCTCAATTCCGCTTTGCTGGCCTGGCGCTGGCATCGGGGTCTGCGTGATTACCACTGCGATGGCGAACGTCATCTGCGGTCTTTCTACCGTTCCTCCCTGGAACGGTTTTTTGTTGTCGCAGTATCGCTGGTGGCGGGTCTGGCGCTCTTTGGTCTGGATCCCCTGCCGTTGTTGACGGGTTTTATCGTGGGGCAGCTGGCCTGGGTGATCGCGGCCGCAGCCCGCAAGACTGATTGACGGATCTAGAGACATGTCCGCTGAAGCGCACACCTCGACGGAATACATCAAGCACCATCTGCAGAATCTGACCTATGGTCAGCTGCCCGCCGGCTATCAGCGCGCCGATGGCGAAGTCCTTCAGCAATCCACCTGGACCCTGGCCCACTCCGCCCAGGAAGCCAAGGACATGGGCTTCTGGGCACTGAACGTGGACACCTTCGGTATCTCCCTGGTGCTGGGTACCCTGTTCCTGTTCCTCTTCTCCCGCGCTGCCAAGGCTGCCTCCAGCGGTGTCCCCTCCGGCCTGGTGAACTTCGTCGAATGGATCGTCGAATTCATCGACAGCAGCGTGCGCGGCTCCTTCACAGCTCGCAACGCCCTGGTGGCGCCCCTGGCCCTGACCATCTTCGTCTGGATCTTCCTGATGAACTTCATGGATCTGGTGCCCATCGACTGGATTCCGCTGGTCGCCTCCGCTCTGGGCCTGCCCTATATGAAGGTGGTGCCCACCACCGATCCCAACGCCACCTTCGGCATGTCCATCTCCGTCTTCCTGCTGGTGCTTTACTACAGCGTCAAGATGAAGGGAGTAGGCGGCTTCGTCGGTGAGCTGACCCTGCAACCCTTCGGCAAGTTCGGTCTGCCCGCCAACCTGTTCCTGGAAGGCGTCAACCTCATCGCCAAGCCCGTCTCCCTGGCCCTGCGTCTGTTCGGCAACATGTATGCCGGCGAGATGATCTTCATCCTGATCGCGCTCATGGGTGCCGCCTGGGCGGGCTTCAGTGTCGGCAACGCTGTCCTGTTTGGCTCCCAGGTACTGCTGTCCCTGGGCTGGGCCATCTTCCACATCCTGATCGTCACCCTCCAGGCCTTCATCTTCATGACCCTGACCATCGTCTACCTGGACATGGCTCATCAGGAACACCACTGATTTCCCGCAATTTCCGCTTAATTCATATCCGACCGAAAGGAGTACTTACATGGAACAAGCTCTGCTTTACATCGCCGGCGCCATCATGATGGGTCTGGGCGCTCTTGGCGCCTCCGTGGGCATCGGCATCCTCGGCGGCCGCTTTCTGGAAGGCGCCGCCCGCCAGCCTGAGCTGATCCCCATGCTGCGCACCCAGTTCTTCATTGTCATGGGTCTGGTGGATGCCGTGCCCATGATCGCCGTGGGTCTGGCCATGTACGTCCTGTTCGCGGTGGCTGGTTGATCTCGGAACCCTCCGCAAACCGCAAGAAAGGTTTCGCATGAACATCAATGCAACCCTCCTCGCGCAGGCGATCATGTTCGCCCTGTTCGTGTGGTTCTGCATGAAATACGTGTGGCCGCCCATCATCGGGGCGCTGGAGGCCCGCAAAAAGCAGATCGCCGACGGGCTGGCTGCAGCTGACCGCGGCAAGCACGAACTGGAGCTGGCTGGCAAGCGGGCCAGCGAGACCTTGCACGAGGCCAAGATGAAGGCGGTGGAGATCATCGCTCAGGCCGAGAAGCGCGCCATCCAGGTCGTCGAGGAAGCCAAGGCCGCTGCCAAAGACGAGGGTGACCGCATGATCGCCGCCGCCAAGGCGGAGATCGAGCAGGAAAGCCATCGGGCCCGCGAAGCGTTGCGTGGCGAGGTGGCCGGTCTGGTAGTGGCCGGAGCCAGCAAGGTGTTGCGCCGCGAGGTGGATGCCAAGGCGCATGCCGATCTGCTGGAAGCCATCAAGAACGAACTGTGACCATGGAACGTGCGACCCTAGCCCGCCCCTATGCCGACGCGGTGGCCAAGCTGGCCGCCGATGGCAATGCCTGGGGCCTCTGGTCCGAGCGCCTGGCCCTGCTGAGGCTGGTGACCAGCGACGAACAGATCAGAGCTCTGGCCACCAACCCTGCCGTGCCCTCCCGGCGCCTGACGGAAGTCGTCCTGGCCGTATGCGGCGACCAGCTGGGTGAAGAAGGGGCCAATCTGGTTGGTCTCCTGGCGGAAAACAAGCGCCTGGGCCTCATGCCCGAGATCGTCGATCTGTTCGAGGCCGAGAAGGCCGCCCGGGAGGGTGTGCTGGAAGCCCACGTCACCACCGCCTTCGAGCTGGGCGCGGAGCAGATGGCCGGTCTGGTGGCCAAGCTGGAGGCCAAGTTCGGTCGCAGGATCACCGCCACCCAGAGCGTGGACGCCAGCCTGATCGGCGGCGTGGTGATCCAGGTGGGCGACGAGGTCATGGATGCGTCGGTGCGCGGCGGGCTGGAAAACCTGGCCGTCACCCTGAAAGCCTAAGGATTTAGAGAGAATCGGAGTCACCATGCAACTCAACCCGTCTGAAATCAGCGAGCTGATCAAGAGCCGCATCCAGAACCTGGAAGCCGGTTCCGAGCTGCGTACCCAGGGCACCGTGGTGTCCGTCACCGACGGCATCGTCCGCGTCCACGGTCTGGCCGAGGTCATGCAAGGCGAAATGCTGGAGTTCCCCGGCAACACCATGGGTATGGCCCTGAACCTGGAGCGCGACTCCGTGGGTGCCGTGGTCCTGGGCGAATACGAGCACATTTCCGAGGGTGACACGGTCAAGTGCACCGGTCGCATCCTGGAAGTCCCCGTGGGCGAGGGCCTGCTGGGCCGGGTGGTGAATGCCCTGGGCCAGCCCATCGACGCCAAAGGCCCTATCAATGCGGCCGCCACCTCTCCCATCGAAAAGATCGCGCCTGGCGTCATCGCCCGCCAGTCCGTGTCCCAGCCCATGCAGACCGGTCTCAAGGCCATCGACGCCATGGTGCCCATCGGACGCGGCCAGCGGGAACTGATCATTGGTGACCGCCAGACCGGCAAGACCGCCGTGGCCATCGACGCCATCATCAACCAGAAAGGCACCGGCGTGCTCTGCATCTATGTGGCGGTGGGGCAGAAGGCCTCTTCCATCGCCAACGTGGTGCGCAAGCTGGAAGAGCACGGCGCCATGGAACATACCATCGTCGTCGCCGCCACCTCCTCCGATCCGGCCGCCATGCAATTCATCGCCCCCTACGCGGGCTGCACCATGGGTGAGTACTTCCGTGACAGCGGCCGCGACGCTCTCATCGTCTACGATGACCTCACCAAGCAGGCCTGGGCTTACCGCCAGATCTCCCTGCTGCTGCGGCGCCCGCCCGGCCGCGAAGCCTATCCCGGTGACGTGTTCTACCTGCACTCCCGCCTGCTGGAGCGTTCCGCCCGGGTCAACGCCGACTATGTCGAGAAGAAGACCGGTGGCGCCGTGAAGGGCCAGACCGGCTCCCTGACCGCCTTGCCCATCATCGAGACCCAGGCAGGCGACGTGTCCGCCTTCGTGCCCACCAACGTGATCTCCATCACCGACGGGCAGATCTTCCTGGAATCCGACCTCTTCAACGCCGGCATCCGGCCTGCCATCAACGCGGGTCTTTCTGTATCCCGGGTCGGTGGCGCTGCCCAGACCAAGGTCATCAAAAAGCTGGGTGGCGGCATCCGCCTGGCCCTGGCCCAGTACCGGGAGCTGGCCGCTTTCGCCCAGTTTGCCTCCGACCTGGACGAGGCTACCCGCAAGCAACTGGAGCGGGGCAAGATGGTCACGGAGTTGATGAAGCAGTTCCAGTACTCTCCCATGAACGTGGCGGAGATGGCCGTGACCCTGTTCGCCGTGAACCGGGGCTACATGGACGACGTGGAGGTGAAGCGCGCTCTGGCCTTCGAGGCGGCCCTGCAGTCCTTCATCAAAGGCAAGTACGCTGCCCTGATGGAGAAGATCCAGAGCAGCGGCGACCTGGATGCCGAGGCGGAGAAGCAGCTCGCCGCGGCCATCGACGACTTCAAGGCCAGCGCGGCTTACTGATCGGATAGGACGAGAGCATGGCCGCCGGCAAGGAAATACGCACCAAGATCAAGAGCGTGGAGAACACGCGCAAGATCACCCGCGCCATGGAGATGGTGGCCGCCGCGAAGATGCGCAAGGCCCAGGACCGCATGCGCCACGCCCGCCCCTACGCCGAGAAGATCGGCCGGGTCGCGGCCCACTTCAGCCAGGCCCATCCCGAGTACCGCCACCCATTCGTGGTTCCACGTGAAACCATCAAGCGCGTCGGTCTCATCCTGGTCACCACCGACAAGGGGCTCTGTGGTGGCCTCAACACCAATGCCCTGCGCCTTGCGGTAAACAAGATGAAGGCCTGGGACGAGCAGAAAATCGAGGTGGATGTCTGCGCCATCGGCAACAAGGGCCTGGGTTTCGTCCAGCGCCTGGGCGCCAATGTTGCGGCCCAGCTCGCCGGGATGGGGGACACCCCGCACATGGAGCGCTTCATCGGTCCGGTGCAGGTGATGCTGGATGCCTACAAGGAGGGCCGCATCGATGCCCTCCACCTGATCTACAGCCGCTTCATCTCCACCATGAAGCAGGAGCCCGCCTTCAAGCAGCTGCTGCCCCTCTCCGCCGAGGAGGCCATGGAGAAGGCCGAGCACCACTGGGACTATATCTACGAGCCGGAGGCTCGGGTCGTGGTGGATGGCCTCATGGTCCGCTACATCGAGGCACTGATCTATCAGGCGGTGGCGGAGAACATGGCGTGCGAGCAATCGGCCCGCATGGTGGCCATGAAGGCCGCCTCGGACAACGCCAAGAGCGTCATCGAGGAGCTCAAGCTGGTCTACAACAAGACCCGCCAGGCGGCCATCACCCAGGAACTCTCAGAAATCGTCGCCGGCGCGTCGGCGGTGTAACCGAATTCACAATATCGCTATCAGGAAACAGCCATGACCGAAGGAAAAATCGTTCAGATCATCGGCGCGGTGGTGGACATGGAGTTCCCCCGCGGGGCGCTGCCCAAGGTCTACGACGCCATCAAGATGGACAACCCGCCGCTGACCTTCGAAGTCCAGCAGCAACTGGGGGACGGCGTGGTGCGCACCATCGCCATGGGCTCCACCGACGGTCTGAAGCGCGGCGCCGTGGTGAAAAACACCGGCGCGGCCATCTCCGTCCCGGTGGGCAAGGCCACCCTGGGCCGCATCATGGACGTGTTGGGCGAGCCCGTGGACGAGGCCGGCCCGGTCAACGCCGACCAGCGCATGCCCATCCACCGCAAGGCCCCGGCCTACGCCGACCAGGCCGCCGCCGTGGAGATCCTGGAAACCGGCATCAAGGTCATCGATCTGGTCATGCCCATCGCCAAGGGGGGCAAGATCGGCCTGTTTGGCGGCGCTGGCGTGGGCAAGACCGTGACCCTGATGGAGCTCATCCGCAACATCGCCGTGGAGCACAGCGGCTTCTCCGTGTTCGCCGGCGTCGGCGAGCGCACCCGGGAAGGGAACGACTTCTACCACGAGATGAAGGAAGGCGGCGTGCTGGACAAGGTGGCCCTGGTCTACGGCCAGATGAACGAGCCGCCCGGCAACCGTCTGCGCGTGGCCCTGACCGGCCTGACCATGGCCGAGTTCTTCCGTGACGAAGGCCGCGACGTGCTGCTGTTCATCGATAACATCTACCGCTACACCCTGGCCGGCACCGAGGTATCCGCATTGTTGGGGCGGATGCCCTCCGCCGTGGGCTACCAGCCCACCCTGGCCGAGGAAATGGGCCGCTTGCAGGAGCGCATCACCTCCACCCGTACCGGCTCCATCACTTCCTTCCAGGCTGTGTACGTGCCCGCCGACGACCTGACCGACCCGTCCCCGGCCACCACCTTCGCCCACCTGGACGCCACCCTGGTGCTGTCCCGCCAGATCGCCGAATTGGGCATCTACCCTGCCGTGGACCCGCTGGATTCCACCTCCCGCATCCTGGACCCCCTGGTGGTGGGGGAGGAGCACTACACCGTGGCCCGCTCTGTCCAGGCCACCCTGCAGCGCTACAAGGAACTGCGCGACATCATCGCGATCCTGGGCATGGATGAACTGTCCCCCGAGGACAAGCTGACCGTGGCCCGCGCCCGCAAGATCCAGCGCTTCCTGTCCCAGCCCTTCTTCGTCGCGGAAGTGTTCACCGGCTCCCCCGGCAAGTACGTGCCCCTCAAGGACACCATCGCCGCCTTCAAGGCCATCGTCGCCGGCGAATACGACCACCTGCCCGAGCAGGCCTTCTACATGGTCGGCACCATCGACGAGGCCGTCGAAAAAGCAAAAACCATCCAGTAAGCGGGCGGATAAAGGACAGCCATCATGGCCATGACCATCCATGTCGACATCGTGAGCGCGGAAGCCGCCATCTACTCGGGCCTCGCCGAGTTCGTGGTGGTGCCTGCCGAGATGGGCGAGGTGGGCATCTACCCCCGCCACACCCCTCTGCTCACGCGCATCAAACCCGGCTCTGTGCGCATCAAGCCCGCCGAGAAGGACGAAGAGGATCTCATCTACGTCTCCGGCGGCATTCTGGAAGTCCAACCCGGGGTGGTCACCATCCTCTCCGACACCGCCTTGCGCGGCGCCGACCTGGACGAGGCCCGGGCCCTGGAGTCCAAGCGCCAGGCCGAAGAGGCCATGAGGAACCGCTCTTCCTCCATGGACTATGCCCGTGCTCAGGCCGAACTGGCCGAGGCCGTGGCCCAACTGGCCGCCATTCAGAAGCTGCGCAAAATCAAAAGCTGATTCGCCCCCGAGGCCCACGAAAACGGCAGCCCGTCCGGCTGCCGTTTTCATTTGCGCGCATCGGACAGCGGCGAGCCGGCTGTTTATACTTACGCGCGATTCGAATCACGCGTCACCCCGCCCTTACGCCGAACCATGACCGCTCCCCTCAACGTCGTCATCCTCGCCGCCGGCAAGGGCACCCGGATGAAGTCCGACCTGCCCAAGGTGTTGCATCCCCTGGCTGGCAAACCCCTGCTTGGCCACGTCCTCGCTGCCGCCGACGCCCTCGCCCCGGAAAAAATCTGCGTCGTCTACGGCCATGGCGGAGAAACCCTGCCCCAGGCCATGGGCCGCGCCGATCTCGACTGGGCAAGACAGGAACCCCAGCTGGGCACCGGCCACGCGGTGCAACAGGCCGTGCCCTACCTGAACCCGGACGCCCTCTGCCTCATCCTTTATGGGGACGTGCCCCTCACACGGCCAGAGACCCTCCAGGAGATGACCCTCATCGCCCGGGAAGGCGCCATCGCCCTGCTCACCGTGCGCCTGGCCAACCCTGCCGGCTACGGCCGCATCGTGCGCAATGCCCGGGGCCAGGTGGAACGCATCGTCGAACACAAGGATGCCAGCGCGGAGGAACTGGCCATCAACGAGGTCAACACCGGGATCCTCTGCCTTCCGGCCGGCAAGCTGGCCGGCTGGCTGTCCCGCCTCACCAATGACAACGCCCAGGGCGAGTACTACCTCACCGACGTGATCGGCATGGCCGCCGCCGAAGGCGAGAAGGTCATCCCCTGCCACCCGGCGGCGGAATGGGAAGTGCTGGGCATCAACAGCCGGCAACAGCTGGCGGAACTGGAACGCACCCACCAGCGCAACCTCGCCGAGGCCCTCATGGTCCAAGGAGTCACCCTCATCGATCCGGCCCGTATCGACGTGCGCGGCAGCCTGGAGTGTGGCAAGGACGTCCTCATCGACGTCAATTGCGTATTCGAGGGCCGCGTCGTCCTTGGGGATGGCGTGAAAGTGGGCGCCAACTGCGTGCTCAGGGACGTGAGCATCGAAGCCGGCGCGGAAATCCGGCCCTTCTGCCACTTCGAGGGTGCCAGGGTGGGGCTCCGCGCCCAGATCGGCCCCTTCTCGCGGCTGCGGCCCGGGACCGACCTGGGGGAGGACGTCCATGTGGGCAACTTCGTGGAACTGAAGAACGCCCAGGTGGGCTTCAACTCCAAGATCAACCATCTGTCCTACGTGGGCGACGCCACCGTGGGACGCAAGGTCAACATCGGCGCCGGCACCATCACCTGCAACTACGATGGCGCCAACAAGCACCGCACGGTCATCGGGGACAACGCCTTCATCGGCTCCGATACCCAGCTGGTGGCGCCGGTGACCGTGGGCGAAGGCGCTACCCTGGGCGCCGGCACTACCCTCACCAGGGACGCGCCACCCGGCCAGCTGACCCTTTCCCGGGCCAAGCAACTCACCGTTCCCGGCTGGCAACGGCCGGTCAAAAAGAAATAACGCCAAAGAACCAAGAGGAGTACCTCCCATGTGTGGCATCGTCGGCGCCGTCGCCCAACGCAACGTCGTTCCCATCCTGCTCGAAGGCCTGCAACGCCTGGAATACCGGGGCTACGACTCCGCCGGCCTGGCAGTGCGCCAGGCCGACGGTTCCCTGGGCCGCATCCGATCGGTGGGCAAAGTGGCCATGCTGAGGCAGTTGGTGGAGTCCAATCCCATGGCCGGCGACCTGGGCATCGCCCACACCCGCTGGGCCACCCATGGCATGCCCGCCGAACGCAACGCCCACCCCCACATGAGCGGCGAGAAGGTGGCCGTGGTCCACAACGGCATCATCGAGAACCAGGCCGAGCGGCGCGAGGAACTCAAGGTAAAGGGCTACTACTTCACCTCCGAGACCGATACCGAAGTCATCGCCCATCTGCTCGCCCATCTGCTGGAAAACGAGCCCGACCTGCTCGGGGCCGTGCAGAAGGCAGTGAAGCAGCTGGTGGGCGCTTACGGCCTGGCGGTGTCCTCCCCCGACGAACCGGACCGACTGGTGGTGGCCCGGGCCGGCAGCCCCCTGGTGGTGGGCCTGGGACAGGGAGAGAACTTCATCGCCTCCGACGTCTTCGCCCTGCTCCCGGTCACCCAGCGTTTCGTCTTCCTGGAGGAGGGCGACATCGCCGAGATCCGCCGCGACGGCATTCGCGTCTTCGACGTGGCCGGCAATCCGGTGGAACGGCCGGAACGGCTTTCCCAGGTTTCCGCCTCCACCGCCGACAAGGGGCCCTATGCCCACTACATGCTCAAGGAAATCTTCGAGCAGCCCTCGGTCATCGCCGAAACCCTGGAGGGCCGCATCCACAAGGGCAGGCTCCTGGAAGAGAGCTTCGGCCACAAGGCCCAGGAACTCTTCGACGCCACCCAGGGCATCCACATCATCGCCTGCGGCACCAGCTACCACGCCGGCCTGGTGGCCCGTTACTGGCTGGAGGAGATCGGCATTCCCTGCCAGGTGGAAGTGGCCAGCGAATACCGCTACCGCAAGGTGGTGGTGCCGCCGGGCACCCTGTTCCTGTCGATTTCCCAATCCGGGGAGACCGCCGATACCCTGGCCGCCCTGCGCTTCGCCAAGACCGCGGGCTACGTGGGTTCCCTCACCATCTGCAACGTGCCGGAATCCTCCCTGACCCGGGAATCCGACGTGGCCCTGATGACCCGGGCCGGCCCGGAAATCGGCGTGGCCTCCACCAAGGCCTTCACCACCCAGCTCACCGCCCTGCGCCTGGTGGCCCTGGCCCTGGCCCGGCGCCGGGGCCTGTCCGCCGAGGAGGAAAAGCGGCTGGTGGACGAGCTCCACGCCCTGCCCCGCCAGGTGGAAGTGGTGCTGGAACTCTCCGACGCCATCAAGACCATGGCGAAGGCATTCTCGGACAAGGTGCACGCCCTCTTCCTGGGCCGTGGCCCCTTCTTCCCCATCGCCCTGGAAGGCGCCCTGAAGCTCAAGGCGATCTCCTACATCCACGCTGAGGCCTATCCCGCCGGGGAGCTGAAGCACGGCCCCCTGGCCCTGGTGGATGCCGACATGCCTGTGGTCTGCGACCTGCCGGACGACCCCCTCCTGGACAAGGTGCTCTCCAACCTCCAGGACGTGCGAGCCCGGGGGGGGGAGCTGTTCCTGTTTTTGTCTTTTATACATATCTCCGAGGCCACGAGACCGTCCTTGCACTCGTCTGCAGTCCTCGCCTT
>CAZYEY010000064.1:0-12642 GCA_964646585.1 uncultured Thiobacillus sp. | reverse complement strand
CGCTGTGCCTGGACCTGGCGCGCCTGTGGCCGGTGTGGGTAGGCACCGCCGCGATCATGGAGTCCGGGGCCGGAGCCGTGGGCGCGGTGCCGGCTGCGTGGGGGGCGGGGGGCCCAGCGCGATTGCGGCTCGTCACTGGCGGTGGACCCCATACGGCCCCAGGTGCCGGCCGCCGCCCTGGCCGCCGGCGCCGACATGTTCAGCGGCGTCAACGCCCTGCGCGACCCCGGCGCCCTGGACGCGGTGGCCGCCGCCAACTGCGGCGTCTGCCTCATGCACATGCGGGGGACACCAATGACCATGCAGGACGATCCCCGCTATGACGACGTGGTGGCCGAGGTGGCGGGGTTTCTGGGTGAACGCCGGGAGGCTGCCCTGGCCGCCGGCATCGCCGCCGAGCGGCTGGTGATCGATCCGGGCTTCGGCTTCGGCAAGCGCCGGGCCCACAACGTGGCCCTGTTCCAGGCCCTGGAGCGCTTTTCCGCCCTTGGGCCGGTGCTGGTGGGCGTGTCCCGCAAAGCCCTGTTCGGCGAACTAATCGGCCGGCCGGTCCAGGAGCGGGTGGTGGCCAGCGCCGCCGCGGCCCTGCTGGCGGCGTCCCGGGGCGCCGCCATCCTGCGGGTCCACGACGTGGCCGCCACCGTGGACGCCATCAGGGTGCTGGAAATCCTGGGGCCGCCTTCGGTCCCGACTCCGCCCACCTCCTGACCTCTTTGCGCGAGGAACCAAGCCATGCGTCTTTCCAATCTATTGCTCGCCGCCGCCCTGGTCTGGCTCGTGTCGGCCCATGCCGCCGAGGTCCGGGTGGACCATGCCTGGATGCGCGACACCTTGCCCGGCCAGAGGGTGGCCGGTGGCTTTCTCGATCTCACCGCCGACCGGGATATGAGGCTGGTGGGCGCGTCCAGCCCCGCCGCCAGGCGCGTGGAGCTACACCTCATGCGCATTGACAGGGGACGGATGGAGATGCGGGAAGTGGCCTCCATCCCTCTGCCCAGGGGGAAGACCGTGAGCCTGGCGCCGGGCGGGCTGCACCTCATGCTCATCGACCTTCCCGCCCCGATCAAGGCCGGTGACCGGGTTCCCCTGACCCTGACCATGCGCTCCGGCAAGGGCGTCGAGACCCGGGTCGAGACCGCCCTGATCGTCCGGGCCCGGGGCGAATGAGGGCCGGAGGGGCGCGGCAATTTGTCGCATGTCGGCAGCCGGCGTGTTTCCTAGAATTCTCCTCCGTGCGTTCCCGAGGGGCGCCACCAATCCCGCCGCCGCCCGGGCAGAGGCGGCTACCAAACCAGGCAGTCCTGCCCGGGTGGACCGCACGAGCAAGGTTCCAGCCCCAGGGCGCGGGCCGTGTCCGCGTGATGGACGCGGCCCAACCCGACGCCTCGGCGACGGCGCATCTGAAATGAAACAACCTTCTCACCCGCTGCGCTCTTTTCTCCCCAGGGGAAGGTCGGTTCCATCGGAAGGGCCCTGCGGAACCGACATGACGAAAGGATGGCCATGGATGGCATGAAGACTGCGGTGGAGTATGGCGTCATGGGGCTGTTGCTGGCCCTTTCGGTGTGGGCAGTGGCGGTGTCCATCACCCGTTTCGCCCATTACCGGCGGGTGCGGGTGGCGGATTTCGCCACCCGGGTGGAACTGGAGGCCGACCTGACCCAGGGACTCACCATCGTCGGCACGGTGGCGGCCAACGCGCCCTACATCGGCCTATTGGGCACGGTGCTGGGCATCATGCTCACCTTCCAGAGCATGGGGGCCAGCGGAGAGCTGGACGTGAAGAGCATCATGTCCGGACTGGCCCTGGCCCTGAAGGCCACCGCCGCCGGCCTCCTGGTGGCGATTCCCTGCGTGGCATTGAACAACGCCCTGCGCCGCCAGGTGCGGATGCGCCTGGCGGAGTTCGACGCGGCGCGGGAAAGGGTGGGCGGCCATGGATGAGGACATCGACTCCATCAACGTGGTGCCCTTGGTGGACGTGATGCTGGTGCTGCTCACCATCGTGCTGACTACCGCCACCTTCATCGTCACGGGCCACATCCCCGTGGACTTGGCGCGAGCGCCCCACGCGGCGGCGCGCCAGGAAACGTCCGTGGTGCTCACGCTCACCCTGGATCGGCGCCTATTCCTGGGGGATCGGCCGGTGACCGACCTGGCCGCCGCCCTCTCGACCACCTCGCGTCAGGCATCCGTGCTGGTGCGCGCCGACGGCGGCCTGGAACTGAACGCCTTCGTCTCCTTGGTGGACCGGATCAAGGCACTGGGCTTCGAGCACGTCAGCCTGGAGGTGGGCCGGCGGTGAGCGCGCGATTATCCGGGACTGGCGGCTGGGCAGTGTCCCTGGCCCTGCACGGCCTGATTCTGGCGGCCGCCTTCGCCCTCATCCGTCCCGTCGCGACGTCGCCGCCACCCATGCGCTGGGACGTGGACCTGGCGCCCCCGGCATCCCCCACTGTCGCGGAGGCGCGGACGCAGCCGCCCTCCGCCAAGGCCCAAGGCAAGGCCGTCGTCGCCGCCTCTCCTCCGTCACTCCCAGGCGCCGAGACTCCCCCTCCCGAATCCCATCCTGCCGAGGCGCCACGCCAGATGGCGTTGGTGCCGCCCGCCAGCATCCCGGTGCCGCCGATGGCGGCGGAATCCGACCCCCGCCCCGGGCCTGCGCCGGTTTCCGCGCTGACGCCGGTGGTCCCCGGGGCGACCATGGACAAGCCGGCACCTGCGCCGGCCCCGGGCCGTCTGGACGACGACGCCGAGCGGCGCTGGCAGGCCCTGCTCGCGGCCAAGTTGCGGGAGTTGAAGCGTTACCCCCTGCTGTCCCGGCGCCTGGGCCAGGAAGGGGTGGTGGTGCTGGAGGCCCGTATCCGGTCCGATGGCCAGGCCGCCGCGAACATCAAGCAGAGCAGCGGCCACGCGGCCCTGGACCGGGCCGCGGTGCGGCTGTTCGAGGAGGCGGTAGCCGCCCTCGCCGGGCAACTCATGCCCCGGGACGACAGCCTGCTGGAAATCCCCGTGGCCTACCGCCTGGAAAGAAGCTGAGCCCGGTTTCACCGGAGTGCCCCCACTGTCCGGCCCTGCTGTCGCCGATGACCCACCACGCGGAACAGTCGGGGCGGACCACCAACGCGGCGGCAGCCGCGGACATTGCACGGGCGCATGCCGCCGGATCGCTTCCCCGACCTGGGCGAAAGCCACTCCTCCCTGTGCGGGCCGCCGGCCATGATCGACAGCGCCATGCGCCGCTCACTGACGCCGGCGTCAGCGTGGAGCCCCCCACTGTGACAAGTCCTGGACCCATCCCACGTCCCGGGAGGGCGCTGACAGGGCCGCCTTCAGCGGAAGGCGGCCTGGCCGGCGGCGCCGTGGACCATGCCCCGGCCCAGGTGGCGCAGGGCCAGGAAGCCCGGGTCCACGGCAGAGGGCCGCAGGGGGCGAACCCCGTCCCGGTCGGCGAGTCCGACTAGGAGCCGGTCGGCGCGGCCGTGGCCGGGAATCGTGCAATCGGGGTCCACGTCCAGCAGGGGGGTCAGCACGAAGGCGCGCTGGTGCATGCGGGGATGGGGCAGGGTGAGGTGGGGGCCGTCCAGGGTCCGGGCGTCGTAGAGCAGAAGGTCCAGATCCAGGGTGCGCGGCCCATCGCGCAGGGTCCGCACGCGGCCGTGGCGGTGCTCCAGTTCGAGCAGTTCATGCATCAGGGCATGGGGCGAAAGGGTGGTGGCCAGCAGCGCCACGGCGTTGACGAAATCCGGCTGGTCGACGTGGCCCACCGGCTCGGTCCGGTAGAGTGCGGAGACTCGCAGGAGCTGGCAGCCAGGAAGGCAGTCGAGTTCGCCGAAGACCCGGTCCAGACGTGCTGCCGGATCGTCCAGGTTGCCCCCCAGGGCCACCCAGGCCCGGCTCACGACGCCGCCTTTCCCGGCGTCAGCCGTTCCCGGTGCTCCTCCAGGGCGTCGCGAACCAGGGGCAGCAGGCCTTCGCCTCCCCCCTCGCCCTCCAAGTGGGAGAGGATCAGGCTGCGCATGCGCGGCTCCCAGAAGCGGGTCAGGTGGTCGGCGATGCCAGCCCGGGCGGCGGCGGCGTCAGGTTCGGCCTGGAAGAAGGCGCCGATCTGGTTGACCATCTGGATGAGGCGGGCGATATCCATGCGTCGTGATTCTCCTAGGGGTTCAGAGCCTAGCGAATAGGCGTTCAGTCGCTGATGATGCGTTCGGGATGGCTGTACAGCGCATGGCGTCCGGCCCTGACGAAGCCCGCCAGGGTCAGACCCACTCCCGCCGCCAGGCGGATCGCGTAGCCGGTGGGCGCGGACACTGCCGCGAGCAGGGGGATGCGGGCCGATGCGGCCTTCTGCACCATCTCGAAACTGGCCCGGCTGGTCACCAGGACGAAGCCGGCGTGGGAATCGAAGCGGCCGTCGACGAGGGCGCCGATGAGCTTGTCCAGGGCGTTGTGGCGGCCCACGTCCTCCCGCGCCAGCAGCAGTTCGCCGTTGGTGTCGGCCCAGGCGGCGGCATGGACGCCGCCGGTGCGGTCGCGCAGGGGCTGGCGGCCGCAGAGATCGGTCAGGGCGCGCTGGAGGGCGGCAGCGGGGAACACCGGGCCCGGAGGCAGTGGCGCCAGGCGGCGCGCCACCTGGTCCAGGCTTTCCACCCCGCACAGGCCGCAGCCGGTGCGACCGGCCAGGGCCCGCCGGCGGGACTTGAGGGCGAAGAAGCGTTCCTCGGCGATGCGCATGTTCACCACCACGCCCCGTTCGACCGCCTCCAGTTCCAAGGAATAGAGTTCCGAGGGGGCCGCGAGGATGCCCTCGCTCAGGCTGAAGCCCAGGGCGAAATCCTCCAGGTCGGCCGGGCTCGCCAGCATCACCGCGTGGGAGATGCCGTTGTAGGACAGGGCCACGGGCACCTCCTCCGGCACCGTGTCCAGGCGCGTTCCCCCGGGCTCCCGGGCGGCGGTCTCCACCAGGGGGGGCGGCAGGGCCATGTCGAGGCCCTCCAGTTCAGACGGACGCATGGGTCGGACTGGCCTCGCCGGGCAGCAGGGCCAATTGTTCGTCGCAGAAGCGCTGGAACTGCTTCTGCCAGGCGGAGGGCTGTTCCACCCGGGACACCTGAACCGCCGTGACCTTGTATTCCGGGCAGTTGGTGGCCCAGTCGGAGTTCTCGGTGGTCACCACGTTGGCGCCGGAGCCGGGCCAGTGGAAGGTGGTGTAGACCACTCCGGGCTGCATGCGCTCGCTGATCCGGGCCCGTAGCACGGTCTCGCCGGCCCGGCTCCGCACGCCCACCCAGTCACCGTCGTGGATGCCCCGGTCCTCGGCGTCCACTGGATGCAGTTCCAGGACGTCCTCCGGGTGCCAGACGGTGTTCGCGGTGCGCCGGGTCTGGGCGCCCACATTGTACTGGCTGAGGATGCGGCCGGTGGTGAGCAGCAGAGGGTAGCGGCGGCTGGCCCGTTCCTCGGTGGCGACGTACTCGGTGAGCATGAAGCGGCCTTTGCCACGTGCGAATTCCTCCACGTGCATGGTGGGGGTGCCCTCCGGATGGACTTCGTTGCAGGGCCACTGGATGCTGCCCAGAGCTTCCAGCTTGGCGTAGGACACGCCATGGAAGCTAGGGGTGAGGCGGGCGATCTCGTCCATGATCTCCGAGGGATGGCGGTAGTTCATGGGGTAGCCCAAGGCGTTGGCCAGCATCTGGGTGACTTCCCAGTCCGCGTAGCCGGCCAGGGGGGGCATGACCTGGCGCACCCGGGAGATGCGCCGCTCGGCGTTGGTGAAGGTACCGTCCTTTTCCAGGAAGGAGGCGCCAGGCAGGAAGACATGGGCGAACTTGGCAGTCTCGTTGAGGAACAGATCCTGGACCACGATGCATTCCATGGCCTCCAGGGCAGCGGCGACGTGCTGGGTGTTGGGGTCCGACTGGGCGATGTCCTCGCCTTGGACGTAGAGGCCCTTGAAGCTACCGGCGATGGCGGCATCGAACATGTTGGGAATGCGCAGGCCCGGCTCGTCCGCCAGCTTCACGCCCCATTCGGCCTCGAACAAGCTCCGGGTCGCCACGTCGGAGACATGGCGGTAGCCTGGGAACTCGTGGGGGAAGGAGCCCATGTCGCAGGAACCCTGCACGTTGTTCTGGCCCCGCAGCGGATTTACCCCCACGCCGGGCCGGCCGATGTTGCCGGTGGCCATGGCCAGGTTGGCGATGCCCATGACCATGGTGGAACCCTGGCTGTGCTCGGTGACGCCCAGGCCATAGTAGATGGCGCCATTTCCGCCTGTGGCGTAGAGCCGGGCGGCGGCACGGACCTCGCCGGCGGGCACGCCGGTGATGGCTTCCGTGGCCTCGGGGCTGTGGCGTGGATCGGCGATGAAGGCCCGCCATTTGGCGAAGGAGGCTGGCTCGCAGCGGGCCGCCACGAAGGTCTCGTCCACCAGGCCCTCGTCGACGATGACGTGGGCCAGGGCGTTAACCAGGGCCACGTTGGTGCCGGGCAGCAGCTTCAGGTGATGGGCGGCGCGCACGTGGGGCGTATCCACCAGGTCGATGGCGCGGGGGTCAGCGACGATCAGCCTGGCACCCTGGCGCAGCCGGCGCTTCAGGCGGGAGGCGAAGACAGGATGGCCATCGGTGGGGTTGGCGCCGATGACCAGCACCACGTCGGCCTCCATCACCGAATCGAAGTCCTGGGTGCCGGCGGACTCCCCCAAGGTCTGCTTGAGACCGTAGCCGGTGGGGGAATGGCAGACCCGGGCGCAGGTGTCCACGTTGTTGACGCCGAGGGCCGCCCGGGTGAGCTTTTGAACCAGGTAGGTCTCCTCGTTGGTGCAGCGTGAGGAGGTGATGGAGCCGATGGATTCGGCGCCATGTCGGGCCTGCAGGCGACGCAATTCGGCGGCCGCGTGGTTCACGGCCTCCTCCCAGCTCACCGCCTGCCAGGGATCGCGGATGGACTTGCGGATCATGGGGGTGGTGATGCGGTCGGCGTGGGTGGCATAGCCCCAGGCGAAGCGGCCCTTGACACAGGCGTGCCCCCGGTTGGCCCTGCCTTTCATGTCCGGCACCATGCGGACCACCTTCCCGCCCTGCAACTCGGCGTTCAGGGAACAGCCCACGCCGCAATAGGCGCAGGTGGTGGTGACGCTGCGCATGGGCTGACCCAGCTGGATGACGGATTTCTCCATCAGGGCCGCCGTGGGGCAGGCCGCCACGCAGGCGCCGCAGGACACGCATTCCGAGGTCAGGAAGTCGGCGCCGCCCGCCGCCGCGATGCGGGTGTCGAAGCCCCGGGCGGCGGTGGTGAGGGCGAAGGTGCCTTGGATGTCGGCGCAGGCCCGGACGCATCGGGAGCAGACGATGCATTTGGCCGGGTCATAGGCGAAATAGGGGTTGGAAGCGTCCACAGCCTCCTCCAGGTGGTTGGCCCCGTCGGCGTAGCGCACCTGACGCAGGCCCACGCGACCGGCCATGTCCTGCAGTTCGCAGTTGCCGTTGGCGGAACAGGTGAGGCAGTCCAGGGGATGGTCGGAGATGTATAGCTCCATGACGCCCCGGCGCAGGCGCATGAGATCGTCGCTCTGCGTGATGACCTCCATGCCTTCCTCCGCCAGTGTGGTGCAGGAGGCGGGGAAACTCCGGCGGCCCTTCACTTCCACCACGCACAGGCGGCAGGAGCCGAAGGCTTCCAGGGCCTCGGTGGCGCACAGCTTGGGAATGTCGATGCCTGCTTCGGCGGCGGCGTGGAGCAGCGATGTGCCGGCCGGCACGGTGACCGGCACGCCGTCGATGCGCAGGCTGACTTGGTGGGTTGAATTCCGGGCCGGGGTGCCTCGGTCGTGTTGGCGATGCAGGCTCATGCCGCTGTCTCCTCTCCCTTTGGCGCCAGGCCAAAGTCCTCCGGAAAGTGGTTGAGGGCGGACAGGACCGGATAGGGGGTCATGCCGCCCAGGGCGCACAGGGAACCTTCCAGCATGGTCTGACAAAGGTCGCGCAATAAAGTGTCATCGTTCCGGCGCCGGGGGCGGGCCGCCACCATGGCATCCAGCAGTTCCACGCCCCGGATGGAGCCGATGCGGCATGGGGTGCACTTGCCGCAGGATTCCTCGGCGCAGAAATGCATGGCGTGGCGGGCCATCCTCGCCATGTCCACCATGTCGTCGAAGGCCACGATGCCGCCGTGGCCCACCGTGGCGCCGGCTGCGGCGAAGGCCTCGTAGTCCAGGGGCAGGTGGAACTGGCTGGCGGGCACGTAGGCGCCCAGGGGGCCGCCTACCTGGACCGCGCGCAGGGGCCGGCCGCTGGCGCTACCGCCACCGTAGTCGTTCAGCAGTTCCCCCAGCGTGATCCCAAAAGGCGCCTCCACCAGGCCCGGCCGTTTCAGGTTGCCAGCCAGTTGGAAGGGCAGGGTGCCCCGGGAACGGCCCACGCCGTATTCGGCGAAGTCCTTGCCGCCATGGGCGAGGATCCAAGGTGCGCTGGCCAGGGTAATGACGTTGTTCACCACCGTGGGCCTGCCGAACAGGCCCTCCAGCGCCGGCAGGGGCGGCTTCGCCCGCACCAGGCCCCGCTTGCCCTCGATGCTTTCCAGCAGAGCGGTCTCCTCGCCGCAGACATAGGCGCCGGCGCCCTTGAACAGAACCAGGTCGAAAGCCCGGCCGGAGCCCAGCACGCTGGCGCCCAGCAGGCCGGCGGCGCGGGCCATGGCGATGGCCGCCTCCAGAACCTCCCAGGCATCCGGATATTCGGAGCGCAGGTAGATGTAGCCCATGTCGGCCCCCACCGCCAGGCCGCCGATGACCATGCCCTCGATGAGGCAGAAGGGGTCCCCTTCCATGAGCATGCGGTCGGAGAAGGTGCCCGAATCCCCCTCGTCGGCATTGCAGACGATGTATTTCTGTTCGCCGCCGGCGTTGAGCACGGTGCGCCACTTGATGCCGGTGGGGAAGCCGGCACCGCCCCGCCCCCGCAGGCCCGAGGCTTCGATCTCGGCGACGATGGCTTCCGGCGCCAGGGTCAGGGCCCGGTCCAGGCCGGCCAGGCCGCCGTGGGCGCGGTAGTCGTCCAGGGAGAGGGGATCGGTGATGCCCATGCGGGCGAACACCAGGCGGGCCTGGTTCTTGAGGTAGGGCAGCTCCGCCGTGGGCCCCAGGGCCAGGGGATGGATGCCCCCCTCCAACCAGCCGGCGTCGAACAGGCCGGGAACGGCCTCCGGCGTCACCGGGCCGTAGGCATGGCGGATGCCCGCCACGTCCACTTCCGCCAGGGGTTCCAGCCAGTACAGGCCACGGGAACCGTTGCGCACCACCTCCAGATCCAGACCCCGGCGCCGGGCCTCCGCCAGGATGGTGTCCAGTACCGCGTCGGCGCCCACCGAGCGGGCGCCCCCATCCCGGGGCAGGAAGATGCGCGGGCTCATGGCGCGTCGCCTTCGGAAAGCAGCCCATCCAGACGCTGGGGGGTGACCCGGCCCAGCAGCCGACCGTCCAGCATGACAGCGGGGGAACAGGCGCAATTGCCCAGGCAGTACGCCGCCTCCAGGCTCACCCGGCCGTCGGCCGTGGTGGCCCCCATGGGGGTGCCGAGGCGGGCGCTGGCGTGGGCTGCCAAGGTCTCTCCGCCCACGGCTTGGCAGGATTCCGCCAGGCAGATCCGGAGCCGTCGGCGTCCCGCCGGGGCGCGGCGGAAGTCGTGGTAGAAGCCGATGACGCCTTCCACCTCGGCCCGGGAAACGTTATGGGCCCGGGCCAGGTCGGCGATGGCCTGGTCGGGGATATGGCCGTGGCGGGCCTGGAGCTGATGCAGGGCCGGCAGCAGGCCGGCCTGAAGCGGAGTTTTCTCGGACATGAACGGCACCTGGCGGGTATCGGCCAAAGTTAAGCAAATCTCATGCCAGTGCGGGATGGCTTGGGGCATGGTGATGAACGCATTTTTAATCAAGGGGTTAATTTCCATTCCGACCGCGGGGGCGGGGTTCGCCGGACCCGGGAACGAGACAGTGTGTCACCCTGGGAACCTGTCGGACATTGGCCATGGGATGCGTTGAGCGCGTCTGGACGTATGGATGCGAAGCGCGAAGCGCGGGCCATGATCGTTCCATGGCCAAGCGACGCATCGCGGGAGACACCGTCCAAACGCCCGGCCCGAAGGGCCGGGGCCAAAGTCCGACAGGCTCCCGGGATGGCCGGTCCGCGGTCGGAATCCGCGACAAAATGTCACACCCTTGAAACCCACTCTGTCACGGGATTCTTGCGGGCCAGTCCTGACCAATTTCACTAGTACATTGATATTAAAGAGATATTCATCCTGGCATGGAGATTGCGTTTGGAAAGTGCGTAGCTTCGCTCCAACACCGGCCGTCGCCTTGGCGTCCCGGAAGGCGTGGCACTTGTGCGCTTGAATCTGTGATTGACTGAGGAGACAGACATGACCAAATGCAACAACCGCTTTTCCGTGAAATCCCTGGTGGCCGCCGTTTCCGCCACCGTCGCGCTGGGGGCGGCCTCGCTGCCGGCCACCGTTTCCGCCGATGAGACCAGCTGCTCCCCCTTCACTCCCCTGATCAAGGGTCAGGAAGACTTCGTCTATGTCTGGACCCTAGGCGTGGAAGGCGTGGGCGACGGCTCCGACAAACTCGTCACAGTGGACGTGAATCCCAAGTCCAAGACCTACGGCAAGGTGATCAACAGCCTGTCCGTGGGTGGCCGCAACGAGGCCCACCACGTCGGCCTGTCCGACGACCGCCGCTTCCTCTGGGGCGGTGGCCTGGACAGCAGCAAGATCTTCATCTTCGACGTGCATACCGACCCGGCCAGGCCCAGGCTGGTAAAGACCATCAACGATTTCGTGGAGAAGTCCGGCGGCATCGTCGGCCCCCACACCTTTTACGCCGCTCCCGGTCGCATGATCATCACCGGACTGTCCAACAACAAGGACCATGGCGGCGTCAGCGCCCACGTCATCTACAACAACAAGGGCGAATACGTGAAGACCATTCACATCCCCACCGGCGAGGTGGGTGGCGCCAAGGGCGACGGCTACAACTACGACGTAGCCATCAATCCCAGGAAGAACGTGATGATCTCCACTTCCTTCACCGGCTGGAACAACTACATGATGGACTTGGGCAAGATGGTGAAGGACCCCGAGGCCATGAAACATTTCGGCAATACCTCGGTCATGTGGGATTTCAAGACCATGAAGCCCCTCAAGATATTCAGCACTCCCGGCGCTCCCTTGGAGGCCCGCTGGAATTGGGGCCAGGGCAAGGATTTCGCGGTGACCACCACTGCGCTGACCTCCAACATCTGGGTCTTCAAACAGGACGGCAAGGGCGAGTGGCAGGCCCACAACGTTGGCACCATCGGCAACCCGGCCGACATCCCCCTGCCCGTGGACATCTCCATGACCGCCGACGGCAAGGGCATGTGGATCAACACCTTCATGGATGGCTCGACCCGCTATTGGGACTTCTCCGATCCCATGAAGCCCAGGGAGATCTACAAGATGAAGGTGGGCTCCCAGGTCAACATGGTGTCCCAGAGCTACGACGGCAAGCGGGTGTACTTCACGACCTCACTGCTGGCCAACTGGGACAAGAAGGGCAAGGACGACGAGCAGTTCCTGAAGATGTACCACTGGGACGGCAAGGAGCTGACGCTGGGCTTCGAGATCGACTTCTACAAAGAGAAGCTCGGCCGCGCCCACCACATGAAGTTTCAGGCCCGCGACATGAGCAAGCTCCAACCCCTGCACGCCGAGGCGGAGGGCCTGGACAACCTCAGGCTGGCCATGACCGAGCAGTGATCGGGAAAACGATTTTGTTCCGCGCATTGATCTCCGCGCCTGTTCGCCTCCCCTTCGGGGGAGGCGTCTTTTTCGCGCGCCTCCTGCTCGGCCTGCTGGTCGGTTTGGGGCTATCCGCCATCGCCCCCAGCCTCCTCGCCGGTGAGATCAAACCCATCGACACGGCCACCGCCTCGGCGGAATCCTATGTGCCGCCTCCCGCCGGCAGCTACGAACTCCAGCGCATCATGTCCGCGGGCGACGGCCGGGTGCTGGACATCCACGGCACCTCTCGCAAGCTTTCGGAATTCACCGGCGGCAAAGTCACCCTGCTGTCCTTCATCTACACCACCTGCGCCGATCCCAACGGCTGTCCCTACGCCTACATGGTGTTCCACCGCCTGCAAAACCAGTTGACGGCGGACCCGCGCCTGCGTGGCAAGGCTCGCCTGGTAAGCCTGTCCTTCGACCCCAAGCGGGATACCCCACAGATGCTGCGCCTCTACGCCGGCGACAACGCCAAGCCTGGCCAGCCCGTGGAATGGGACTTCCTCACCACCGCCGGCATTCCCGACCTGCTGCCCATCCTGGACGACTTCGGCCAGGACGTGTTCCTGGAAGTGGACCCGGTGACCAAAGCCCACCTGGGCACCTATAGCCACGTACTCAAGGTCTTCCTCATCGACTCGAAACATACCGTGCGGGAGGTCTACACCACGGCCTATCTCCAGGCCGAGATGGTATACAACGACATCCTTACCTTACTGATGGAAGAAGGCTTGCAGTGATGAGTAACGGGAGTTGTCGGTCTTTCCTGCCTTTGAAAAAACGAGGGCGTATCTCGGGGGGCATCCTTCATGTA
>CAZYEY010000063.1:0-3944 GCA_964646585.1 uncultured Thiobacillus sp. | reverse complement strand
GAATGGGGGAGTCGGGCTTTTCGGCTTCGTTCATTTCTAGTTATCGGATAGGGGACAGGCCGGTACGGCTTCGGAAGGAGTCACTTGGTCGGAAACTCCTCCAGCCAGTCCCGGGGCCGCAGGAAGTCACTATAGAGCCGGGCCTCCGGCGTGCCCGGCTCCGGCTTCCAGTCATAGCGCCATTTCACCAGGGGTGGCATGGACATGAGGATGGATTCGGTGCGGCCACCGGATTGCAGGCCGAACAGGGTGCCCCGGTCGAACACCAGGTTGAACTCCACGTAACGGCCCCGGCGGTAGAGCTGGAAATCCCGCTCCCGCTCGCCGTAGGGGGTGTCCGCCCGACGCTCCAGAATGGGGACGTAGGCGGAGAGGAAATGGTCGCCCACCGATTCGGTGAGGTTGAAGCACTGCTCGAAACCGCCCTCGGACAGATCGTCGAAGAAAATGCCGCCCACTCCCCGGGGCTCGTTACGATGCTTGAGGAAGAAATACTCGTCGCACCATTTCTTGTAACGGGGGTAGAGGTCCGCGCCGAAGGGATCCAGGGACTTGCGGCAGGTGGCGTGGAAGTGGACGGCGTCCTCCTCGAACCCGTAATAGGGAGTGAGGTCCATGCCGCCGCCGAACCACCACACCGGCGCCTCGCCGTCCTTCTCGGCCACGAAGAAACGCACGTTCATGTGGGAGGTGGGGGCGTAGGGATTGCGCGGATGCATGACCAGGGACACGCCCATGGCTTCCCAGCGCCGTCCCGCCAGTTCCGGCCGGTGGGCCGAAGCCGAGGGGGGCAGTTTCGCGCCCATGACGTGGGAGAAGTTGCAGCCGCCCCGTTCCAGGATCTTGCCCTCTTCCACCAGGTAGGAATAGCCACCGCCTCCCTCGGACCGCTCCCAGCCATCCCGGCGGAAAGTCTTGCCGTCCACCTGCTCCATGCGTTCGACGATGAGTTCCTGGAGCTCCAGGAGAAATTCCTTGACGCGTTCCTTGTTCATGGCGGCGGGATGAGTGGCGGAATCGGCGGATTTTAGCAGCCTGGCCGGGATCTCACCCCCACAGGCTCAGGGGCGGATCGGCGATGACGGCGCGCAGGATGTCGCCCCGGCTGACGAAGCCCACCAGAACCCGGGCCTCGTTCACCACCGGCACGCCGGGCAGGTGAAATTCCAACATGGCCCGGGCGATGCGGCGGATGTCGGTGACCGGGTCAGCGCAGACCACCGGGGAGATCATCACATCGCCCACGTGGTAGACCAGGGGGCCCCGAGCCTGCTTGCGTTCCAGGTTGAAGGTGGTGAGCAGATCCCGCTCCGTCACCAGGCCCACCAGCTTGCGGCCGGCATCCAGCACCGGGGCCTGGTGCAGATCGCGGGCCAGCAGGGCTCGCCAGGCGGCAGGGGCGGTCTGGTCGGCTTCCAGGGCCAGCACATCCCGGGTCATCATCTGGTAGGCGTGGTAGATGGGCCCCCGCTCCTGCTCCAGCTTGAGCATGTCCCGATAGGCCTGGGCCGCCGCCTCGTAAGCTGTATGTCCTCCTGGCCCATGGTCCTCGGCCCGGGACACGAAAGTGGGCAGGGGTTCCTCCCCCTCCCGACCGATGCCCCGGCTGCGGCGGACGCCCGCCACGCCGGTGAGCTCTTCCAGGGTGCCGCGGAAATGCTGGCCACTGGGGCCATAGAGGGAGAACATGGGACGCCTCTGCCGGGGGACGCGGCCAGCATAAACCGGCCATGGGCGGCGGCCAAGCCTGAGCGCCTATTTCAGCAGGCTCTCAGGGCCGGACCACGCCGCCATTGTAGGGGTCGAGTATGGTGGAAGGACGCTTGCGCCGGCCTGCCCGGCCCGCCAGGACCAGCACCTGGGCGCCGAACTGGCTCCGGCAGGCTTCCGCAGTCTTCAGGGAACGCCGGCCCGCCAGGTTGGCGCTGGTGGAGACCAGGGGCATGCCCAGGAAATGGCAGAGGCGGGCGGCCTCGAGATGGGCGGTGACCCGCACTGCCATCTTTTCGTGCTTGCCGGTGAGCCAGCGGGGACAGCGCCGCCCCTTGGGCAGCAGCAGGGTGGTGGGGCCCGGCCACCAGTCGCCGAAGCGGCGCTGGATCTCCATGGGATTGGGAGCCAGATAGGGCTTGAACTGGCGGCAGTCGGAGCCGATGAGGATCAAGCCCTTGCGCCTGGGCCGGCTCTTGAGCCGCAGGATGCGGGCCACCGCCCTGGCGTTCATGGGGTCGCAGCCCAGGCCATAGCAGGACTCGGTGGGATAGGCGATGACACCGCCGCGCTCGAGGAAGGCGCGAATGCGCCGGATGGGGGGAAGCGGTGTCATCGCCTTCCCCTTCCCCCTATTTTTTCTTGCGCTGGATGGCGCGCCAGCCGATGTCCCGGCGCATCTGGCGGCCGGCGAAGTCGATGTTTTCCGCCACCTCGTAGGCCCGGGTCTGGGCCATCTTCACCGTGTCCCCCAGGGCGGTGACGCACAGCACCCGGCCGCCGGCGGTGACCACCTGGTCGTCCTGGAGGGCGGTGCCGGCGTGGAACACATGGAAGTCCTCGCCCTTCGCGTCCAGGCCGGTGATGGCGTCGCCCTTGCGGGGACTGTCCGGATAGCCGGCGGCAGCCATGACGATGCCCAGGGCGCAGCGGCGATCCCACTCCGCCTCCACCTGGTCCAGCTTGCCGTCTACCGCCGCTTCCACCAGGGTCGCCAGATCGGACTTGAGCCGCATCATGATGGGCTGGGTCTCCGGATCGCCCATGCGGCAGTTGAACTCCAGCACCCCCAGCTTGCCCCGGGGACCGATCATGAGGCCGGCGTAGAGGAAACCGGTGAAGGGGGTGCCTTCCGCCTTCATGCCGGTCACCACCGGACGGATCACCTCGCGCATGACTTTGGCGTGGATCTCGGGGGTCACCACGGGGGCGGGGGAATAGGCGCCCATGCCGCCGGTGTTGGGACCCTGGTCGCCGTCCAGCAGGCGCTTGTGGTCCTGGCTGGTGGCCAGCGGCAGCACGTGCTCGCCGTCCACCATGACGATGAAGCTGGCCTCCTCGCCGGTGAGGCATTCCTCGATCACCACCCGGTGGCCGGCCTCGCCCATGCTGTTGCCGGCGAGCATGGCGTCCACGGCGGCGTGGGCCTCCTCGGCGGTGGCGGCCACCACCACCCCCTTGCCCGCGGCCAGGCCGTCGGCCTTCACCACGATGGGCGCGCCCTGGGCGTCGATGTAGGCGTGTGCGGCGGCGGCGTCGGTGAAGGTGGCGAAGGCGGCGGTGGGAATCTGGTGCCGGGCCATGAACTGCTTGGCGAAGTCCTTGGAGGACTCCAACCGGGCGGCGGCCTGGGTGGGCCCGAAGATCTTCAGCCCGGCGGCGCGGAAGGCATCCACCACGCCGGCGGCCAGAGGCGCTTCGGGGCCCACCACGGTGAGCTGGATGCCTTCGTTCCGGGCGAAGGCCACCAGATCGGGAATGGCGCTGATGGCCACGTTCTCCACCCCCTCCTCCCGGGCCGTGCCGCCATTGCCGGGAGCGACATAGACCTTTTGCACACGCGGGGATTGTTTGAGCCGCCAGGCCAGAGCGTGTTCACGCCCGCCGGAGCCGATGACGAGGAGTTTCATATCAGTGCCTGAAGTGACGCACGCCGGTGAACACCATGGCGATGCCGTGCTCGTTGGCGGCGGCGATCACCTCGTCGTCGCGCAGGGAACCGCCGGGCTGGATCACCGCCTTGATGCCCGCAGCGGCGGCGTTGTCCAGGCCGTCGCGGAAGGGGAAGAAGGCGTCGCTCGCCATCACGGAGCCGGGCACGGACAGCCCGGCGTGCCCGGCCTTGATGGCGGCAAGGCGGGCGGAGTTGACCCGGCGCATCTGGCCGGCGCCCACCCCGCTGGTCATCGTGTCCCCGGCGCTGCCGTTGGCGTGGGGCGTGCCGAACTTGGCAC
>CAZYEY010000062.1:0-13943 GCA_964646585.1 uncultured Thiobacillus sp. | reverse complement strand
GCAGCGGGCCACCCTGGCCGAGGCGGGCCTGGCGGACCGGGTGGAATGGCTGGATGGCCTTCCGGACAGCGTCACCGGCCTGGTGCTGGGCAACGAGGTGCTGGAGGCCCTGCCGGCGCATCTGCTGCATTGGACGGCGGCGGGGGTGATGGAGCGTGGAGTGGTCTGGGGGGCCTCCCCCTCCCGGCCTCCCCCGCAAGCGGGGGAGGCGCTCCATGGCCTGGGCTGGGCCGACCGACCACTGCCGGCGGGGCCTCTGGCGGAGTTGGCCGGCAGTCTGCCGGTGGCCGGGGACTACCTCAGCGAAGTCTGTCCCGCCGCCGCCGCTCTGGTGGCGAGCCTGGGCGCCCGCCTGGCGCGGGGCGTTCTGCTGTTCCTGGACTATGGCTTTCCGCGATCCGAGTACTACCACCCCCAGCGTTCCATGGGCACCTTGCGGGTGCATTACCGCCACCACAGCCTGGACGACCCTTTCTTCCTGCCCGGCCTGGCGGACATCACCACCCATGTGGATTTCAGCCAGGTGGCCCAGGCTGGGGAGGCCGCCGGGCTGGAATTGCTGGGCTATGCCAGCCAGGCCCAGTTCCTGCTGGATGGGGGTCTGTTGGATCGGATGCTGGAGATGGAACCCATGACGCCGGACTACCTGCGCGCGGCCTCCGCCGTGCACAAGCTGATCCAGCCCTCGGAAATGGGGGAGCTGTTCAAGGCCATCGCCCTGGGACGGGGGGTGGAAAGCGGGTTGCCCGGCTTCCGCAAGGGAGACCGGCGCGGGGCCCTGTAGCCTCGGCCCCCAGGCCAGCAGACCGAATATGGGCGTGCTACCTGTCCCGCCGCTTGCGGGGCTCGTAGTGGACCACGGCGCGCATGATGGCGGAGTAGGGAAAGTGATCGATGCCGCCGAACTTCTCCACGGCTTGCAGCATCAGCTCCGCCACGTCGGCCTCGACGCCCTCGCCGTGGCCCAGGGCTTCCTTGAGGCCCAGCACACCGCCGCATTGGGCCCGGATCTCCTTGCCGAAGGGCCAGGGCTGGTGGGGATCCATATGCAGGGCGAAGCGGGCGTTCTGATGCAGGGCTGCGTGGAAGGCCCGGCAGTGGGTGTTGGCTTCCCGCTCCGAGCAGGCGATGGCTTCCCGCTCCGCCAGCAGCAGCTTGCGCGCCTTGAAGCAGGCGACACAGCGGGACAACAGGGCCCGCTCGAAGGGGCAGGGCAGGTCGATGGCGGTTTCCCGCGCCTGCCGGTAGGCGTCCTCGTTGTAGCCGCTCATGGCCTTCGCGCCGGCTAGTAGTCGTCCCCAGCCAGAGAGGCATCCAACTCACGGGGCTGGGACAGGGTGTCCTCGGCGGCCAGCTCGTTGTCGGCGAAGATCATCTTGATGACCTGGCCGGAATTGGGGTCCAGACCCTTGCGCAGCGCGTTGGCGGCGGCCTTGGCTTCCTTGAAGGAATCGGCCTGGCCCTGCTTTTCCAGGATGTTCAGAGGGCCGATCTTGTAGATGTAGTAAGGCATGGTGGCTCCGACAAAAGTTGAGCGTCATTGTCGGGATATGACCCGGTCAAGACAATAGCCCGATCGGGAAGGGGGCGACCCTTCCCGATCGGATCCGCTCAGGCCAGCCTGCCGTGGCAGTGCTTGTACTTCTTGCCGGAACCGCAGGGGCAGGGATCGTTGCGGCCCACCTTGGCGTGCTGGCGCTCGATGGGCTGCGAAGCGGCATCCCCCGGGTCGGCCGCCAGGGCCTCGTCGTAGTCGGCATGGTGATACTGGACATTGCTGACCGGTGCTTCCTGGGGCTCCACCGCTTCCACGTCAGCCCCGCTGCGGATCTGCACCGTGAGGGTGATCTGGGTGACTTCCCGGGAGATGGTGGTGAGCATGCGCTCGAACAGCTCGAAGGCTTCCCGCTTGTACTCCTGCTTGGGGTTCTTGGCCGCGTAGCCGCGCAGGTGGATGCCCTGGCGCAGATGGTCCATGGCCGCCAGATGCTCGCGCCAGTGGTTGTCCAGGCTTTGCAGCAATATGCCGCGTTCGAAGTTGCGCAGGTTCTCGGCCCCGGCCAGTTGCTCCTTGGCGGCATAGCTCTGGTCCGCGGCCTGCAGGATGCGGTCGCGCACGCCCTGCTCGTCCAGACGCTCGTCGGCGTCCAGCCATTGCTGCACCGGGCAGTCCAGCAGGAATTCGCCGGCCAGGGCCTGGGTGAGGCCGGCCACGTCCCATTGCTCGGCCATGCTGCCGGGAGGGATGTACTCGTTGATGGTGTCGTTCAACACCTGGGCGCGCATGCCATGGATGCCGGCGGAGACGTCGCTGGTCTCCAGCAGTTCGTTGCGCTGCTGGTAGATGACCCGGCGCTGGTCGTTGGCCACGTCGTCGTATTCCAGCAATTGCTTGCGGATGTCGAAGTTGCGCTGTTCCACCTTGCGCTGGGCCGACTCCAGGGAGCGGTTCACCATGGCGTGCTCGATGGCCTCGCCCTCGGGCATCTTCAGCTTCTCCATGATCATCTTCAGGCGCTCGCCGCCGAAGATGCGCAGCAGCGGGTCGTCCAGGGACAGGTAGAAGCGGGAGGAACCCGGGTCGCCCTGGCGGCCGGAACGGCCCCGCAGCTGGTTGTCCACCCGGCGGGATTCGTGGCGCTCGGTGCCGATGATGTGCAGGCCGCCGGCGGCGATGACGGCCTCGTGCCGTTTCTGCCATTCCGCCTTCTCGGCGGCGATGCGGCGTTCCTTTTCGGCGTCGTCCAGGTTCTCGGCGGCGCGGATCATGTCCAGGCGCTTGGCAATGCTGCCGCCCAGGACGATGTCCGTGCCGCGGCCGGCCATGTTGGTGGCGATGGTGATGGCGCCAGGCAGGCCGGCCTCGGCCACCACTTCGGCCTCCCGGGCGTGCTGCTTGGCGTTCAGCACCTGGTGGGGCAGATTCTCCCTGGCGAGCAGGCCGGAGAGGAACTCGTTGACCTCGATGGAGGTGGTGCCCACCAGCACCGGCTGGCCCCGCTTGTGGCAGTCGCGGATGTCGGCGATGACGGCCTTCCACTTTTCGTTGGCGGTGCGGTAGACCAGATCGTTCATGTCCTTGCGGACCATGGGCCGGTTGGTGGGGATGATCACCGTCTCCAGGCCGTAGATCTGCTGGAATTCGTAGGCTTCCGTATCCGCCGTGCCGGTCATGCCGGAGAGCTTCTTGTACATGCGGAAGTAGTTCTGGAAGGTGATGGAGGCCAGGGTCTGGTTCTCCCGCTGGATGGCCACCCCTTCCTTGGCCTCCACCGCCTGGTGCAGGCCGTCGGACCAGCGCCGGCCGGTCATGAGGCGGCCGGTGAATTCGTCGACGATGACCACCTCGCCGTTCTGCACCACGTAGTGCTGGTCCTTGTGATACAGCACGTGGGCGCGCAACGCGGCGTAGACGTGGTGCATCAGGGAGATGTTGGCGGGGTCATAGAGGCTGGTGCCAGGGGCCAGCACGCCCAGCTCGGCGAGGATGCCCTCCACCTTCTCGTGGCCCGCCTCGGACAGCAGCACCGAGTGGGCCTTCTCGTCCACCGAGTAGTCGCCGGGCGGTGGCGGCTCGTCCGGCTTGGGCTCCCGCTCCATCCGAGTCAGGCGGGGCGGCACCTGATTGATCAGCTGGTACATGGCCACGTTGTCGTCGGCCTGGCCAGAGATGATGAGCGGCGTACGGGCTTCGTCGATGAGGATGGAGTCCACCTCGTCGACGATGGCGTAGTTGAGGCCGCGCTGTACCCGCTGCTCCGGGGAGAACACCATGTTGTCGCGCAGGTAGTCGAAGCCGAACTCGTTGTTGGTGCCGTAAGTGATGTCGGAAGCGTAAGCGGCCTGTTTCTCCTCGCCAGGCTGCTGGGACAGGATGACGCCCACGCTCATGCCCAGGAAACGGTAGATCCTGCCCATCCACTCCGCGTCGCGACTGGCCAGGTAGTCGTTCACCGTCACCACATGGACGCCCTTGCCGGGCAGGGCATTCAGGTATACCGCCAGGGTGGCCATGAGGGTCTTGCCCTCGCCGGTGCGCATCTCGGCAATCTTGCCGTTGTGCAGGGCCATGGCGCCAATGAGCTGGACGTCGTAGTGGCGCAAGCCCAGCACCCGCCTGGCCGCCTCCCGCACGGTGGCGAAGGCTTCCGGCAACAGGGCATCCAGGGTCTCGCCCTTTTCCAGGCGGGCGCGGAACTCGGCGGTCTTGCCCCGCAACTGCTCATCGGTGAGCTGTCCGAAGGCGGGCTCCAGGGCGTTGACCTTGGCGACGACGCCCCGGTATTGCTTCAGCAGACGGTCATTGCGGCTGCCGAAGACTTTCTTTAACAGGTCGGAAATCATGAAAAATGAAGGAGATAGGAGGGATTCGCGAAATCGGGCAATGCTACCATACCCACGTTCCCGCCTTTCTTAAGAAGACTTGTCCCTCCGGCCTTCTCCCCTCATTCGTGTGCGCGGCCTGCTCCAGGCTGATCGGGTCTTCGCCGTGGCCCTGCCCGAGGCGGAACGCATGGCGCGGCTGCACCGGCACTTTGCCGCCGTGGTGCCCAAAGCCGTGGGCCGGGCCTGCCGGCTGGCCGCCATACAGGGCGACACTGCCCTCGTTTACTGCGCCAACGGCGCCGCCGCCAGCCGGGTTCGCGCCCAGGCCAAGGGCGTGGCACGGGCACTGGCCGAGGCCGGCGAGCCGGTGGCGGCGGTCAAGGTCAAGGTTCGGGCCGACTGGTCCTTTCCCGAGCCCCCGGCCAAGCAAGACATGCCCCGCGCCGCCCTGGATGCCTTCCGCGATCTGGAAAGGCAGCTGCCCGAGGGAGCCCTGCGGGACGCGGTGGAACGGCTGCTGGCCCGGCGGCGCGGCGTCTGACCCCCATTCCCCCGGTTACAATCCGGCCATGATCCCGAGCTGCAACATTTTCCTGGTCGGCCTCATGGGCGCCGGCAAAACCACCATCGGCAAGCTGCTGGCCAGGCAGCGCGGGCTGGAATTCCTGGATTCCGACCAGGAGATCGTCACCCGCTGCGGTGTCTCCATCCCCACCATGTTCGAGATAGAGGGCGAGGCGGGCGTCCGAAAGCGGGAGGCCGCCATGATCGACGAGCTCTCCCGGCGCCGGGGCATCGTGCTCGCCACCGGTGGCGGTGCGGTACTGATGGAGGAGAACCGGGCCCATCTGAAAACCCGCGGCACCGTGGTCTACCTGCGCTGCCAGCCCCACGAGCTCTATATGCGCACCCGCCATGACAAGAACCGCCCCTTGCTGCAAACCGATGATCCCCTGCAAAAGCTGAAGGACCTCTACGCCATCCGCCACCCGCTTTACATGCAGGTGGCGGACATGGTGCTGGAATCGGGCCGGCAGAGTGCCCACAGCCTGGTCCACCGGCTGGAGAACAGTCTGAACCTGGCGGCGGTCGGAACACGTGATCCATGTCTGGCGCCGTCAGCCTCCTGAGCACATCCCACCTGCATCGTCTCGCGGCATTGCTCGTCGCCGGCGCGACGGGTTATGGCCTTTTTCTGTATCCCTTCGCCCAGGCCTGGCTGGGCCTGGCCCTGGCGGCCCATGCCCTGGTCGGCCTGTGGCGTCCCCAGCTGATGTTGATTCTGCTCCCGCTCTGGCTGACCCTGGTGAACCTGTCGCCCTGGAGCGGGAGCGTCTATCTGGAGGACTACGACCTGGTCATGGGCGTGACCCTGGCGGTATTCCTGGCCCGTGGGCTGTATGCCTTCAATATCCGCCTGACCGCATTGGAGTGGCTGTTTCTCATCCTTCTGGCGCTTTCCTATTCGATCAGCCTGGCACGGGGTTTCCTGCCCTTCCCCGGCTTCGACTATGCCGAACTGGCCAACTACCGCAGCCATTGGAACGCCGTGCGCATTGCCAAGGGATTCCTCTGGAGCCTGCTGCTGCTGCCCGCCGTGGTGGCCCTGTTCCGGTGGCGCTTCGAGGCAAGCCGGAACGCTCTGGTCTGGGGGTTGACGCTCGCGGGTGGCGCCATAGGCATCGTGGCCTTGTGGGAACGGGGCGTGTTCGAGGTGTTGGCCAGCGATCCGGATCGATACCGGCTCATCCACACCCTGTTCGACTTCACCACGCCCTACCGCATCACCGGACTGTTCTCGGAAATGCACACCGGCGGCGAGACAATAGATGGCTTCATCGCCTTGGTGTGGCCCTTCGGCCTGCTCGCCGCCAGCCAGGCGCGAAGCATTCCGGGCAGGATTCTCGGCGGGATGTGCGCCGCGGGCGCCCTCTATGCGGCCATGGCAACTTTCTCCCGGGTCAGCTACCTCGCCGTCGCAGTCGGCGCCCTGACCGGCCTGTTCATCCTGCTCAAGGCCCACAGACCTGAGGCGCTTGCAGCGAATCCAGATCGGCTTCCGATGGGTCGCGGCGGCTATCTGGCCGCGTTGGCCGTCGTGGCCCTCCTCACCCTGGCGGGATATGGTTACACCCGGGGTGGAAGCTATGCGCTGGCCAGCACCATGCTCTCCTGGCTGATGGCCTTCTCCATGGCGGTCTATGTGTTCGGCGCCCGGCGCTCGCCAACGCTCACCCGTCTGCTTTGGCTTGCGCTCCCCCTGCTGGCCATCGCCTCGGCAGTGGGTTCGGCCCATGGCATGCTCAACAGCAAATGGGTGTTCAACCCCTCCGGCTTCGCCTGGGCAGTGGGTAGCGGGCTGGGAATCGCCAGCGTCGCCATCGGAACATCCATGGGCCGCTTCCTGGCTTCCCGCCTGAACTGGAGGGCGACCATGGCTGGCGCCGCCATGCTGGCGCTGGGTGCCGCCATCGTCACGCCAGCGGCGCTGGGCACCCGCATGGCGGCGCGCACGGAGAGCAACGTCCAGGACTTGGGCGTGCGTCTGAATCACTGGCACCACGCGCTATCCATCATGCGCCCGGACATTTCCACCCTGCTTCTGGGAATGGGTCTCGGGCGTTTCCCGGAAGCCTATTTCTGGGATGCCACCGAGCCGATGAGCAGTTTCCGCATCGCCAGGGACGCAGCTACCGGAAATCGCTTCCTGACCCTGGGTGGCGGAGAGGACCAGGTCTTCACCCAGCGCGTTTCCCTGCCGCCCTGGGAAAACTTCACCCTGTCCATGGATGTCCGCGCCAAGGGCGAACCCTTCACCCTCGGCATACGCATTCTGCGGCGGCATATCGTGGTGCCCACCTCCTGGAATCCGCAAACGGTGAGCCTGGATCAACGTGTTGGCGACACGGCGGGGCAATGGGTCAGACTCTCCATTCCCTTCAATTCCGGCGCCCTGGGAGACGGGGTGGTTCCGGGCCGGCACCCCCTGCAACTCGCCCTCGCCACCCCCCGCGGCACCCTGATGGATGTGGACAACGTGAGCATTCGCGATGACCGCGGACAGGAATATCTGGCCAATGGGGACTTTTCCCAGGGCGCCATGCGCTGGTTCCCCTATTACGACTTCAACCACCTGCCCTGGCACGTGAAGAATCTCTGGGTCAACCTCTATTTCGACCAGGGTGCCTTGGGTGTGGTCGCTTTTTCCGGCTTCCTGTTCACCGTGACGCTGGCCACCATCCGCCGGGCCATGCGCGGCGATCACTGGGGCGTGGCCATGGCCACTTCCATGAGTGGCATCCTCAGCGTGGGCCTGTTCGGCAGCATGCTCGACATGCCCCGCATCACTTTCATCTGCTACTTCATGTTGCTCGTGACCGCCCTGTTCGGTCCGCCCAGAACGCCGGGCCGGCGCAAGCGGCCGGCCGCTGCCACCTCGCCATGAAAAAGCCACTGCTGATCGGGGTGGCCGCGTTCCTCGCTGGAGGGGTGGCCATGGGCTGGCTGGGCATCCTCCCGTCGGACGGAACATCGCCGCCCCTGCGGAACCTGGCGGCCCAGTGGGTCGAAAAGGCAGGCATCCGCATTCCCTGGGTGGTTGCCATGGTGGCCCCCGAGCCCCGCTACCTGAACCGCCCCTTCGTGGGACGCATCCGTTCCACACATCCTCGCATCCTGGTCCCCGACCCCCTGGCTCTGACAGCCCATCGGGACGTGGCGCTCGCCACCTGCGGCGCGGGGGATGTCCTCAACGCCATGACGTGTTGGCTGGCCAAGCGCGACGACATCCGCCACCGGGCGCTCATGGACGCCATGGCCCGCCACGATCCTGGCAAGGACAGCACCAGGTCCGACCCGGGAGACCACGCCTGGGCCCTCGCACTGGCCTACGACATGGCCCAGCTTCCTGGCGCGCCGGCAATCCCCGGCCAACTCCGGGAAGAACTCGCCTGGCGCATCGAGCAGGCCCTGCGCCAGACCCTGGACGAACTGGACGGCTTCAGCCCGAGCCTGTGGCACGGTCGCGCCTCCATGGCCGCCTCAGCCTGGATCTCCGCCGTGGCCCTGGGCCCGGAGGGACTGCGCGACAAAGGCCTGCTCAACCGTGCCCAGGGGCATTTCCAGGACACCCTGCGCGCACTGTCCCTCTCCGAGGCCTGGCCAGAGGGCTACACCTACTGGATCAACAGCCGGGCCTTCACCCTCATGCTCGCCGCATCCGCCTGGCTCAACGGGCTGGAGGCCGCTCCCGGCCATGCCGAGGTGCGTCGCATCGTGGAGCGGGTCGGCCTGTGGCATGTCTACGCCACCCGTCCCGACAACCGGGCGGAGGCCTTGGGGGACGAGAATTCCCGCGTGGACCTCAAGGACGAAACCCGCCGGGTCATCGACCTGATCGCCCAACTGACGGGCAACCCGGTATTCGCCACCTACTCCGCGTACCTGGAAAAGCTCCATGGCTCGGAGAGCTACTGGTCCGGGTATCGCTGGAGCCTGCCCCTCATCGGCAACCCGGTGGCCCCGACAGTGCCCGGTGTCATCCCTGGAGAACTGAGGGGCCTCGAGACCCGCCTGCCCAGGTCGGAGCGTTTTGGCCCCGAGGCCAGCGGGCTTGTCTATGTCAGGACCGGATGGGGAAGTGACGACACCTTCATCAGTTACCGGGCAGGCAAGGTCATGACCCACCATGGCCACTACGATGCCGGCCATTTCACGCTCTTCAAAGGCGGCCCACTGGCCATCGCCAGTGGCACCTATGGCGAATACTTCCAGCGCCACCGGCTGGACTACGCCATCCGCAGCGTGGCCAAGAACACCTTGCTGGTCATGCGCCCGGGCGAGATCGTGCGGCCCAACGGCTTCTTCACCCATAACGTTGCCGACGGTGGCCAGCGGGTGGTGATCCCCACTGGCAGCGCCATCGGAAGTGTCGATGATTGGCTGGACAACCAGGGCAAGGGTCTGCATTTCGAGGCGGGGGCCATCACTGACTACGAACATGTCCCCGGCCGCTACACCTACGTGGCGAGCGACCTGACCGACGCCTACAACACGCCCCGCCACGATTCAGGCGGTGACGGTGGCAAGGTGACCCGGGTCGTGCGCGAGTGGATCCATCTGGCCGACGAGGATCGGCTGTTGATCCACGACGACGTGACCAGCGTCCAGGCCGGCCACGTCAAGAAGTGGCTCCTGCATACCATCAACCGGCCCCAGGCCGAGGGAGCCGTTCCACGCAAGGGCACGGCGGACAACGGCATCCTGGAAACCCGCTCGGACAGCGTCAGGGTTTCCGCCGCAAGAGGCCGGCTGCTCGTCCGGCGCCTGTTGCCTGAGAACGGGGTGATCCGGCTCCTGGGCGGCCCTGATTACCGGTTCTATGTGGAAACGGATGGCGACGACGCCGTCCTCGACGGCGCCAACATGACCGAGGGCGTCCACGACCAGCCCTGGTTCGACACTGGCTCCTGGCGCGTGGAGCTGCAGCCCGCCAGCCCCAGTATGCGGGACCACTTCCTGGTGGCCCTCTCGCCTTCCCTGGACCGCTTCCGCGACGACGAGGCGAGTCTGCTGAAGATCCAGGGCGCGGCCTATGGCGCCCGGACGCCAGGGAAACTGGTGATCTTCCTGGACCGGATGACGAAAACCGGGATCGAATTCAGCCACGATGGCCCCCAGAACCAATTGCTCGTTCTCGGAGGCATCCGCGGAACCCCAGCCTCGCTCTCCTGGCCCGGCGGCTCACGGAGCGCGCTCTTTGGCCCCGGCGGGGTCGCCCGCTTCGACCTGGCCGGACTGCCCAGGGGTTCGCTGCGTCTCCGCTGGTAAGCGGAACCGGCGCGAGAACAGCCAGACCAGGATCACCCCAGGCCAGAGGGCGCCCAGATGCCGGGCCAGCCCGGTGATGTTGAGCAGGCTCCCATCGGGAATGAAGCGGTCTGCAAGGCCGGCCCGCGCCAGGAGGATGACAATCATGGCGCCCACGGCCAGTCCGTGCCGGTGGCGCGAGCTTCCCGGCAACAACAGCAACCACAGGGCGAGCAGAAACGCCGCCAGGGTTTCCAGGGACATCACGCCACCCACCACCGCCAGCCGCAGCAGGATCGTGGCCGCCAGCAGCTTGGCGAGAAAGGCGCTGAACAGGACCAGGGCCATTCCCCCCACGTAGCGCCCGGGTCGCAACAAACAGGCGGCGAAGGCGCCCAAGGCAACGATCTCCACGAATTGCGCCATCAACCAGGGGCTGTTGATGCCCGCAAGGCTCTCGGGCAGATGATCGATGGGACGCAGATGCAGATGCAGCCAACCGATGCCGGAAAGGGGGAGCAGGGAGAACTGGGCGAAAAACCAGAGGGAGAAGAGCGCGAGCCCCAGGTTCGTGGCCACCCCGGGCATGAACCAGCGATCCCGCCAGCGTGACAGCGCTGACATGGCCCGCAGCCAGCGGCCATGGTGCAAGGCCAGCAGGGCACCGTTCCAGGCTCCGAGACCGTTAACCAGCAAATCGAGATTGGAGGCGATCCGACCCGGCAGCAACTGCTGGGCGCTTTCCAGGAAGAAGCTCAGGGTCAGCCCGGCCATGCCACCCAGAAATACGCCCCGGGCGCGGTGGCCCGGCATGGAGAACCACAGGGCCAGGGCATAGCCCAGAGGGGTGTATACCAGCAGGTTCGTGGCCAGGTCCGTGCGTGTAACGTACTTGGGCCAGGGCGCCCAGATGAAACCCAAAGACCAGTCGGACAACGCACCCCAGCCCTGGTAGGGATGCAGGCTGCCCACCACGAGAAACAACACATAGAAGGCAATGAAGTTCCTCAATCGGGCGCGGGATTGGGGTACACGCGGGCGGTTCACGGGGAATCCAAGTCCGGGAAGGAGGGGGCTCTGACGGAACCGGCGGCCCATCCGAGTGCACCCTATCGCGCTGGGTCCGCCATCCCGGCCAACTTGCTCATGACATGGGAACTGCTCTCCTGAGCGCGGGCGAGTTCATCCCGGCTCATGACCGCCGCGAGTTTCTCCCGCAAACCGAGGGCTTCCGGATGTCCCCGGGCTGCGGCCACATTCAGCCAGAGATAGGCGTTCTCCTTGTTGGGTTCGGTGCCCATGCCGTCACGGTGGAAGAGCCCCAGCCGGTACTCGGCCTCGAGATGACCGTGAAGAGCGGCCCGGGTGAAGATCTCCAGGGCGGCGCGAAAATTCTGCACCACGCCCCGCCCCTCCAAGTAGGCCTCTCCCAATAGATATTCGGCCTCGGTATGGCCCCGTTCCGCAGCAGCCTTGAGCCAAGGCAGCGCAAGCTGGTATTCCCCCCGATGCCAGTGGGCCCGGCCCAGGTCATACTGGGCTTGCCGATCCCCCTGGCCTGCATCCGATTTGAGCCTGAAAACAGCATCGGTGTCGGCCATATCCACCCGCGGCTTGATCTCCACACTGCCCGAGCCGAAGAAGACAGCCAGCCCCATGCCCGCCATGGCGAGGAAAATCGCCAAGCCCCAGGCGGCGGCCCGCGAACGCCCACTGCGGAGCGCCGTCTTGGGGTGCAGGCGGAAATGCCGCTTGCACGCCCGGCACCGGTAGGTGGGTTGGGTACTGTCCTTCGCGGATTTATGGGAGAGGCGAACGTCGGTACTGCCGCAGTGTCTGCATTTGACCGCGATTCCACCTGGACTGGAGGCCGGGGGGAGCATGGTGGATACGGGAGTTTGACCTGATTCCATTGTAATCAAGCACGGCTATTTCCGGCTCGCCCGCCAACCAGAGACCCCAGTACCATGCCCAGGATCGCCATGAGGAAACCCGCGAACTGGGGCGGCACGTCTCCCTCCGGAGCGAGGATTTCCAGAGGAACCCAGGTACACAGGCCGAAGGCGATGGCAAGATAGGCGCCCCGGGTGGAGGCGCGCTTCCAGTACAGGCCGGCCACCAGGGGAACGAAGGCCAGCACCAGCGTCACCTTGTAGGCGTTTTCCACCATCTGGTGAATACCGGTCTCCCGATCCAGGGCCCAGAGGGCGTAAAGGGTGACCAGGACGGAAAAGACCACCACCACCCAGCGGGTGATCTTCAGCAACTGCGCCTCGGGAATGTGGCGGCGGCGGGTGATGAAATCCTTGATGACATTCTCGGAGATGGTGACCGAGGGCGCCAGCAAGGTGCCGGAGGCGGTGGACATGATGACCGACAGCAGGGCGCCATAAAACACCACTTGGGCGAACAGGGGCAGGTGCCCCTTCACCAGTTCCGGCAGCAACTTCTGGCTATCCTCGGCCAGCCACCGGGTGGACAGGGCCGGGTCGATGAGATTGGCGGAGTAGGCCAGGAACAAGGGCACCGCGGCGAACAGGAAGTAAGCGGTACCGCCCAATACCGTGCCCCAGACCGCGATGTTTTCGTTCTTCGACGAATTGGCCCGCTGAAACACATCCTGCTGGGGGATGGAACCGAAACCCATGGTGAGCAGCCCCGAGATGAAGGCCACCATGGCCACGGCATTCAGTTCCGGCCAGAAGTGGAACTTTCCGTTGGCCGCGGCATGCTCGACGACCGGGACCACGCCGCCAGTCAGGCTGGAGACGAGCCAGGCGATGTAGAACAGGCCCAGGACGATGACGATCATCTGGAAGAAGGTGGTCAGGGCCACCGACCACATGCCGCCGTACAGGGTGTACATGAGCACCACGGCGGCGCCGATGAGGATGCCCTGGGACTGGCTGATGGCGCCGTCGGAGAGGACATTGAACACCAGGCCCAGAGCGGTGACCTGGGCAGAGACCCAGCCCAGGTAGGACAGGGCGATGGCAATACCGGTAACGACCTCCACGTTGCGGTCATAACGGGCCCGGTAGAAGTCGCCGATGGTCAGCAGGTTCATGCGGTACAGCCTGCGGGCGAAGAACAGGCCGAACAGCACCAGACACAGGGATGCGCCGAAGGGATCGGAGATCAGTCCGCCCAGGTCCTCCTTGAGGAAGGTGGCGGGAATGCCCAGCACCGTCTCCGCCCCGAACCAGGTGGCGAACACCATGGCCATGACGATGTAGATGGGCAGGCTGCGTCCGGCGGCGATGTAGTCCTTGGCGTTGTGGACCTTGGTGGCGGCGTACATGCCGATGCCGATGGAGAGGATCAGGTAGAGGATCACGAAGCCAAGCAGCATGGGCAGAACCTATCTTCTTCAGGGCGGTTTGATGGCCTTCCTGATGTGGCCCGGCAGCCGCCGGATCCCGTCGTCCGGATCGCGCAGCCAGCCCAGCGGCGCCACATCGGGAAATGCGGCCCGATTATCCGCGATTTTCGGGCAGAGGTAGGCCAGGACGCCGTTTTGCTGGGGGGAGAGGGGGATCCCCGGCACCCGGAGCCGGCGCTTCTTCGGGATCGCGCCGCTGGCTTGGAAGGTCAGACCGGATTTCTCCTCATCCGCCCAGGCTGAAAGGGTTGAAGGGGGGAGGCTTGCCGATCTCCCCTTGCTTCCATCAATCCCGTCGGGTCTTGTCGTTCTCGATCAGCGCGTAGGCCGAGTGGTTGTGGATGGACTCGAAATTCTCCGCTTCCACCACGTAGGCATCGATGCGCCCGTCACGATTCAGGGCCGCCGCCACGTCCCGCACCAGATC
>CAZYEY010000061.1:0-4078 GCA_964646585.1 uncultured Thiobacillus sp. | reverse complement strand
AACCAGGAAACCGCCACATGTTCTCCGAGCGCGACCGGCATTAAGGCGGAAACTACGGCGGGAGCCAGCGCGAGTGGATCGACCACCACGAGCAGCGGCCAAGGTGGTGGTCGAACCACGTCCACCCATGTCAACAGGGTGTTGTCCGACCGCGGAGGCGCTTCCCATGACCTCACCACGAATACCTTGGTGGTGACGGATACCCTGGACCGGCATCTTGCCGTGGAGAATGTTCTGAAAAGCGTGGATCTCCCCACCAAACAGGTCATGATCGAAGCCCGCATCGTGGTGGCTGACGACACGTTCAGTCGGGACATCGGAGCGCGGCTGGGCTTCCGTTCCACCGGCAAGCTGGATGGCTCGACCCTGGCCACTTCCGGTAGCGCGACGGATTCCCGGCTCATCGCCACTGGCGGCACTACCACCAATCCATTCAATGTGAACCTGCCCGTGACCAGCGCGGTGGCGCCTTCCATTGGCTTCACGATTTTGAATGCCGCTTCGAATACCTTGCTTTCCCTGGAATTGCAGGCCCTGGAGGCCGACAACCGGGGCAAGATCGTTTCCAATCCGCGCGTGGTGACCACCAATCTGCGGCCCGCGGTGATCTTGCAGGGTACCCAGATTCCCTATCAGACGGTGAGCACCGAGGGAACCCAGACTTCGTTCAAGGATGCCTTGTTGTGCCTGCTGGTGGCGCCTCAGGTGCTCAACAACGATTCCGTCATTCTGAATGTCGAGGTCACCAAGGATGCCCAAGGTGTTGACACCGATGCGGGGCCGGCCATCAACGTCAAGCGTGTCAAGACCCAGGTCAGGGTCAACAACGGAGAAACCGCGATACTGGGAGGCATCTTCGAACAGACCCTGCGCAATGACACCAGCAAGGTGCCATTCTTCGGCGACCTCCCTGTGGTAGGAAATCTGTTCAAGAACACCAGCAAGAAGGATGACAAGTCTGAAATGCTGATTTTCCTGACTCCAAGAATCCTGGATGAGCGCCTGGGTGCCGTGCAGTAGGCAACCACAGTTCAATGAACCTAGAAACGGCAGTTGACCGCTGAATTGGCATTGCGAAGCCTTATGGAAATTGAAGCCAGCCCCTTCGCCGCACCTCACCTGTTGGGTGAGACCGCTACGCGCCCGCTGGAACGTCCATGCGGGCGTCTGGCTTTGTTGCTCCTCCTTGCAGGCCCCGGCATGCCGCGTCGTCGCGTCGCGCCAGCCACCCGCCTGGACGCCCCATCGGGCACGTCCAACTGCCGTTTCTAGTCACTAATCGGATCAATGATGACAGATCCTGCGAAGACCTCAGTGCGTAGCCGCCATGGCTGGGATGATCTGGAATCGGGTGATGGAACAGGCGGCGGCGATGGCCGCTCGGCCGAGTCGTGTCAGATAGTAGCGATAGGCATGGGTGACTTTCTTGATCAAGCCAAGCAGGCGAAGACGCCTGAGTTGGCGCGACATGGCGGCAGCGGAGATGGGCACGAGCTTGAGCAGGTCGGCGCGCCGGCAACCATGGAGGTTGAATTCCCCGTGCTGCAAGGATTGCAGCAACGCATGGTCGGTCGCGTTGAAGAAGTTCAGGCCTTTGACGGAGGGGGCGTCGCCGACACGTTGCCGAGACAGCCGCAACAGATCACGTTCGCCGGAACTGGGGTCATCCAGGCTGGACAGAAACGACAGGTAGCGCTGGTTGCAGCCGAGCAGGATTTCACGCAGATCGGGCAAGCTGTAGATGGTCTTCTTCAGCGGCGCCAACTCGCGCGAGGGCTCCCCCTGCTTGTGTTCCACCTTGCGGTAGTGCTTGAAAAAGGTCACATCGTTGACCGTGGTTTCCACCCGCAACACGCGGGAGAACTTGTCGTAAACCTTCACTCCGGCCACACCCATCTGATGCTTGATGCAGCGGCCTTCGATGCGGGTAGACAGGCGCGAGCCGATTTCCTGGGCCAGGGTCGGCGTGATCTTCTTGCCCAGGAAGCTGGCCACGCGCGGGGCATCGGCGGCCAACACCGCCTGGCGCGAGAGGGCGTCGTAAAGGGGCGCCAGAATGTCGCGGCTCTTGAACATCAGGTCGGTGGAGTATTCGACTTGGCGCAGGCTCCAGTGCCAGTCGGTCTGGCCGAACACCTCGGCCACCGGGCACAGCCAGTTGGCGTAGTGGGTCAACCGCTGGTGCAGGGCGTCGGGGCCGAAGGCGTCTGCCAGGGTCTGGGCGCGCTCGATGTTGGCGATGCGCAGGAAGGCATTGTCTTCCTGGACGAATTCGATGCCTTCTTGCCGAAGGGCGCAGGCCAGGGCGCTGTGGCCGTTGCAGTAGAACTGAAGACCGAAGGGCGCCCACGTCGGAATCCGCAGGTAGACCAGCCCCAGTTCCTCATCGAGGAAGTAGGCGTAGTAATGCAGGCACTTGCCTTGGGTGGGGCGCAGGTACATATGGCCGTTGCGCTTGTCCATCCACGGCTTGTAGCTCGGACAACTCTCCATGGCCGAAATCACATGCACCAGACCCGGCGCATCGCCTCGCGCAGCCAACACCCGCGCCACGAGGTCTTCCTTGCGGATGTGGTTCTTGTTGACGTGTTCGATGGACACGCCGGCGCTCGCACAGACTTCCTGCACACGCTCCCGGATGCGGTCACGCAGGGGCTCGGCAAAGCGCGGGTAATCGAAGATGCGTATGCCGTGGGCGTACAGGTAACTCGTCATCCCGCCCGCGTAACAGGCTCCAGGCAACGTTCCGGTGATGATGATCCGGTCGTAGCACGACAATACCCCATGAAGATTCGCCGCATAGCGGTCCGTCAGCGTAGCTGCCATGGTCATTCCCCTCGCCATCTCTATGCTGCTCATCGTAGTTCTTGTTTGGTTCCGGCTCGTCCGGCTTAGGATGAAAAGGGCGCCGCAAGGCGCCCTTTTCCATTCTTCCCGGGTACTAATGCTGCTTAGAGCGCGATGACGAGGCGTTCGACCAGATACACCAGCATCAGCAGCCCCACCAGTGCCAACCCGGATTTCAGGCTCAGCCCGGCGAAGCGCAACCATCTGGGATCCCGATTCAGGGCGTAGCCCAGCAGGCTGATCACGATCAGCGCGCCGATCAGGATGAGGATCAGGCGCAGGGCCAACATCAGGTGGTCTGGGGATAGAGGTTCAGCAATTGGGAGGGGGTGGCCCCATCGTCGCGGAACTCCGCCCATTCCCAGGCGGTGGCGTCCGCCATCAGGGCGCGCAGCAATTTGTTGTTGAGGCCGTGACCGGACTTGAAGGCGGTGAAAGCGCCCAGGATGGGGTGACCGGTCAGATAGAGATCGCCCACGGCATCCAGCACCTTGTGCTTGACGAACTCGTCGGCGTAACGCAGGCCGTCGCTGTTGAGTACCCGGAACTCGTCCATGACGATGGCGTTGTCCAGGGTGCCCCCCAAGGCCAGTCCATTGCTCCGCAGGTACTCCACCTCGTTCATGAAGCCGAAGGTGCGGGCGCGGCTGACTTCCTTGACGTAGGACTGGCGGGCCAGGTCGATGTGCATTTCCTTGGCCGACTGGCGGAAGACGGGGTGGTCGAAGTCGATGCGGAAGGTGAGGGTGTAGCCTTCGTGGGGGGCGAACTCGGCCCACTTGTCGCCCTCCTCCACGCGCACCGTCCGCTTCACCCGGATGAAGCGCTTGGGCGCGTTCTGGTTTTCGATGCCAGCGGATTGCAGCAGGTAGACGAAGGGGGCGGCGGAGCCGTCCAGGATGGGCACCTCGGGGCCGTCCAGATCGATGTACAGGTTGTCGATACCCAGCCCGGCCAGGGCGGACATCAGGTGCTCCACGGTGGCCACCCGGGCGCCGTTGCCTTCCAGGGCGGAGCAGAGCCGGGTATCCACCACCCGTTCTGGGGCGATGGCGAAATCCTTGGGCTCGGGCAGGTCGGTGCGGCGGATGACGATGCCCGTGTCGGGTTGCGCCGGGCGCAGCGTCAGGTTTACCCGGGCGCCCGTGTGCAGTCCCACGCCGGTGGCGCGTACCAGGGTCTTGACGGTTCGTTGCCGGATCATGGTCATAACACCTTGAAGAGATGGGGA
>CAZYEY010000060.1:0-17384 GCA_964646585.1 uncultured Thiobacillus sp. | reverse complement strand
CTCGTGGGCGCGGAAGTGGGTTTAAGGGGAAGGGGGGGGGGGAGTGCGCCGCCAGGACCCCCCCAGGTGAGCTGGGGACGGGGGCCACGTCCCCCGTGGGGGGCGGGCCCCCCTGGGGAAGGCCCGACAAGCCCGGGGCGTTTTTTCCGGGCCCGGCGGGAAAAATTGGCGGGGAATCCCGCCGGCGGCGCCCCATCAGGGGCGACCGGAAAGGGGTTGCCGGATCCCGGGGGGGGGGGGGGCGGGAGCACATCCGTGGTCTCTGCCGTGGACGTCATGGCGCCGCCAACGGCTGCCTGGGGCGGCATGGGGGAATCGGTGGGCAGCACGGCGGCACCGAGTTCATTTCCATCCGTTGCCGCGGCCTCCCCCGTTCCCCGGGCAGTCTTGTCATCCTTGCCCAGGACGCTCAGCGCGCCGGCGGAATCCCGCCATGCTTCTGTCTGGCCGACGGGCGGCAGCCCGCCCTCGGGCAGATCGGCCGTCTGGGCTTTGTCGGCCTTCCCCATCTGGGCCAGCAAGGCGGTGATGAAGCCAGCCTGGACGCTTTGCCCCCCCGTGCCCTTGGCACCCTTCTTCCCGCCCACCAAGCCAGCAATCCCCGCCGCGTCCAGCGCCACGCCCAAATCCGCCATCGCGATCCTCCGATCAGATACGGGCAGGAAAAAGCAAGTTTTGTGCCGTCGAAGAGCGACTTAACCCTGACCCAGCTTGCCACTCCCGACCAGATGCCGGCGCAGGGCGTTCTCGTCGGAAAGCCGTTGCTCCCTTTTCTCCAGACGCTCCAGTTCCTGGGTTTCATGGCGTCGGGCCAGGGTTTCGTAGGCCCTCACCTTCTGCCGCAGGGCCAGCCATTGGGCGTGGGCATCCTGCCAATGGCCATGGGCCTTGGCCACCTCGCCCTCCTGCTGGGCGATGGCGATGTCCAGCTTGCGCAGGAAGACATGAAAATCCTGGAGCAGGTGGATTTCCATGCCCCGGCCGCCAGCCCCGGCGAGGCGCTGCTGGTAGTCCCGCTTATACCCATGGAATTCGTCCAGACGGGCACGGGCCTCGTCTTCCTTGCGCCGGAGGATGCGCAACAGACGCTCTGCCGCGTCCATGCGGTGGCGGGAATGGTCCAGCAGGGTTTGCAGGGGAAAGGGCTTGGCCATGCCCCGGTTCTCTATTCAAACTGGTGAATCAGGCCACTTCCTCGGTTTCCTCCAAACGCCGGGCCTCGTCCTCCAGCATGACGGGAATGCCATCGCGGATGGGGAAGGCCAGGCGATCGGCTTTGCAGATCAGCTCACCAGCCTCGCGCCGGTAGACCAGCGGCCCCTTGCAGAGGGGGCAGACGAGGATTTCAAGCAGCTTGGGATCCATGGCGTTCCTTCAGTGTGTTCAGCAACAAGGTTTGTAGTCCCCCATCCACCTCTGCGTCAACCGCGAGGAACCAGGCATCCTCCGGGGCGAAGCCGGCGCACTTGACGGCGTCCTTCTCGGTCATCACCAGGATGCCGTCAGGCAGGTCGGCGGCGACGTAGGCATGGTGGTCGGGAAAGGGGTGAGGCTCGACGACGAGCCCCAGGGCCTCCAGGCTGGCGAAAAAACGCTCCGGGTGGCCGATTCCAGCCAGAGCATGGACCCGCCGCCCCTGGAAAGCCCCAGGGGAGACGCGCCGTTCCGGGTGGCGCAGATTGACGAATTCCCGGGCGGTCAGGGCCATGGCGAAACGGGCTACGGCCAGATCGGGCAGGGCGACTTCCTGGCTGCCGTTGACCACCATCGCGTCCACCTCCGTCAGCCGGGCAATGGGCTCGCGCAGGGGGCCGGCGGGCAACAGGCGGCGGTTGCCAAAGCCCCTTTGGCCATCCACCACCACGATCTCCATGTCCCGGCCCAGGGCGTGATGCTGCAGGCCATCGTCCGCGAGCAACACATCCACCTCGGGATGGAAATCCAGCAGGCGGCGACCGGCTTCCGCCCGGGCGCGGCCGATCCAGACCGGGCAGCCAGCCTGGCGGGCGATGAGTACCGGCTCGTCCCCCACCAGGGCTGGATCGCTGTCGGGGCGGACCGGCATGGGCATCCGGGCGGCGCCGCCATAACCCCTGCTGACGACTCCCGGCTTGAAGCCTGCTTGCCGCAGCAAGGCAACCAGGGCCAGGAGCAGGGGGGTCTTGCCGGCCCCGCCCACGGTAATGTTGCCCACCACCACCACCGGCACCGGCAGGCGCACGGACTTGAAAACCCCCAGGCGATACAGCCACCGGCGCCCGGCGACCAGGAATCGGAACAGCCAGGAGACGGGGACCAGAAGGAGCAGCGAAAGACGCCATGGGAACGCGCAGTCCCCATGCCAGCAGCGCGTCAGCGCTTGTTTCAAGAGCAACTCAGGGCTGGTCGGCGGCCGGGCTCTGGGTGACAAAAGTCACCCGGGGATAGCCGGCCCGCCGGGCGGCATCCATGACCCGGATCACCGACTGGTGGGTGGCGCGGGCGTCCGCGGAAATGACGATGACCGGGTCTTTCTGGGCGCCAGCGGCAGTCTTCAGGGCCCCCACCAGGGTTTCGACGCCACCATCGGCCACCACGGAAGCGCCGTTGACGTTGTAGGCACCCTGCTCATCCACGCCCACGTTGATCTGGGTGGGCACTTCCTTGGGGCTGTCGCCCTGGGCCTCGGGCAGGTTGATCTGGAGCTCGGAGAATCGGGCGTAGGTGGTGGTGACCATGAGGAAGATCAGGATCACCAGCAACACGTCGATGAGGGGGATCAGATTGATCTCCGGCTCGTCGTGGCGGCTCACGCGGAAACGCATCTACTTGCGCTCGCCGTGAATGATTTCCACCAGGCGCACGGCCTGCTGCTCCATCTCCACCAGATAGGCCTCCACCCGGCCCCGGAAGAAGCGGTGGAAGATCATGCTGGGAATGGCCACGATGAGGCCGAAGGCGGTGTTGTAGAGGGCCACGGAGATGCCGTGAGCCAGCACCGCCGGGTTGCCGCCGGTGGGAGACTGGGAACCGAAGATCTCGATCATGCCCACCACGGTGCCCAACAGGCCCATGAGGGGCGCCACCGTGGCGATGGTGCCCAGGGACATGAGGAAGCGATCCAGGTCATGGGCCACGGCACGACCTGCCTCCTCCAGGGACTCCTTCATCACCTCCCGGCTGGAACCCAGGTTGCGAATGCCGGCGGCCAGCACCCGGCCCAGAGGGGAGCCTTCCGACAGGGCCCGCACGAGATCCGGGTTGGGGCCATATTGGCGCAGGTTATTGATGGTTTGCTCCAACAGCCCTTGGGGGATCACCTGGAGGCGACGCAGGGTATACAAACGCTCGAAGATGATGGCCAGGGCCAGGATGGAGGCGATGATCAGAGGCCAGATGGGCCAACCCGCTGCTTCGATGAGGGCTAACACTGCGTGTTCTCGTGGACTGGAAAAATGCGCTGAACTGTAGCCCCTGAGGTCTGCCCAGGCAAGCCGAGGGCGCTGGAGGCGCGTGTATAATCCGGGCCGCTTAGGAGAAGGCAAGTCCATGATCGTATTCCCCTACCGGAAACCATGATCCGCCGGTTCATCAACAAGGTTTTCGGAAAAAAACCCGCCCCCGGTCCGCGCATCCTGCCCCTGGAGGCCCACGGCATCCGCCGGGAGCAGGTTCAGCCCTGTGCCCTCAAGACCACCCGGGCCCTGCGCGAAGCGGGCTACACCGCCTTCATCGTCGGTGGCGCCGTGCGGGATCTACTCCTGGGTCGGGAACCCAAGGATTTCGATGTGGCCACTGACGCCACCCCGGACGAAGTGAAGCGGGTCTTCCGCCGGGCGCGCCTGATCGGCCGCCGCTTCCAGATCGTCCATGTCTATTGCGGCGCCGACCTCATCGAAGTCACCACCTACCGGGCCGCCACGCCCCAAGCCGAGGATGACGGAGACGAATCCCGGGTCACCGCCGAGGACGGCATGCTGCTGCGGGACAATGTATTCGGCAGCCAGGAGGAGGACGCCGCCCGCCGCGACTTCACCGTCAACGCCCTCTACTACGATCCGGAAAAACAGGAGGTCTGGGACTGGCATGGTGGGGTCGAGGACGCCCGCAAGAGAGTCCTGCGCATGATCGGCGATCCGGCCCGGCGCTTCCGGGAAGACCCGGTGCGCATGCTGCGGGCGGCCCGGTTCGCTGCCAAGCTGGAGTTCCACATCGACCCTGCCACCCGGGCGCCCATCGCCGAACTGGCGCCCATGCTGGAGCGCATCCCGCCCTCCCGGCTGTTCGACGAGATGATGAAGCTCTTGCTCTCCGGCCATGCCGAGCGGGGCGTGCGGCAGTTGCGGGCCGAGGGCCTGCACCACGGCATCCTGCCCATGCTGGACGCCATCCTGGACGACCCCGCCCGGCAGAAATTCATCCACGCCGCCCTGCACGATACGGACATGCGGGTGCGCCAGGGCCATTCCGCCTCCCCCGCTTTCATGCTGGCCTGCCTGCTCTGGTTCGACATGGAAGCGGAATGGCGGCGCAACCAGGACTCCGGCCAGAGCGCCCAGCCCGCCCTCCACGATGCCATGGATGCGGTATTGGAGCGGCAGCGGGACGCGCTGGCTTTCCCCCGCCGCTTCGACGGCATGATCAAGGAAATCTGGGCCCTGCAATCCCGCTTCGAGCAACGCAGCGGCACCCGGCCCTATCGGCTTCTCAGCCATCCCCGCTTCCGCGCCGGCTACGATTTCCTGCGTATCCGCGCCGATGGCGGCGACGCACCCCAGGAACTGGCCGACTGGTGGACCCGTTTCCAGGACGCCGACGCCGACGAACAGGCACGCATGCTGCTGCCCGCCACTGCCGGCCAGGCCAAGCGCAAGCGCCGGCGACGCCGGTCCAATGCCAAGGCGGAGGACGCAGTCGAGGTCAAGCTTGGCTGAGATTTCCGCCTACATTGCCCTGGGCGCGAATCTGGGCGACCCCGCCGCCCAGGTGGAGGCCGCCTGTGGCGAACTGGCCCGGCTGCCGGACACCCGCCTCACCGCCCGCTCGGCTCTCTATCTTTCCAAACCCGCTGGCTATATCGACCAGCCCGATTTCATCAATGCCGTGGCCCAGGTTCTGACCCGCCTCTCTCCCCGGGCGCTGATGGCCGCTCTGCTGGAAATCGAGGTCCGGCATGGCCGCGACCGCGCCTTCAAGAACGCGCCGCGGACCCTGGACTTGGACCTGCTGCTCTACGACGGCCTGGTGATGCACGAGCCCGGCCTCACCCTGCCCCACCCCCGCATGGCCGAGCGGCCTTTCGTCATCGCGCCTCTGGCCGAGATCGCGCCGGACGTGATGGTGCCGGGCTGCGGCCGCGCCGCCGACTGCCTGGCCGGCCTGTCCCTGGACGGCATCGAGCGTCTGGCCGGGGCCGGCGCCCGGGCCATCCGGTAGCATGCCCGGCCGTTTCCGCCATATCGTCGTGGAAGGCCCCATCGGCGTGGGCAAGACCAGCGTGGCCCGCAAGCTGGCGGCACGCATGGAAGCCGAACTGGTGCTGGAGAATCCGGACGAGAATCCCTTCCTGCCCCGCTTCTACGAGGACCGCAAGCGCCACGCCCTGCCCACCCAGTTGTTCTTCCTGGTCTCCCGAGTGGAGCAGGCCCGGCGCCTGGGCCAGGGAGAGCTGTTCAGCCCTGCCACGGTGGCTGACTTCATGCTGGACAAGGACCCCCTGTTCGCCCGCCTGAACCTGGATGACGCCGAGTACAAGCTGTATCGCCAGCTCTATGATGGCCTCAAGCCCCAGGCCACCAACCCGGACCTGGTGATTTATCTCCAGGCCAGCCCCGCCACCCTGATGGAACGGGTCAGGAAACGTGGCCGTACCTACGAGCAGCAATTGGGCGAGAGCTATCTCGCCGACCTCGCCAAGGCCTACAACGAGTTCTTCTATCATTTCGAGGGCGCCCCCCTGCTCACGGTCAACAGCGAACACCTGAACTTCGCCGACCGGGATCCGGATTTCGAATTGCTGGTCCAGCGCATCCAGGACATGCGCGGAGCCCGGGAATTCTTCAACATGGGCGCCTGAAAGGAGATCCGCATGTTCCTCCCCCAACTCCAGGCCCGTGCCGAAAAGGGCGAAAAGCTCACGGCGCTGACCTGCTACGACGCCAGCTTCGCCCGTGTGCTGGCGGAAAACGGCATCGACGTGCTGCTGGTGGGCGACTCCCTGGGCATGACCGTCCAGGGTCACCCCACCACCCTGCCCGTCACACTGGAGCAGATGGCCTATCACACCGAGGCGGTGGCCCGGGGCGCGGCGGGCAAGGCCTTCGTGGTGGCCGACCTGCCCTTCGGCAGCTACCAGGCCAGCCAGGAGCAGGCTTTCCAGTCCGCCGCCCGGCTCATGGCCGTCGGGGCCAACATGGTCAAGCTGGAAGGTGGCGCGGTCATGGTGGAGACCGTGCGCTTCCTGACCCGGCGTGGCATTCCCGTCTGCGGTCACCTGGGACTGCTGCCCCAATCCGTGAACGCCACCGGCTACCGGGCCCAGGCCCGGGAAGCCGGCGCCGCCGAACAACTGTTCCAGGACGCCTCCGATCTGGACCTGGACGGCGCCCGCATGCTGGTGATGGAATCCATCCCCTCCGTGCTGGCGGATGAGGTGACCCAGCACCTCGCCATTCCCACCATCGGCATCGGCGCCGGCCCCCTGTGCAACGGCCAGGTGCTGGTGCTCCAGGATCTGCTGGGCCTCACCGAGAAGCCGCCCCGCTTCGCCAAGGACTTCATGGAGGGGGCCTGGAACATCGGCGCCGCCATCCGCAATTACGTGGCCTCGGTGAAGGCCGGTGAATTTCCGGGGCCGGAGCACAGCTTCTGATGCATCTCATCCACAGCGTCGCCGAGCTGCGCGAGGCCCTGGCCGGTCAGCGGGAGACTGCCTTCGTGCCCACCATGGGCAACCTGCATTCCGGGCATGTGGCCCTGGCCGAAATCGCCGCCCGCCACGGCCGGCCCGTGGTGGCCAGCATTTTCGTCAACCCGCTGCAATTCGGCGCCGGCGAGGATTTCGAGCGCTATCCCCGCACACTCCAGGCCGACTGCGAAAAGCTGGCCGCGGTAGGCACCGACATCGTCTTCGCCCCGGACATCCAGGAGATGTATCCGGAGCCCCAGACCTTCACCGTGCTGCCGCCCCTGGCCCACGAACTCTGCGGCGCCCACCGGCCCGGCCATTTCCCGGGCGTGGCCACGGTGGTGTTGAAGCTCTTCAACATGGTCCAGCCCCGCTACGCGGTGTTCGGCAAGAAGGACTACCAGCAGCTTTTCATCCTGAAGGGTCTGGTGCGCCAGTTCAACCTGCCCATCGTCATGGTGGAAGCAGAAACGCAACGGGCCGAGGACGGCCTGGCCCTGTCCTCCCGCAACGGCTACCTGTCCGCCGCCGAGCGGGCCGAGGCGCCGCGCCTGTTCCGCCTGTTGCGGGCAGCGGCGGAGCGGATCGCCGCCGGCGCGCGGGATTTCGCCGCCATCGAAGCCGAAGCCAGCCATGACCTCGCCGCCCACGGCTGGGCCGTGGACTACGTCTCCGTGCGTGCCCGCGCCTCCCTCCTGCCGCCCGCCCCGGACGAATCCCGCTTCGTCATCCTCGCTGCTGCCCGCCTGGGCACCACCCGGCTCATCGACAATCTGGAGTGCTGACCCCAGGCCAGGCCAGGTTTTTCATGGCGGCAACGAGAGTTGTGCGCTGCAAAAAAGACTATAATCCCAGCCCGTTTTTCTCCTGCCCTTCCCCATGCAACGCACCCTGCTCAAGTCCAAGCTGCACCGCGTTCGTGTCACCGCCTCCGAGCTGGAATACGAGGGCTCCTGCGCCATCGACGAGAACCTGCTGGAAGCGGCGGACATCCGGGAATACGAGAAGATCGAGATCTACAACGTCAACAACGGCGCGCGCTTCGCCACTTACGCCATCCGCGGCCAGCGCGGTTCCGGCATGATCTCGGTGAATGGCGCGGCGGCGCGGAAGGCTGCCGTGGGCGACGTCCTCATCATCGCCAGCTACGCCACCTACAACGAGATCGAACTGGCCAACTTCGAGCCCACCCTGGTCTACGTGGACAAGAAGAACCGCATCCAGCGCGTCGGCGCCCGGATGCCCGCCCAGGCAGCCTGAGGCCGAATCCGCGGCGACGAGGTCGCCAGCTGGATGAAGCGAAAACCTCGCTTGAAAAGCGCGGAGAAAAGGCGAAATCCAAGGGATCGCAGGAGGGGGGCCAGCCTGCCGGATTCCGGCCGGGAACTCCAGGGGCATAACCGCCACTACAATCCCACTGGACGATTCTTCCCGCCCACACGGGTCGGCACCAAGGAGCCGGTAAGCCAGGCATCGCCATGCATCACCCTTTCAGCGAATTCGCCCTGTTGCTGATCATCGCCGCTGCGGTGGGCGCGGTGGCCGTTCGCCTGCGTCAACCGGTGCTGATCGCCTATATCGCGGTAGGCGTCCTGGTGGGGCCCGCCGGCTTGGGCTTGGTTACCTCCCACGACCAGATCGACCTGCTTTCCCAGGTGGGCGTGGCAGTGCTGCTGTTTCTGGTGGGGCTCAAGCTGGATCTGGAACACGTGCGCCATATCGGACCGGTGGCCCTGGCCACGGGCCTGGGGCAGCTGGCTTTCACCATCTTTTTCGGCTTTCTGCTCATCCTGGCACTGGGCAAGGAGGTCTTGGAGGCCCTATACGTGGCGGTGGCGTTGACCTTTTCCAGCACCATCATCATCGTCAAGCTGCTATCGGACAAACGGGAGCTGGATTCCCTGCATGGCCGTATCGCCGTAGGTTTCCTCATCGTCCAGGATGTGGCCGTGGTGATCGCCATGATGGCCATGAGCGCCATGCGGGGGGCCGGGGACGCCGGGGGGCTGGACGTCGCCGCATCCCTGGTGGCGCGCGTCGGGGTAGCTGGGTTGATCTTGTACGCGCTGATGCGTCATATCCTCCCTCCCGTGGTGGGCGCCATGGCCCGCTCCAGGGAATTGCTGCTGATATTCGCCATCGCCTGGGGTACCGGTCTGGCTGCGCTGGGCGAATGGGCCGGCTTCTCCAAGGAGGCGGGCGCCTTTCTCGCGGGGTTCTCGCTGGCATCCACCGCCTACCGGGAGGCCATCGGCGCCCGCCTGGCAGGCATCCGCGACTTCCTGCTGCTCTTTTTCTTCATCGACCTGGGCGCCAAGCTGGACTTCTCGACCCTGGGTGGGGAGATGTGGCCGGCGGCGGTGCTTTCCGCCTTCGTTCTCATCGGTAATCCCTTGATCGTCATGGCCATCATGGGGTACATGGGATACCGCAAGCGCACGGGCTTCCTGGCCGGGCTCACCGTGGCCCAGATCAGCGAGTTCTCCATCGTCTTCGTGGCCATGGGGATCAGTCTTGGCCATGTGGGGGGCCAGGCCCTGGGCCTCACCACTCTGGTGGGCATCCTCACCATCACCCTTTCCACCTACATGATCCTGTTCTCCCACCCCCTGTATGAGCGCCTGGCTCCCTGGCTGGGATGGTTTGAACGGAAACGGCCCCACCGGGAGTTGGCGGTGGAGGAAAACGCCCCGGGAGAGGCGCGGCCGGACATCATGGTGTTCGGGCTGGGACGCTACGGCGAACGCCTGGCACGCCGGCTGAAGGAGTCCGGATTGGCGGTCCTGGGCGTGGAGTTCGACCCGGAGCAGGTGCGGCGCCTGCGCCGGCAAGGACTGGATGCCCGCTTCGGCGACGGCCAGGACCCGGACTTTCTGGACACCCTCCCCCTGGATGGCGTGCCCTGGGTGGTCAGTACCCTGCCGGATATCGAATCCAACCGCGCCCTCCTGCACGCCCTGGCATCACGGAGTTTCACCGGTGACGTGGCTATCGTCGCCCGGGACGAAGCCCAGGGCGTGGCGCTCAAGCGCGCTGGCGCGCCCACCGTGCTCTACCCGTTCCGGGACGCGGTGGATTTCACGGTGGAACACCTGAGCGGTCTCATCCGTCCGGAAAGGGAAAACCCATGAACGCACCGCGCCCCATCCTCGTCGCCACCGACTTTTCGGCCCCGGCCCGACACGCGGCGGATCGAGCCTTTCGCGTCGCCGCGGACATCGGCGCAGACCTCGAACTGATGCATGCCCTCCACCAGGGCGCGATGAATGCCCTGCGCCGCCTGCTCGGCGTCCGGGCTGGCGAAGTGGAAAGCCGCATCCTGGACCGTGCCCGGCAGGAGCTCTACACCCTGGCCTTGGAATTGGGCCAGACCCATGGCCTGGCGGCAGGCATTCATCTGGCCACGGGCAGCGTGATGAGCGCCATCCTGGAGCGAGCCGACGAACTGGATGCCGGCGTGGTGGTGGTGGGCGCCCTTGGCGAGGGTTACCTGGGCCGTTTGCTGGTGGGCACCACTGCCGAGCGCTTGTTGCGCCGCACGCGGCGACCCGTCCTCATGGTCCGGCAAACGCCCCACGAAAGCTACCGGCGGGTTCTGGTTCCCGTGGACTTCTCCGACTGGTCCGTTCCCGCCGTGAAACTGGCGCGGACACTGGCCCCCAGGGCGGATCTGATATTGCTGCATGCGTTTGAGGCGCCCTTCGAATCCAAACTGCGCTTCGCCGGGGTCGATGAGGCGGATATCGAACGCTATCAGGCGTCCACCAGCGAGGAGGCCCGCGAGGCACTCGGGAACATCGCTTCGGAGGCCGGCCTGGAAGCGGGCGAAGCGATCCTCGCGGTCCAGCATGGCAGTGCGGCGCGGATCATCCTGAGCCAGGAGCAGGAGCGGGATTGCGATCTCATCGTCATGGGAAAACACGGCCAGGGTGTTCTGGAGGATCTCCTGCTGGGCAGCGTCACCAAGCACGTGCTGGCCGAGGCCACGGGAGACGTGTTGGTTGCGGTGGATCCGCTGCAAGCGGCGTAAGCCTCCCGGATTCACGAAGGCGGTGCACGACCGCCTTCAAGACTGCGGACCGGGCCAACCGGAAGGTCTGCCCGAGAGCCGCCGACAGGGGAATTCCGGCGAAAAAGGCGGCGGGGCGCGGCCGCAGCGCCAGATCAATCGAAGGCCGCGCCCCCTGCGCCCCCACCTGCCGGAATACCCGGGGAGCCGTAGAGCAGGTCCACCAGCCAAAGGGACACTTCCGGCACGTAGGTGATGAGCATCAGGTACAGAAGCATCACGCCCACGAAGGGCAGTGCCGCCTTGGAGACATCCGTGAGCCCCATGTGGGACAGGTGGCTGGCCACATAGAGGTTGAGGCCCACGGGCGGCGTCAGCATGCCGATCTCCATGTTCACGGTCATGATCACGCCCAGGTGGATGGGATCGATGCCCAGGGTCTTGGCGATGGGCAGGAACAGGGGCGCCAGAATCAGGATGATGGAGCTGGGCTCCATGAACTGGCCCGCCAGGATCAGGGTGATGTTGACGATCACCAGGAACTGCCAGGGCTCCAGATTCATGTGGGTGACCCACGCAGCCAGGGCCTGGGGAATCTGCTCGGAAGTGAGCAGGAAGTTGAAGAGGATGGCGTTGGTGATGATGTACAACAGCATGGCCGAGGTGTTGGCGCCGTGCAGCAACACCTTGGGCACATCCCGGAACTTGAGCGAGCGATAGATCACCGTGGCGCACAGGAAGGCGTAGACCGCCGACACCGCCGCCGCTTCGGTGGGCGTGAAGACGCCGCCATAGATGCCACCCATGACGATGACCACCAACATGAGGCCCCAGAAGGCATCCAGGAAGGACTTCCATACTTCCTTCAGACTGGCCCGGGGCACGGTGGGGAAGTGGTGCTTCTTGGCGTAGAGGAAGGTCACGCCCATCAGCAGCATGGCGAGCAGCATGCCCGGCACGATGCCGGCCACGAACAGCTTGCCGGCGGATTCCGAGGTGGCCACCGCGTAGATGATGAGCACGATGGAGGGCGGGATGAGGATGCCCAGGCTGCCGGAACAGGCAATGACCCCCGTGGAAAACCCCTTGGGGTAGCCCTGCTGGATCATGGCCGGCAGCATGAGGGAACCGATGGCCATCACCGTGGCGGGGCTGGAGCCGGACAGGGTGGCGAAGAAGGCGCAGGCCACCACAGCCGCCATGGCCAGACCACCAGGCATCCAGCCCACCAGATTCACGGCGAAGTTGATGATGCGTTTGGCCACGCCCCCGTCGGTGAGGAAGGCGCCGGCGAGCACGAAGAAGGGCACCGCCATGATGGAAAAACTCTCCAGACCGGTGAACAGGCGCTGGGAGATGATGTTCACCGTCTGCATGTCAAAGCTGGAGAAGCCCAGCAGGAACACCAACACCGTCATGCCCAGGGCGATGGAGATGGGCGTGCCCGTGATGAGCAGGAGGGCCAGGATACCCATGATGACTGCGGCGGTCATTTGGCTTCCTCCCTCAGGTTATCCAGAGCGCCCTCGCGCAGGTCGGCGGCGGGCCCGGCGGAAGTGGTCTCGCCCCGGGTCAGGAACTTCACCAGGGCCTGGATGAAGCGGTAGCACATGAGTCCGGAGCCCAGGGGAATGGCCAGGTAGATGATCCACATGGGCCATTCCAGGTCCGGGGAAATCTGGCCGGTGCCGTGGATGAAGACGACCCAACGGGCGCCGAAGAAGGCGATGACGCCGGTAAAAATGATGCCCAGGGAAATGCCGGTGATGATCAGGGCCCGCTTCTTCGCCCCCTCCACCTTGTTGACCACGTAATCCACGCCCACGTGGATGCCGGTGCGCACGCCGTAGGCGGCGCCGAACTTGGCCATCCAGATGAACAGATAGATGGTGAGTTCCGTCGCCCAGGTGAAACCCGTGCCCATCAGGTAACGCATCATCACGGAAACGAAAGTCACGAGGGTGGCGGCGGCCATGAAACTCAGGATGAGCCACTCCTCGAGGCGATCGAGTATGCGGTGGAACATGGTGCTTCCCCTGCGCGGGTGGGAAACACGCCCCGGCCGGAGCCGGGGCGGCCTTGGGGGCTGGGCTGGCTTACTTCTTCTCCGGTTTGGCGGAGCCGGGCTTGTCCTTCGCGGCGGGAGCGGGCTGGGCGGCCTTTTCCTTCTCCACCTGGGCGGCCACGTTGTAGACGGCCTGGATCATGTCGCGGCCGATCTTCTCCTCGAATTCCTTGTGCACCGGCAGCAGCACCTGCTGCCACACCACACGATCCTTGTAGGGCAGGGTGTAGATCTGGGTGGTGCCGGCGGCCCTGACCTTGGCCAGGGCCTCGTCGTTCTCCTCCTGGGCGATCTTGCGCTCGAACACCGTGGTATCGGCCATGGCCTTGTCCAGGGTGGCGCGGATGTTGGCGGGCAGGCCGTCCCAGAACGTCTTGTTGACGATGACCGCGTAGCCCAGATAGCCGTGGTCCGACAGGGTCAGGTGCTTCTGCACCTCATGCATCTTCTGGGTGTAGAGGTTGGACATGGGGTTCTCGGTACCGTCCACCACGCCTTGCTGCAAGGCCGAGTAGACCTCGGAGAACGCCATGACCTGGGGGTTGGCGCCCAGGGCCTTCATCTGGGCCTCCAACACCTTGGAGGACTGGATGCGCATTTTCAGGCCCTTGAAGTCTTCCACGGTGCGGAGGGGCTTGTTGGCGCTCATCTGCTTGAAGCCGTTGTCCCAGAAGGCCAGACCGTAGATGCCCTTGGCTTCCAACTGGGCGAACAGCCTCTTGCCGATGTCGCCGTCCATCACCCGGTACAGGGTTTCCTTGTTGGGAAAGATGTAAGGCAGATCGAACAACTCGAAGGCCCGCACGCCCAGGGGGCCGAACTTCGCCAGGGAAGGCGCCAGCATCTGCACCGCGCCCAACTGGAGGGCTTCCATCTCCTCCCGGTCCTTGTAGAGCTGGCTGTTGGGATATACCTCCACCTTCACCGCCCCCTTGGTGCGCTCCTCGGCGATCTTCTTGAAATACTCGGCAGCCCGTCCTTTGGGAGTATCTGGCGCCACCACATGGGAGAACTTGATGACGATGGGCTCGGCGGCCTGGGTGGTGAATGCGGCAAGGCCCAGAGCCAAAGCCAGGAGTGAAGCACGCAGACTCATGTCTATCCCCTCTTCTGAAACCGGACGGAAAGGTGTCGGGAGCCCCGCGATTACTTCAGATAGACAAAGCGGATAAGCAGCTCCTCATGAACCATGCTAGAGCCGGACACTGGGGATGGCAAGCTGAAATCAGGCCTCCGCATCCCCTTGGCGAAGGCTGATGACGGGCCATCCCAGCTTCTCCGCATGGGCCTTGAGGATGGGATCCGGGTCCACCGCCACGGGATGATGCACCCGGGCCAGCAGGGGCAGATCGTTGAGGGAGTCGCTGTAGAACCAGCTTTCCTCCACGTCGGCCCAGGCATGTCCCCGTTCCGCCAGCCATTGTTCCAGGCGGACCACCTTGCCCTCCTTGAAGGAGGGAGTGCCATAGGGCTTGCCGGTGAACTCGCCGCCCCGGACTTCCGGCTCGGTGGCGATGAGATGGGCCACGCCCAGGTGGGCGGCGATGGGCGCCGTGACGAAACGATTGGTGGCGGTGACGATCACTCGCACATGGTCCTGGTGACGCCGGAGCAGTTCCACCGTGCCGGGGGCGATGATGGGGATGATCTTGCGGGCCATGAAGTCCCGGTGCCAGGCATCCAGTTGGGCGCGGGAATGCCGGGAAAGGGGCTTGAGCTGGAAATCCAGGAACTCGAAGATGTCCAGGGTTCCCGCCTTGTACTTGTCGTAGAAGTCCTGGTTGCGGGCCTCGTAGACCTCCCGGTCCAGCACACCCTGCTCGATGAGGTATTGGGCCCATTCGAAGTCGGAATCTCCGGCGAGCAGGGTGTTGTCCAGGTCGAAGAGGGCAAGCTTCATGGGGGAGTCCATCAGCAATATCTAATATAATCGGCACATTCTATCCGAGGCTACCGATGAACCTGGTTTCCGCCAACATTCCCGCCACCTGGATCGGTGCCCTATGGATTCTCGCCCTGGGCCTGGGCGCCCTGGTCCTGCGGCGGACCAACTGGCGCATGTTGCGGGACTCGGCCAACCTGAACGTTTTCCTGGCGGCCACCGTGGCCGTGCTGGGATTGTGGCTCATCAAGACCGGGGTCAAGCCCGGCCTCAATTTCCACCTGCTGGGCGCCACGGCCCTCACCCTCATGTTCCGGCCCCTGTTCGCCCTCCTGGCCATCGCCCTCATCACCGCCGCCATCAGCATCTGGCATGGCCAGTACGCTGCCTTCGCGGCCAACTGGCTGATCATGGGGGCAGTGCCCGTGGGCGTGTCCTGGGCCCTGTTCCGCCTCATCGACGGCAGGCTGCCCAACCACCTGTTCATCTACGTCTTCCTCAACGCCTTCTTCGGCTCGGCCCTGGCCATCCTGGCCGTGGGGGGGGTGTCCACGGCCTTCGCCGCCCTGGCGGGAGCCTATCCCCTGGACTACCTGCTGGAGGACTATCTGCCCTACTACCTGCTCATCGCCTGGAGCGAGGCCTTCGCCACCGGCATGCTGCTCACCCTGATGGTGGTCTACAAGCCAGAGTGGGTGGCCACCTTCGACGACCGCCGCTACCTGCTGGGCAAGTAGGGTTCATAGGCGAAGAACAGCCGGGCCTTGGCCAGCAATTCATCGCCTGGCAGCTTGCGCTCGGGCGCCGGTTCCAGCACCACCTCCACCAACCGCATCCGGTTACCGGCTTGAGGGGCCGCCGGCCCTCCCGGCAGCACCCAGTCGACCGTGGCCGTCTGGCCCCCGACACCCTTCAATCGGCCATCCGGTCCGGCGGGCCGGGCGCCAGGACAGGCGGCGGCGAGCCGTTCCATGGGCATGCGGGCGCCCCGATTGAGCTTGTCCAGTTCCGTCCTGAGAACATCCTCTTCACCGCAGACATCCCACACCAGCAGCCGGGCGTTCACGCCAGCCTCGCCTTCGGGCAGGATCAGGCGCAGAGTCCAGGCCGCATCCAGTTCAGCGGGCGCCTCCACCTCCAGACGCCCCCGGGAGGACCAGGGCACCCGGGCAACGCGACCCGCCACCGTCTTCCACTCGAAGCCCTCCAGAAACCATTCCACGCTGGATTCACCGTAGCTCAGGCCATAGCCGGTGAGCATGCCGTCCCGGCCCAGACGCTCCACATCCGCCATCGCCACCGCTTCCAGGGCCTCGCCCCGGAGATTGAAGCGGTAGGTCCGGGCACGCGCCCAGCGCGCCGGGGGGGGTAGCGAAGCCACCGCCTCCGCCGTCGCGCCGAAGCGCGCGCCGGCGATCAGCGCCTGGGCTTCCGGGGGCAGGGTGGTCAGCGTGCCCGGCACGTAGACCAGCAGGCTGTAGGCGCGGCCCTCGAACACGGTGGAAAGCTGGAACACGCCCATGCCCTGGTCGCTCGCGGGCCGCCGGATGTAGCGCCATTTCATGCCCCCCGCCTCCAGCCAGTCGATGAGCACGGCCTTGCCGTATTGGCCGCGCCAGTAGCGGGTGAGCCGGTCGAAATAGGCATCGGCGTCGCCCTTGACTATTGGAGCCCGGCGCAGGAACAGCACCTGGACGCTGGGGCCGGCCTCGCCGGGATGATCCAGGATGAACACCTCCTCCGCCTGCTCCTGCTCGGCCGGCCCCCTTTGCCAACCGACTCCGGGTTCCAGGCGTAGGGCTTCGACGCTCAGGGATGCGGCCGGCGAGAACCCCGCCCACAGCCCCATCGCCAGCGCCGCCAGTGCCGTGCGCCACCCTGTCCTAGGATTCATGCTAAAACGCCGCCCCATGTTCGAATCAGCCGCCACGATACCCGAGCTCCAGTTCCCTGAGCATCTCCCGGTTTCCGCCCGCCGGAGCGACATCGCCGCCGCGCTGCTGGATCATCAGGTGGTCATCGTCTGCGGCGAGACCGGCTCCGGCAAGACCACCCAGTTGCCCAAGATCGCCCTGGCCGCCGGACGCGGGGTGAAGGGCCGGGTGGGCATGACCCAGCCCCGCCGCATCGCCGCCAAGAGCGTGGCCGCCCGCATCGCCGAGGAAACCAGAACCCGGCTGGGCGGCCTGGTGGGCTGGCAGGTGCGCTTCACCGACCAGGTGGGGCCGGACTCCCGCATCAAGGTCATGACCGACGGCATCCTGCTGGCGGAAACCCAGTCGGACCCGGCGTTCAAGGGCTACGATACCCTGATCCTGGACGAAGCCCACGAGCGTAGCCTCAACATCGACTTCCTGCTGGGCTACCTGAAGACCCTGCTGACCCGGCGGCCGGAACTGAAGCTCATCATCTTTTCCGCCACCCTGGAAGGGGACCGCTTATCCGCCTACTTCGGCAATGCGCCGGTGGTGGGGGTGTCGGGGCTGTCTCTTATAAAAATCTCCGAGCCCACGAGACCGTACGAGATCTCGTTTGCCGTCTT
>CAZYEY010000059.1:0-5225 GCA_964646585.1 uncultured Thiobacillus sp. | reverse complement strand
CTGGCCTCGGGCCGGGCATCCCTGAGCGGGCAGGTGAAATACGCCGGCAAGGCCGAGTTCAAGGGCGGCTTCGAGGTGGCGGACCTGCTGCTCAACGAGAGCGAGGGGGGCGCCCGTTTCCTGGCCTGGAAGAAGCTGGCCAGCGACAGCGTGAGCGCCAGTCAGGAGGCCCTGGATATCGAGGAGGTCAAGCTGGACGGCCTGGGCATGAAGCTGGTGATCTACCAGGACAAGACGGTCAACCTGAAGAAGATCCTGAAGAGCCCGCCGCCACCGGCGGGCGACAAGCCCGAAGCGCCGGAGCCGGCCAGGCCCCCAGCGCCGGTGGCCGAGGCCAAGCCCGCCCCCGCCTATCCCATGACCATCGACCGCATCCGCGTCGAGCGTGGCGAGATGGACTTCGCCGACCATTCCCTGGCCCTGCCCTTCGGCACCCGCATCCACGGCTTCAAGGGCGCCTTCAACGGCATCTCCACCAAACCGGGCGCCGCAGCCGAACTGGAGCTGGACGGCCGCGTGGACGACTACGGCCTGGCCCGGGCGGTGGGCCAGATCGACCTGTTCAATCCCACCGGCTTCATGGACATCAAGACCGTGTTCCGCAACGTGGAGATGACCAACCTGACGCCCTACACGGCCACCTTCGTGGGCCGCAGGATCCAGTCGGGCAAGCTCTCCCTGGACCTGGAATACAAGATCAAGGACCGGCAGCTGCTGGGCCAGAACCAGATCGTCATGGACAAGCTCACCCTGGGCGAGCGGGTGGAGAGCCCCACCGCCAAGGATCTGCCCCTGGATCTGGCCATCGCCATCCTCCAGGACAGCGACGGGCGCATCGACCTGGGCCTGCCCGTGTCCGGCAGCCTGGACGATCCCCAGTTCAGCTATGGCCAGATCATCTGGAAGGCCATCGGCAACGTCCTCACCAAGATCGTCACCGCCCCCTTCCGGGCTCTGGGCGCCCTGTTCGGCGGCGGTGGCGAGAAGCTGGAGAAGATCGCCTTCGAGGCTGGAGAGGCGGGTCTCACGCCGCCGGAGAAGGAGAAGTTCAAGCAGATCACCCAGATCCTCCACAAGCGCCCGGGCCTGGCCCTGACCGTCCAGGGCGCCTGGTCCGCCGGGATCGACCGGCCCGCCATGCAGGAACTGCAACTGCGCCGGGCGGTGGCCGGGGGGATGGGCGTCAAGCTGGCGCCGGAGGAGGACCCGGGCCCCATCTCCACCGCCAATCCCAAGGCCCAGGCCGCCTTGGAAGGGCTTTACTCGGCCCGCTTCGGCGAGGCGGAGTGGAAGGCCCTCCAGGGCAAGTGGCTGCGGGCGAATCCGGAGAAGAAGCGGGAGTCCGCCGCCGGCAGGATGGTGTCGCGGCTGAAGAACCTGTTCAAATCCGAGGCACCGCTATCCGCCGAGGATCTGGGCCAGCTCAAGGACGCCGACCTGCATGCCCTGGTCTACCAGCGACTGCTGGACCAGGAAGCGGTGTCCGACGAGGCCCTGGGTCAACTCGCGAGGCGACGGGGCCAGGCCGTGGTGGACGGCCTGGTGGCGGCGGGCGCGCCCGCCGACCGGGTCAAGGCGGCGGACATCGTTCAGCACGACGGCGAGGGCCGGGAAGTGCCGGCCAAGCTGGAACTGGGGGTGGCCCGGCGCTGATCCGCGCCCGCCCTGCACGGCTCAATTTTCCCGGCGGCAAGCCGAAATAGGCTTGTTTGTTCCATCCATCCACTAGGAGTATCTGATGCTCGACCGTCTCACCATTGCCCAAAGATTGTGGTTTGTCACCATCCTCTCCGGCATCCTGTTCCTCATCGCCGTGGCGATTGGTTGGACGGGGTTGCGGGCGGCCCGGGACGCCCTCAAGACGGTGTACGAGGACAGGGCGATCCCCCTGCATGATCTGGGCCGCATCCAGACCCTGGTGGACGAGAAATATGTCCATGTCCTGGCGGGCTTCCAGCACGACCCGGCCGGGGCTCTCCATGGCGCCCACGATCACCCGATCACGATGCATACGGACGTGGTGCGTGGGAACAAGGACAAGATCGACGCCCTGTGGGCCAAATACCTGGCCAAGTACCTCACCGAGGAGGAAAAGCGCCTGGCGGCGGGCTTCGACGCCAAGCGCCGGGTCTGGCACGGAAAGCTGCTGGCGGCGGTGGATGCCTTGGAGCGGGGTGATTTCAGCGTGTCTGCCCTGTCCGCCTTTCTGAAGGCCGGCCGTGAGGATCGCAAAGCGCTGGCCGATGCCCTGACGGCTTTGATGGACTACCAGGAACGGGTGGCCAATGAGGAGTTCGAGGCTGCCGAGGCCCGCTATCACCGGGACCAGATCATCTTCTCCGCGCTCTTGATCGTGGGCGTGCTGGGCGTGCTCGGCAGCACGTGGTTCACGTTGCGCCACATCGCCGCTTCCTTGCAGGCCGCCAGGGGGACGGCCCAGGCCATTGCCTCGGGAGATCTGACCCAGCCCGTGCCGGCGGGGGGAAGGGACGAGCTCGGCGTCTTGCTGAGTCAGCTGGGCACCATGCGCGACAACCTGAACCATCTCGTCGCCGCCATCCGCCGCAACGTCGACCAGTTGCACCAGTCGGCCGGGGATCTTTCCAATGCCGCCCAGGCCAGCGCCCGCAGCACCGAGATGCAGTCCGAGGCGGCCTCGGGCATGGCGGCCTCGGTGGAGGAGCTGTCCGTGTCCATCGACCAGGTGGACGACCACGCCCGGGAAGCGCGCAATGTGACCCAGGAATCCAGCGTCAAATCCAGCGAGGGCGGACGCATCATCCACGACGCGGCGGAGGAGATGAAGCGGATCGCCGAGGCGGTGAACAGCACGGCCGATACCATCCGTGAGCTGGAAGCCTACTCGACCCAGATTTCCAGCATCGTGCAGGTCATCAAGGACATCGCCGACCAGACCAACCTGCTGGCTCTGAACGCCGCCATTGAGGCGGCCCGGGCCGGGGAGCAGGGACGGGGCTTCGCGGTGGTGGCCGACGAGGTGAGGAAGCTGGCGGAGCGCACCGCCAACTCCACCCAGGAGATCGGCGCCATGATCGGCAAGATCCAGCAGGGCACCCAGCGGGCCGTGCAGGAGATGGAGGCGGGGGTGTTGCGGGTCAACGATGGCGTGTCCCTGGCCATCCAGGCGGGCGAGTCGGTCACGGGCATCCGCGAGTCCAGCACCCGGGTAACCCAGGCGGTGGATGACATCTCCCTTGCCCTCAAGGAGCAATCGGTGGCCGCCCGGGACATCGCCCAGAAGGTGGAGCGCATCGCCCAGGGTTCCGAGGAGAACAGCGCGGCGGTGGCCCAGACCGCGGCGGCGGCCCAGCGCCTGGAACATCTGGCCAACGAGCTCAACACCCTGGCGAGCCGCTTCCGCATCGCCTGAGCCTCGCAGGCGCGGGAGGGGCGGGGCGATGGCGTGTCATAATCCGGACACGCGTCTCCCCTAACCTCTCGCCATGCAGGAATACCCCACCCTCGCCGCCGTCGATCTGGGTTCCAACAGCTTCCATCTCCAGGTCGGCCGGGTGGAGGGGGAACAACTCTTCTATCTCGACGCCATCAAGGAGTCCGTGCGCCTGGCCAGCGGCCTGACCGACAAGAAGCGCTTGGACGGGGCCAGCCAGCGCCGGGCCTTGAACTGCCTGTCCCGCTTCGGCGAGCGCCTGCGCGGCATGCCCCCTGGCGCGGTGCGGGCGGTGGGCACCTCGGCCCTGCGGGTGGCGAAGAACGCCCCCGAATTCCTGGAGAAGGCCCGGGCCGCCCTGGGCTTCGACATCGAGATCGTCGCCGGCCGGGAGGAAGCCCGCCTCATCTACCTGGGGGTCGCCCACAGTCTGCCCCTGACCCAGAGCCCCCGTCTTGTGGTGGACATCGGCGGCGGCTCCACCGAGTGCATCATCGGCGTGGGCTACGAGCCCAGGGAGCGGGAAAGCCTACGCATGGGCTGCGTGGTGTTTTCCAGGCAGTTCTTTCCCGATGGGCGGGTGGACAAGGCCGCCGCCAAGGCTGCCGAAACCGCCGCCCGCATCGAGATCCGCCATGTCACAGCCGGCCAGTTCCAGGCCGGCGCCTGGACCGAGGCGGTGGGCTCCTCGGGCACCGCCAAGGCCCTGGGCGACATTTGCCGGGCCAACGGCTTCTCCGACGGTCCCATCACCCTGGAGGGCCTGAAGTGGCTGCGGGAGCGGCTCGTCAAGGCGGGGGACGCCAACCGTCTGGACGTGGCTGGCCTCAAGGCGGACCGCCGGCCCGTGGTGGCGGGGGGGCTCGCCATCATGCTGGCCCTGTTCCAGGAACTGGGCATCGGCGCCATGACCGTGGCCCAGGGCGCCATGCGCGAAGGCATCCTCTGGGATTTGCTGGGCCGGGTCCACGACCACGACATGCGGGACGTCACCGTCAACCAGTTCCAGCGCCGCTACCACGTGGATGCCCGTCAGGCCCGGCGGGTGGAACGGCTGGCGGTGAAGCTGTTCGCCGCCCTGGCGGAGCGCTACCGGGGAGACCAGGGCGAGGCCATGCATCATCTGGCATGGGCCGCCCGTCTCCACGAAATCGGCATCAGCATCGCCCATTCCGGCCAGCACAAGCATGGCGCCTACATTCTGGAAAACGCCGACATGCCCGGCTTCTCCCGCCGCGACCAGGCCCTTCTGGCCGGCCTGGTGCGGGCCAGCCGGGGCGGATTGGACAAACTGCTGCTGGGCCGGGACGACCCCAACTGGCCCCTGATCCTTTGCCTGCGCCTGGCGGTGCTGTTCCACGCCAGCCGCAGCGATGCCGCCCCCCCCGGCCTCGGCCTGGCCTGCGAGGGCGGCGCTTGCCGGCTGCGCCTGCCCGGTGACTGGCTGAAGGCCAATCCCCTGACCCAGGCCGTGCTGGAAGAGGAAGTGGCGGACTGGGTCCGGGTGGCGCCCAGCGTTGGCCTGGTGGCGGTGGATATCGTCTAGCGCCGGCGAAACAGGCTTCCCGGGTCAGCGCCGCCGGCTGGCGCGCAACAGGAAGCGGCCCGGATCCACCGCGTCCAGCAGGTCGCTCTCCAGGGGCATGGGGTCGCCCTCCAGCTGGCTGGCCAGGGCCTCCGCCGCCAGGGCGGCCCAGACCAGGCCCCGGGAGCGCAGCCCCAGCAGGCCGAAGAGGCCGGTCTGACGGGGCAGGTCGGCAAGCCGCATCTCCCGGTCCACGGGCCGGCCGGGATCGGCCAGGGCGCCTACCAG
>CAZYEY010000058.1:0-6981 GCA_964646585.1 uncultured Thiobacillus sp. | reverse complement strand
CCGAATACAAAAAATTGACTGTCCAGGGACAGTCTCCTTGACTACGCTTTAGCGCGCTAAAGTTCCCCTTCCATCCATTGATCGGCCCTCACAGGGCCTTGTTTTTGCGAGGTTTTCATGCGACTGATTCTTCTCGGCGGCCCCGGTGCGGGCAAGGGCACCCAGGCCAATTTCATCAAGGAAAAGTACGGCATTCCCCAGATTTCCACCGGCGACATGCTGCGCGCCCACGTCAAGGCCGGTACCGAGCTGGGGCTGGCCGCCAAGAAGATCATGGACGCCGGCGGCCTGGTGTCCGACGACATCATCATCGGCATGGTGAAGGAGCGTCTGACCCAGGACGACTGCAAGGCCGGCTACCTGTTCGACGGCTTCCCCCGCACCATCCCCCAGGCCGAGGCCATGAAGGCCGCCGGCGTGCCCATCGATGCCGTGGTGGAAATCGACGTGCCCGACGAGGAGATCATCAAGCGCATGTCCGGCCGCCGGGTGCACGTGGCCTCCGGCCGCACCTACCACGTGGTCTTCAATCCCCCCAAGGTGGAAGGCAAGGACGATGTCACCGGCGAGGACCTGATTCAGCGGGACGACGACAAGGAAGAGACCGTGAAGAAGCGCCTGGACGTCTACCACGCCCAGACCGAGCCCTTGGTGAAGTTCTACGGCGACTGGGCCGCCACCGGCGACGCCGCCGCGCCCAAGTACATCAAGGTGTCCGGCGTGGGCTCCGTGGACAGCATCACCGCCGCCGTGTTCGCCGGCCTGGATTCCGTCAAGAAGTAAGCAAGCATGGCCATCCCGGGATTTTCCGCCTCCGATCTCAAACTGGTACAGGCCACTCTCAAGGAACGCTTCGGCGCTGCGGTGGCCGACCGGGTGGAGATCAAGGAGGCGGAGACCGAGATCCGGCTTTCCCCCGCCGATCGCGAACTCACGCTCTGCCCCGCGCTCTTCTGGATCGTGGGCGATTGCGCCTTCGTGGTGTCCCGCACCGGACAGGCCGCCTACCGGGCCATGTTCTATTACTCGGTGAAGGATCGCTTCGGAACCGGTCAGGAGGAGTACGACAATCTGGGGGACTGTCTCATCACCCTGCTCAAGGTCCAGGAGGAAGAACAGGCCCGCCGGGATGGGGAAGGCGGCATCCGGTAAACGCTTCAAACCAGAGCGCGCCCCCCATGGCGCGCTTTTTTGTTTTCAAGGAGAGATACGACATGGCCAAGAAAAAGAACGCGTTCTACGCCCAGTCCGGCGGCGTGACCGCCGTCATCAATGCCTCCGCCTGCGGCGTCATCGAAGCTTGCCGCAAGCACGCCGACGTCATCGGCAAGGTCTACGCCGGTCGCAACGGCATCATCGGCGCCCTCACCGAGGATCTCATCGACACCAGCAAGGAGAGCGATTAGGCCATCGCCGCCTTGCGCTCCACCCCCTCTGGCGCATTTGGGTCCTGCCGCTACAAGCTGAAGAGCCTGGAAGCCAACAAGCGCGAGTACGAGCGTCTGATCGAGGTGTTCAAGGCCCACAACATCGGCTACTTCTTCTACAATGGCGGCGGCGACTCCGCCGACACCTGCTACAAAGTCTCCCAACTGTCCGAGGCCATGGGCTACCCCATCCAGGCCATCCACGTGCCCAAGACCGTGGACAACGACCTGCCCATCACCGACTGCTGTCCCGGCTTCGGCTCCGTGGCCAAGTACATCGCGGTCAGCACCCTGGAGGCCTCTTTCGACGTGCGCTCCATGGCCAAGACCTCCACCAAGATCTTCGTGGTGGAAGTGATGGGCCGGCATGCCGGCTGGATCGCCGCCGCCGGCGGCCTGGTGGCCGATCAGGGCATCCCCGTGGTGATCCTGTTCCCGGAAATCGAGTTCGACCAGAAGAAGTTCCTGGCCGCCGTGAAAGCCAAGGTGGAAGAACACGGCTATTGCACCGTGGTGGTCTCCGAGGGTTGCCACTATCCCGACGGCAAGTTCCTGGCCGAGCAGGGCACCCGGGATGCCTTCGGCCACGCCCAACTGGGTGGCGCCGCCCCCGTGGTGGCCAACATGATCAAGGAAGCCCATGGCTACAAGTTCCACTGGGCCGTGGCCGACTATCTGCAGCGGGCCGCCCGCCACATCGCCTCCAAGACCGACGTGAAGCAGGCCTACGAACTGGGCAAGAAAGCCGTGGAACTGGCGGTGAAGGGCCACAACTCGGTGATGCCCACCATCGACCGGATCTCCGACATCCCCTACAAGTACAAGCTGGGTTATGCCGAGCTGAAGGATGTGGCCAACGTGGAGAAGTTCATGCCGCGCGACTTCATCAGCAAGGATGGCTACGGCATCACCGACAAGTGCCGCAAGTACCTCACCGGCCTCATTCAGGGCGAGGACTATCCCAAGTACGAAGGAGGCTTGCCGGTCTATGTCACCCTGAAGAACAAGCCGGTGGCGAAGAAGCTGCCCGAGTTCAAGCTTTAACCAAGATCAAGGGCGCCCCGGGCGCCCTTGATTACGATTGCAGACCGATTTTCCCAATTTCTCCATGACCCTCGACCGTGCCCGCCAGTTGCTCAAGACCCAGGCCGATTTCGGCGGCTTCTACAACGCCAACTCGGCCAAGCTCATCCTTTCCGAGGTCCAGAAGGAACACGGCCAGGCCGCGGTGGATGGATTGATCCGGGAATTGGGGCTCACCGAGATTTTCGGCTTCGAGCCGGGCACCCGCTTCGAGGGGGGGCTGGCCCATGGCCGGCAGATGTAATACCTGACGCAAATCGAGACCCGGCAACAGCCGGGCGGAAACGGAAGTCGCATGGTCTGGGGGAGTCTGTGCGGTGCGACGTTTTTCATGCATGTTCTAGGAGATGAAGCGATGAATGAAGGTTTGATGTTCGCCCTGGTGGCGGGGGCACTGGCCATCGCCTATGGGGTCATGTCCATTGGCTGGATCAACGGCCTGCCCACGGGCAACGACCGTATGCGGGCCATCGCCGCGGCGGTGCAGGAAGGCGCCCAGGCCTACCTGAAGCGTCAGTACACCACCATCGGTTTGGTGGGTGTGGTGCTGTTCGTGCTCATCGGCATATTCCTGCATTGGACCACTGCCATCGGCTTCGCCCTGGGAGCCATTCTGTCCGGCGCCGCCGGCTTCATCGGCATGAACGTCTCCGTGCGCGCCAACATCCGCACTGCCGAAGCGGCCCATCAGGGTCTCAACGCCGCCCTCAACGTCGCCTTCCGCGGTGGCGCCATCACCGGCCTGCTGGTGGTGGGCCTGGGGTTGCTGGGCGTGGCCGGCTACTACGCCGTGCTCACCGCCACCGGCATGGCAAGCGGCGATGCCATCCACGCCCTGGTGGGCCTGGGCTTCGGCGGTTCCCTGATCTCCATCTTCGCCCGTCTGGGTGGCGGCATCTTCACCAAGGGTGCCGACGTGGGCGCCGATCTGGTGGGCAAGGTGGAAGCCGGCATCCCCGAGGATGACCCCCGCAACCCCGCCGTCATCGCCGACAACGTGGGCGACAACGTGGGCGACTGCGCCGGCATGGCTGCCGACCTGTTCGAGACCTATGCCGTGACCATCATCGCCACCATGCTGTTGGGCGGGCTGATGGTGACAGGCATGTCCGCCACCAATGCCATCGTCTATCCCCTGGTGCTGGGGGGCGTGTCCATCATCGCCTCCATCGTCGGCACCTTCTTCGTCAAGGCCCGGGAAGGCGGCAAGATCATGAATGCCCTTTACCGGGGCCTGGCCGTGGCCGGGGTGATCGCCCTGATCGCCTTCTACCCCATCACCACCATGATGTTCCCCCAGGGGGTGGAGGTCGGCGGCCAGATGGTGTCCGCCATGAATTTGTACCTGGCCTCCATCATCGGCCTGGTGCTCACCGCCGCCATGGTGGTGATCACCGAGTACTACACCGCCACGGAATACAGCCCGGTGCGGCATATCGCCCAGGCTTCCACCACCGGCCACGGCACCAACATCATCGCCGGCCTGGGTGTTTCGATGAAGGCCACCGCCGCGCCGGTGATCGCCGTGTGCGCCGCCATCTGGGCCGCCTATGACCTGGGCGGCCTGTACGGCATCGCCATCGCCGCCACCTCCATGCTGTCCATGACCGGCATCATCGTGGCCCTGGACGCTTACGGTCCGGTCACCGACAACGCCGGCGGCATCGCCGAGATGGCCGAACTGCCCGAGGAAATCCGCAACATCACCGACCCCCTGGATGCCGTGGGCAACACCACCAAGGCCGTCACCAAGGGCTACGCCATCGGCTCCGCCGGTCTGGCCGCTCTGGTGCTGTTCGCCGACTACACGCACGCCCTGGAGGCCAAGCTGGGCATGGCCACCGCCTTCGACCTGTCCGACCACATGGTCATCATCGGCCTGTTCATCGGCGGCATGGTGCCCTATCTGTTCGGTGCCATGGGCATGGAGGCCGTGGGCCGGGCCGCCGGGTCCGTGGTGGTGGAAGTGCGCCGCCAGTTCAAGAGCATCCCCGGCATCATGGAAGGCACGGGTAAGCCCGAATACGGCACCTGCGTGGACATGCTGACCAAGGCTGCCATCAAGGAAATGATGGTCCCCTCGCTGCTGCCCGTGCTGGTGCCCGTGCTGGTGGGCCTGATCCTGGGGCCCAAGGCCCTGGGCGGCGTGCTGCTGGGCACCATCGTCACCGGCATCTTCGTGGCCATCTCCATGACCACCGGCGGCGGCGCCTGGGACAACGCCAAGAAATACATCGAGGAAGGCAACCACGGTGGCAAGGGCAGCGATGCCCACAAGGCGGCCGTGACCGGCGACACCGTGGGCGACCCATACAAGGACACCGCCGGCCCCGCCGTGAACCCCCTGATCAAGATCATCAACATCGTGGCCCTGCTGATCGTGCCGCTGATCGTCTGATGTGGGCCTGAAGCCGTGAAGCGGGCCGGGTATCCCCCGGCCCGTTTTCTTTGGGGCCATCCGCGCAACGACTTGGAACTGGATTCCGACGATAATCGGCGCCGAGGTTTACCGGCCCGCCGGGCCGTGCCTAGAATTTCAGGGATTTCTGATATTGCTGTACAAGTTGGCTCTCACATCGAAAGGGATCGTCATGAAACTGAAGCTCGTCACCCTGGCGCTGGCCGTCATCACCGCGCCAGCCTATGCCGCCATGGGCACCACGGATATCCCGACCTTCGCCGGCCAGGCCGCTGCCAGGGAAGCCGCGAAGAACGCCACGCCCAGGACCCCGGAGGAATGGCTGGCGCGCATGACCGACTTCACCCGCAACGCCTCCGCCTTCAAGGATCCCAAGGTGTTCGTGCCCTGGAGCCAGGCGGTCACCGAGCCCAGCTTCTACATCGCCATGATGAACGGCATGATGGACCCGGGTGGCTGGCTCAACATGATGAACACCATGGCCCATCCGGATGCCGTGCGCAACCTGGTCCAGTTCGCCGACCCCAACATCTACATGAAGTGGTCCGCCGCCACCCTGGACCCCAACTTCTACACCGCCCTGCTGACCCAGCTCACCGACCCGGGCAAGCTGATGCGCTGGGCCATGGTGCCGCTGGATCCCAAGCTGTGGAACATGATGCTCAACACCCTCAACCCCAACACATACATCCGTTGGGGCATGGCGCCCATGGACCCGCGCGCCTGGAACCTGGCCGGCAACATGGCGAATCCCGCTCTCTACACCGGCATGATGGGGGCTGTCGTCAACCCCAATTCCTACGGCCAGGGCAGCAACAGCTGGCTGTCCTGGACGCCGGCGCCGCCGGTGCAGGGCGCTGGCAGTTTCTCCATGTGGGATCCGGTGGCCATGCTGGGCAACCTCTCGGGTTTCATCCCGGGCCTGAGCGGCATCAGCCTGCCCCAACTGCCCCAGATCGGCTTGCCCACGTTCCCGGTTCCCGCCTCGCCGGCCCCGGTCGCCAAGCCCGCAGAAGCTGCCAACCCTGCTGAAGCCGCCAAGCCCGCAGAAGCCGCCAAGCCCGCAGAAGCCGCCAAGCCCGCCGCCGCTCCCGTAGCGTCCGCGCCGGCGCCCACCGTCTCCCCGGGCCCCGCGCCGGCCGCTGCGCCCGTCAAGGCACCCGAGTCCAAGGCGGACGCCAAGCCCGCCATGCCCGCCGTCCCGGCCACTCCAGCGCCGGCCAAGGCCGCGGAGGAGAAACCCGCGCCCGCCCCCAACAAGGTGGTGCTGGCCGGCGACGCCCTGTTCCAATCCGGCAAGTCGGGCATCAAGGATCTGTCCAAGGAAGGCAAGGCCAAGCTGGACGAGGTGGTCGCCAAGCTGAAGGGCATGGGCGAGATCGAGCAGATCAAGGTGGTGGGCCATGCCGATCCCACCGGCAAGGCGGACGCGAATCAGAAGCTGTCCGAGGCCCGCGCCAAGTCGGTCAAGTCCTATCTGATCGCCAAGGGGGTGAAGCCCAACGTCATCATGAGTAGTGGCGTGGGCGACACCCAGACCGTGGTCCAGTGCGACAAGACCCTGCCCTCCGATAAGCTGAAGGAGTGTCACGCGCCCAACCGCCGCGTGGAAATCGAGATCGTCGGCAAGGGCAAGTAACCGGCTCTCCCCCCTCGATGCCCGCCCTCTCCGGATGGCGGGCATCGTTTTTTCCGGCTCCGGTTCGGGGCTACGCCATCCGGACCGTCACCAGGGTCGGGTCGTCGCCGTGCTCCAGCAGGATGCGCCGCACCCGGTCCTGCCACAGGCGGGCGAATTCCATCTGCTCCCAGGCGTCGGCGACGCCGCCCACCACCCGGGCCATGAGGGGCGCCATCTCCGGCGCCGGCGGCACCGCCTCGGGGTGGTAGTCCAGCAACGCGGCGGCTCCGGTGTCCAGCCGGGTGAGACGCAGCCCGGCGGCGATGCCGACGCCGAAGCGCAGCAGGTCGCGCCGGCCCTGCCTGCCACCCAGGCCCTTGAAGCCTTCCTCGCCGGCAGCGCCGGTGATCAGCCCCACGATGTTGCCCACC
>CAZYEY010000057.1:0-37737 GCA_964646585.1 uncultured Thiobacillus sp. | reverse complement strand
GTGATGGGCACCGGCACCAGCCAGAAGCGGATCACGGACGGGGCGGGCTGTTGGGCCTGGGCAAGGGCGGATGCAAGCAGCAGGCTGGTCAGGGATGCGGTCGGCAACGCCAGGGATAGGGGTTTCGGCATGCTTATTCCCGATGTTCTGGATTGTGGGCGACGAGTTTGAGTTCGGGCGCCTGGGCGCGCAAGGCAGCGACGATGCTGGCCATGACGCCCGGGTGGTATTTATGGGAGACCCAGAGAATGTTGAGTTTGAGGTTGAGGTCGGCGAACACCACCCATTCCTCGAAACGGACCAGAACGCGCTGAATGACCCGGGCCAGGGCCTCGATTTCATGGGCGGGGCGTTTTTTCAGGCCCGGAGCCAGCATCATGAAATCCACATAGGGCCGGCCTTCGGCATCTCGCTTGGGCGCAACCTTCCACAGGGGCTCGCCCCGTCCCCACCTGCCGGGATCGCCGGGCAGGGAGTCTGGGCGGGCCGCGAGTTTCATCCTATCTTCCGAGTTCCGCACCCAGTTCGGCGAAGGTGCGGGCCACGCCGGCGGTTTCCACGGTGGCCCCCAGTTGGCGGCTGATCTGGGAGACGGAGAACATGCCGCGCAGGATCTGGCTGCGGTCTTCCGTCCGCTCCACCACCAGGGCGTGCTGGCGGCCGTGGTTCTTCAGGGTGTGGATGATGTCGCCGACACAGGCCTTCTGCAGATCTTCCATGCAAAGCACCTCCAGCCTTTCCCGGGGAGTCATGATGTCCTTCACCATGACGTCGGAATGGCGGATGCCCTGGGTCTGCACCACCTGCATGGGCTTCTCGCTGGTGAGGTCGGTGGCGGTGATGAGGCCCAGGATATGGTTCTGGTCATCTACCACCAGCAACATGCGCACGCCCCGGTGGATCATCTTGGCCCGGGCCGCCTCGATGGTCTCCAGGGGGAAGATGGTGTAGGCGGTGACCACCGTGAAGTCGGTCATCACCTGGCTGGCCGGGTCGTCCACAGTGACTTTCTCGGGCAGCTTCTGGCGCGGCTTGTGGAAGGTGGCGCCTTTCTGCAAGGGGGAAGTGGGGATGACGGCGTAGGTTCTGCTCACGTTGGGTCTCGCGCGTGGGTGGTCAGGAACGGCCGGCGCCGTGGGCGCGCATGGCCTGGAGGTAGGGATGGCAGGGACGGTGGAGGTCTGCGCCAATGGAAAGGAAGCGCTCCAGCTCGGACAGGGCGGAACGGTAGACCTCCCGCTTGAACTCCACCACGGCGTCGGCGGGCGCCCAGTAGTCGCTCCAGCGCCAGGCGTCGAATTCGGGATGGTTGGAAGCGCGCAGCTTCACGTCGCAATCCCGGCCCACCAGACGCAGCAGATACCAGATCTGCTTTTGGCCGCGATAGTGGCCGCGCCATTCCCGCCGGACCCAGTCCTTGGGCACGTCATAGCGCAGCCAATCCCGGGTTCGGCCCAGGATGCGCACGTGCTGGGGGGCCAGGCCCACTTCTTCCATGAGTTCCCGGAACATGGCCTGCTCCGGGCTTTCTCCATGCTTGATGCCGCCTTGCGGGAACTGCCAGGAATTCTGGCGCACCCGCTTGCCCCAGAACACTTCATTCCGGGCGTTGCAGATGACGATGCCCACATTCGGCCGGTAACCGTCTTTGTCGATCATGGCCGCCTCAAATCCATTGGTGAACTGCGCCGAATTCTCCCACCCTTCCCCGGCATTGCAAAGCCGATGGCGGCCCCGGGCGGGGGCCTCAGACGATGAAGCCCTGATCCGAGGAGGGGTTCCATCCGCGCATCCGGCGGAGGAAACCTTCGAAACCAAGGCCAAGTTCGGCATCCAGCCGGTCTGCCTCCCGCTGGAGGGTGTCGAAATCCGTGCAGGGGAGGGGGTTGCGGAAGGCGAAAACGATGATGTTGCCCTTCTTCTCCGCCGGCAGTTGCAGGACGTGTTCGCCGAAGGCCCGGGCGATGCGGTCGTAATAGCGGGGAAAGTAGTCATCCGAGCCCCACAGGTTGAACACCGCCATGCCACCCGGGCGCAGCATGTTCCGGCAGGCCCGGTAGAACTCGGGGCTGGCCAGGGCGTCGACGATGCGCTTGGCGTCGTAGCCGTCCACCAGCAGCACATCCTGGCTGTCCGGGTGCTCGTGGACGTAAGCGGCGCCGTCGCCGGTGAGGACCGTCAGGCGCTGGTCGTCCTGTGGCAGCAGGAAGTAGCCCCGGGCGGCGGCCACCACTTCCGGATTGATTTCCAGGGCCACCAGGCGGCTGTCGGCCAGGTGGCGGTGGATGAACTTGGCCAGGGAGCCCCCTCCCAGGCCGATGAGGGCGATGTCCCGGGGATCGGTCCTGAACAGCATGAAGGCCAGCATGGCCCGGGTGTATTCCAGTTCCAGGCCGAAGGGGTCCTTGATCCGCATGGCGCTTTGCACCGCCGGACCGCCCAGGTGCAGGTAGCGCACGCCGTTGCGCTCGCTGATTTCCACCGTGGTATGGCCGGGATTGCGGCGGCGGGAGAAGAAGCTCATGGGGGGCATGCGGCTCGGGAAGAAAAGTGATTCTAACCGGCACGCCGCCGCCGGTCCGGAAAACTGGCGGTGCTGGCACACAGTGGCTAACCTTGACCTGACTCAGGTTTGTCCAGGACAACGATGGCCACTGGCTATTCAATTGCCTATATCGAACGCAGCACCGGCATCAGTCGGGAGACTTTGCGCATCTGGGAGAGGCGGTATGGTTTCCCACGTCCGGAACGAGATGCGAACGGCGACCGCAGGTATTCCGATGCCGACCTGGATCGCTTGCGGATCATCAAGCGGCTGCTGGATTCGGGACATCGGCCGGGCCGGGTCGTGCCCCCGGATGTGGTTCTTCCTCCGGAGGCGGTGGTGGATTCCCGCCCCGCTGAGCGCGGATCATTCCTCGACGATTTACTCGCGTTGCTGGGGACTGCCACGCCGGAGGAGGCAACCGACATGCTGCGGCGGCGCATGCGCCGCCATGCCCTGGACGACTTCACCACCCGGACCCTGGCCCCCCTCACCCGGGCCGTGGGGGATGCCTGGGCCGCTGGGCGGCTCTGCGTCCATGAGGAGCACCTGTACACGGAGATGGTGGGCCGGCTCCTGCGCGGCGCCATCGACGCCCTGCCCAAGGGCGGCGGGGCCCCGATCCTGCTTGCCACCCTGCCCGAGGAACGGCATGGCCTGGGCCTGCTCATGGCGGAAGCGGTCTGGCGGGCAGCCGGCGCCCGCTGTCTCAACCTGGGAGTGGACGTCCCCATTCCGGAAATCCTGGGGGCGGTGGCGCGCCATGGGGCCGGGGCCCTGGCCCTGTCCTTCAGTTCCGCCTACCCCCGCCGCCGGATCGGACCGCAACTGGAGGTCCTGCGCCGGGCCTTGCCGGAGTCCTGTGGCCTCTGGGTGGGCGGACAGGGCGTCGCCCGACTGCGTCCCATCCGGGGTGTGAGCGTCTGTTTGGAACTGGAGGCGGCGCCCCGTCTTTTGGCGGAATTGGGAACGGCCACGAAAGGGTAGCTGCCTACCGGGTTTCCGGCGGGGATGTGCCGGGCCAAAGTCGGACAGGCTGCTAGAATGCCGCTTTCGGGTTGATTGCCGGAGTGGCGAACATGGATTTCGAACAGGCGCGCTTCAATATGGTCGAACAGCAGATCCGCCCCTGGGAGGTGCTGGACCCCAGGGTTCTGGACCTCCTATTCAAGGTCAGGCGCGAGGACTACGTCCCCCAGGTCTACCGTTCCCTGGCCTTCGTGGACATGGAGATTCCCCTGGGCCACGACGAGGCCATGTGGGCGCCCAAGATCGAGGCACGGGCCCTGCAGGCGCTCCAGCTCAAGCCCCACGAGCGGGTGCTGGAGGTGGGCACCGGCAGCGGTTACTTCACCGCTCTGCTGGCCAGCCAGGCCGGGGTGGTGGTGACGGTGGAACTCCATGCCGATCTCAAGACCGAGGCGGAGAAGAAATTCGCCGCCCACGGCCTGAGCAACATCCAGGCCCGCCTGGGCGACGCCGCCCGGGACTGGGCCGACGACGGCGCCTTCGACGTCATCGTGCTGACTGGATCGACACCCCTGCTGCCGGAGGCATATCTCAAGCGCCTGAATCCCGGGGGGCGCCTGTTCGCCGTGGTGGGAGAGGGCGCCATCATGTCCGCCCAGTTGGTGACCTGCACTGGGGCGGGCGCCTTCCGCCACGACAGCCTGTTCGAGACCAAGGTGAAGGCATTGCGCAACGCCCTGGAGCCCGAGCGCTTCGTCTTCTGACCGCCATGCGCCACGTCCGACCCGCCGAACTCAAGGCCTGGCTGGATGACCCCCAGCGCGACAAGCCCCTGTTGCTGGATGTGCGCGAGCCCTGGGAGTTCGAGCGTTGCCACATCGAGGGCGCGGAACTGTTGCCCATGGCGAGCATCCCAAGTCGCTTCAGTCAGATCGACCCGCAACGGGAAGTGGTGGTGATCTGCCACCATGGCGTGCGCAGCTTCCACGTTGCCCGGTTCCTGGAACACAATGGTTTTTCCAACGTGATCAACCTGACCGGCGGGGTGGATGCCTGGGCCAAGGAGGTGGATCCGAAAATGGCTACCTATTGACCATGACCCAACTTCGACTGCTCAGCGCCTTTATTGTCCTATCCCTGCTCATCGCGGGAAATTCCGCCTCGGGCGCCAACCTGGGGGCGATCTACCAGCTCGCCCGGGATAACGACGCCAAACTGGCGGCAGCCCGGGAAAGCCAAAAGGCCGGACAGCAGAAGATTCCCCAGGGCCGGGCGGGCTTGTTGCCGGCCATCAACCTGTCAGCCAACGCTCGGCGCACCGATCCGGAGTCCTCCTTGGCCGGAGCCAACAACAACGCTTATCACTCCCGGGGGTTTTCCCTATCCCTGGTGCAGCCCATCTATCGCCGGCAGAACCTGGAAGCCTACGAGCAGGCCAAGCTCCAGGCCACCCTCAGCGACCAGGAGCTGCGGCTGGCCGAACAGGATTTGATCCTGCGGACGGCCTCCGCCTATTTCGACGTGCTCCAGGCCCAGGATGCCCTGGCCACCGCCCAGGCCCAGAAGCAGGCTTTCACCGAGCAGCTTGCCCAGGCCCGGAAAAGCTTCGAGGTGGGCGCCGCCACCATCACCGACACCCACGAGGCCCAGGCCCGGTTCGACCTGACCGTGGCCCAGGAGATCGCCGCCCAGAATGATCTGGAGGTCAAGCGCCGCAGCCTGGAGAAGATCATCAATCAGGAAGCGCCCAAGCTGGCTCCGCTGCTCGATACCGTCAAGATGCCCCTGCCGGAACCGGCCAACATGGATGCCTGGGTGAAGCAGGCCGAGGAGGGGAGTCTGAGCGTGGTGCTCAACCAGACCGGCCTGGAGCTTGCCCGCCGGGACGTGGAACGGCAGCGGGGTGGACACTGGCCCACCCTGGATCTGTCCGCCAGCTATTCCGACAACCGCAACGCCACAGTGGGGGCGAGTGCCGGCGTCAATACCAAATCCGCGGTTCTTGGCGTGGAACTGGGCTGGGTGCTGTACCAAGGGGGCGCCATCGATGCCCGCGTTCGCGAGGCGGTTGCGAACCAGGAAAAAGCCCGCTTCGAGCTGGAGGATGCCCGTCGCCAGGCCCGGTTGGATGCCCGCCAGGGATTCCTGGGGGTGCTCTCCGGGGATGCCCAGGTACGCGCCCTGGAGCAGGCCCTGGTATCCAGCGAGGCCCAGCTCAAGTCCACCAAGCTCGGCCTGGAAGTCGGCGTCCGCACCCGGGTGGACGTGCTCAATGCCCAGCAGCAGGTGTTCACCACCCGCCGGGATCTCTCCGCTGCCCGCTACAAGACTTTGCTGGCCGGCCTCCAGCTCAAGGGTGCCGCCGGAACCCTGAGCGAGGAGGATATCAAGGCCCTGGACGCCCTGCTCAAGGAGTAGGCGTCGCCTCTCCGGTCAGGCCGGCCTCCACCATGGCCAGCACCCGTTCCGTCGCGCCCCGGTTGGCGGCGGCGAAGCGGCGTCCCGCCTCCGCCATGGCCAGGCGGCGTTCCGGGGCGTCGATCAGGGTCCGCAAGGCCGCGAGCAGTGCCTCTCCATCCGCCACCCGCCAGGCGCAGCCCGCCATGACGGCCTGCTCGGCCGCTTCCTCGAAGTTCCAGGTGTGGGGCCCGATGAGGGCCGGGCAACCGGCGGCGGCGGCCTCGATGAGATTCTGTCCGCCGAAGGGGAGCAGGCTGCCGCCGATGTAGGCCAGGTCGGCGGCGGCGTAGTAGGCCGCCATTTCCCCCATGCTGTCGCCCAGGAAGAGCCGCATCCCCTCCGGGGGTGCCCCGGGATCGCTACGCCGGTGCCAAGGCCAGCCGGCATCCCGCAACAGGCTGGCGACCTGATCGAAGCGCTGGGGGTGGCGGGGAACGATGACCAGCAGGACGTCCGGCCGGTCCAGCCGCCGTGCCGCCTCCAGCAGCAATGCCTCCTCTCCGTCCCGCGTGCTGGCTGCAAGCAGGACGAGCTTGCCCTGGAACATCTGGCGCAGATGATCGGCCACCGCTGCCGCCCCGGTGGGGGCTGCCACGTCGAACTTCAGGTTCCCGGTGACCTGGATGCGGGCGGCGCCGAGGGACGCCAGCCGCGCGGCATCGGCGTTGGTCTGGGCGGCGATGCCATGAAGCCGGCCCAGTGCCGGGGCCACCAGACCCCGGATGCGGGCATAGCCCCGGGCGGAACGTTCGGAGAGGCGGGCATTGACGAGATAGACGGGAATGCCGCGCCTGGCGCAGGCGCTGAAGAAAGCCGGCCAGATTTCGGTTTCCATGACGATGCAGCAATCCGGCCGGGTCCGGTTCAGGAATTGGTGGACCAGGGGGGCGAAGTCGTAAGGCAGGTAAGACTGGATGACCGTGTCGCCAAAAAGCGCCTTGCCTGTCGCGCGGCCGGTGGGGGTGGTGTGGGTGAGCAGGAGGAGGTGATCGGGATGACGGTCTCGCAGCGCCTGCAGCAATGGCGCGGCGGCCCGGGTTTCTCCGACGGAGACAGCGTGCAGCAGGATGCGCCGTTTTCCTGTGGATGGCGGTCCCCATCCCAGGCGCTCATGCCAATGATGCAGATATTCCGGCTGTTTTCGCGCGCGCCAGAGCAGGTAGAGCAGAAGGAAGGGCAAGGCCAACAGCCATGCCAGGGCGTAGAGCATTCGCATGGCTGGATTCTAACCACCGGGGAATCGATGGCATGGCGTGCTAGAATTTTTGAGTTCAAACAGGGTTGAGAGCCATGAAAGTACTCCTCACCGGTGCCGCCGGCTTCATTGGCATGCATGTCGCCAAAATACTCCTGGAACGCGGCAACGAGGTGGTCGGCATCGACAACCTCAATGATTACTACGACCCCAAACTCAAGCTGGCCCGCCTGGAGCAGCTCAAGCCCTATCCCAACTTCAAGTTCGTGCGGGGCGACATCGCCGACCGGGTGGTGGTGGAAGACCTGTTCGCCGCCGAGAAGCCCAACCGGGTCATCAACCTGGCGGCCCAGCCCGGCGTGCGCTATTCCCTGAAGAACCCTTACGCCTACGTGCAGACCAATCTGGTGGGCTTTGGCAACCTGCTGGAAGGCTGCCGCCACAATGGCGTGGAGCACTTCGTCTATGCCAGCTCATCCAGCGTCTACGGCGCCAATACGAAGATGCCCTTCTCGGTGCACGACAACGTGGACCACCCGGTGAGCCTGTATGCCGCCAGCAAGAAGGCCAACGAGCTGATGGCCCACACCTACAGCCACCTCTACGGCCTGCCCACCACGGGTCTGCGCTACTTCACCGTGTATGGCCCCTGGGGCCGCCCGGACATGTCCCCCTGGCTGTTCACCTCCGCCATCCTGGAGGGCCGGCCCATCGACGTGTTCAACATGGGCAAGATGCAGCGGGACTTCACCTACATCGACGATATCGCCGAGGGCACGGTGAGGGTGTTGGACAAGATCGCCACCCCCAACCCGGACTTCACCACCGACGCCCCGGACCCGGGCACCAGCTATGCCCCCTACCGGGTGTACAACATCGGCAACCACCAGCCCGTGGAGTTGATGACCTTCATCAAGACCATCGAGGACGCCCTGGGCCGGGAGGCGAAAAAGAACTTCCTGCCCATGCAGCCCGGCGACGTGGTGGCCACCTACGCCAACGTGGACGACCTGAAGCGGGACGTGGGGTTCGAGCCAAAGACGGAATTGGCCGTGGGGATTGGGAATTGGGCGAAGTGGTATCGCGAATACCACAAGGCTTGAGGAAATGACAAACATGGTTGCTCTTGCCATTGGCGTTAGCGATCAGGGTGGGGTGACTGCCTGGCCGATTCCTGTTGAACAAGGTCTGGATGTCTTCGGGGGCATGGGGCGAACCCTTTTTCATTGAATGGCCTTCAGTCAACCACTTTCTGTTCCACCCAATGGGCGTAAATCCGAAAAATTCGCTTAATCACACCGTTGCCTGTTCCCAAGAAGAAGGGATGACGCTCGGTGAAATGTGGCGCGAGGTTTGCTCCGGCTGGCGCCTGATGCTGGCGGGCTTGTTGACAGCACTGCTCGCCGCAGGTGTTTTTCTCGCCATAACGCCTAGTCGATACGAGGCGACCATCCTTGTCAGGATCGGAAGGGTCGGCATGGTAGATGCGGTTGCGCAGGCTAGGCTGGTCGAACCGCTCGACAGAACGCGGGAGCGGGCGCTTGGCAACGTATCCGACAATGTGCTTTCGGCGTTTCTGGGTTGGACAGGCGACGAGCGCGAGCGCCTGCTAAAGGAGAGCTATCAGGTCACGGTATCTGGCGACGAGGCGTTACGGATAAGGCTGCGCGGCTACAGCCCGGAAGATGCAAGACGCGCTGTCGAGGCAAGTGCGGCCATGCTGTCCGATGCTCATCGCGCGTTGGCAGAGGCGGTGGCTGTCCAGCGCTCCAGGGAGTACGCTGGCGTCGTCGCGGATATCGCTGACGCCGAGGCGTTTCTGCGACGCATCAAGCCTCTTGCCAAGGGTGCCGTGCCACTCGACAGGTCGCGGGAATTGGCTTGGCTGCAGGCCGTGAGCAGTGAAATGAACCAAAAAAGCCAGTTACGTGGCTTGCGGAACAAGGAGATGGCGCTGACGGAGGCAATGAAGCCGGAGCATGTCACGCCGACCCGGGCGGTTGAGCCTGCCGTCGTGTCGCCTCGCCCGGTGGAGCCAAAAGCGCAGCGGGTGTGGGTGTCCGCTATCCTTGGTGGGGTATTGCTCGGCCTGCTACTGGTTACTTTGCGGGCGCTCAGGCATTCGAGCTGCCGAGGCCGCGTTTCGGTTGGCCAAGACCATTAGATCAAAGATGAAAAAATTCGAAGGCAAGTCAATCCTGGTTACCGGAGCCTGTGGAACCATTGGTACGGAACTGGTCAGCCAACTCCTGACTGACAGCAGCTATGCGCCTCGGGAGCTCATTTGCATCGATAACAACGAGAGCGCACTGTTCTTCTTGGACCAGTGTTATCTTCACGATCCGCGCGCACGCTTCTATGTCACCGACATTCGTGACCGGGATGCGCTCAATGAACTGATGAAGGGCGTGGACATCATCATTCATGCGGCGGCACTCAAGCACGTGACCCTATGCGAGCGATCTCCCGAGCAGGCGGTCCAGACCAACATTTATGGCGTACAGAACATTATTGCGGCGGCCAATGCCAACCGTGTGCAGACGGTGATTTTCACAAGCTCCGATAAGGCGGTGAATCCCACAAACGTCATGGGTACCTCGAAGCTGATGGGGGAGCGCCTCATGACAGCCGCGAACAGCAACAAGCGCCATGGGGGGCCTGTATTCGCGTCGACCCGTTTCGGAAATGTACTCGGCTCGAGCGGCTCGGTGGTCCCGGTTTTTAAGCGGCAGATTGCTCGGGGCGGCCCTGTGACCCTGACCGATCGGTCGATGACCCGGTTTGTCATGAGTATCCGGGAATCGGTCAGGCTGGTCCTCGACTCGGCCGAAATGGCCAAGGGGGGGGAGGTCTTCGTAACCAAGATGCCGACCGTGCGCATAAAGGATCTTGCTGTGGCGATGATCGAGGAACTAGCGCCGCGCTACCAGCTCACTTCCGAGCAGATTGAGGTCGTCGAAATCGGCGTGAAGCCAGGCGAGAAGCTTTACGAAGAACTGATGAATAGTGAAGAAACCCGGCGCACGGTGGAACTGCGGGATTATTTCAGTGTGCTGCCCGCATTTCGCGGAGTGGCACACAACGTTGATTACAGCTACCCGAACACTGTCAGCACCACGGTCGACAAGCCCTACATCTCCTCAGAGGAGGTGCCGCTGACGAAGGACGAGATCAAGCGCTTCCTGCGGGAGAACGGCCTTCTCGATTGATTGAAAACGTCCCCCGACCGATGTTGGTCGATGGCTGAATTGAACTGTGCAGATATGAGCAATGTCCTGATTCTCGGGGGCGATGGATATCTTGGCTGGCCGACCGCGATGTACTTCTCTATGCGGGGCTATAAGGTAACTGCCGTCGACAACTACTTCCGCCGAAACGCGTGCACTGAACTTGATACCGGGATGCTCTACCCGGTGCCCACCCTGATCGAGCGAGCGAAAATTTGGCATGAAAAAACCGGCCACGAAATCAAGGTGGTGATTGCAGATCTGACTGAGCCGGATGCCATGCGGCAACTCTTCGATGGCCGCGTTCGTTACCAGTGGGCGCTCGATCCGGCGTACAGCGGCATCCCCGATACCGTTGTCCACTATGCCGAGCAGCCGTCCGCGCCGTATTCGGTCATGGACCACCATCATGCTGACATCACCCTGGTCAACAACCTGCGGGTCACCAACAACCTCATTTGGGCAGTACGCGACTTCTGCCGCGACACACACATCATCAAGCTCGGCACCATGGGCGAGTACGGCACCCCGAATATCGACATCGAGGAAGGGTGGCTGGATATCGAGCACAAGGGGCGTAAGGACAAGTTCCTCTTTCCTCGCCAGGCGAGCAGCCTGTACCACACCACCAAGATCATGGACACTGACCTGTTGTGGTTTGGGGTGCGGACCTGGGACTTGAAGGTGACGGATCTGATGCAAGGGCCGGTCTACGGTATCGAGACCGATGAGTCCAAGATCGATGACCGCCTGTGGACGCTCTTCAACTACGACGAGGTGTTCGGCACGATCATCAACCGATTTGTCACCCAGGCGGTCATTGGCTATCCGCTGACGGTCTATGGCGGAGGCGGTCAGACGCGGGGCTACATCAACATCCAGGACACCATGCAGTGCGTCTACCAGTCCGCGGCGAACCCACCCGGCAAGTGTCAACTGCGCATCTTCAACCAGATCATGGAAACATTCAGCGCGAACCAGTTGGCCGAGAAGATCCGCGACGTGGGGCGCCAGCGGGGCCATGACGTGCAGATCAAGAACCTGCCCAATCCCCGCCGGGAGGCAGAGGAGCACTACTACAACCCCACCTACCAAGGGCTGCGGGAGATGGGCGTTGAACCGCATCTGCTTACCGATGCGGTATTGCACCGCTTCTTCGAGGTCGTGGAACGTTACCGGGAGGGCATCCGCAGGGATGTGATCTTCTCGGGAATCAAGTGGTAGCCAACGTGCTTTGTCCCTTCACCAACTGTCTAGGAACTGTCATGAAGAAAGTGAAAGTCTTCGGTGCCGGCTCGATCGGAAACCACTTGGCGAATGCCTCCCGTCGCATGGGCTGGGCGGTCGACATCTGCGACATCGATCCCGAGGCCTTGCGTCGCACCCGCGAGGAGATCTACCCAATGCGATATGGGAAGTGGGACGCTTCCATTGGCCTATACGCAAACGAGGACATCCCGACCAGTGGCTATGACCTGATCGTTATCGGTACGCCCCCCGACAGCCACATGTCCCTCGCTCGCCAAGCGGTCAAGGAACGCCCAACGGCGATCCTGGTGGAGAAACCTCTGTGCGGCCCGGACCTGGGGGGCGCGCAGGAACTGCTGGAGGAGGCCGCCGCCGCTGGCGTGCATGTATTCACCGGCTATGACCACGTGATAGGCAAATCCGCCCAGTTGCTCGGCAGGTTGCTGCGGGAGCAGGCGGTGGGCCAAGTGGACACTATCGACGTGGAGTTCCGCGAGTACTGGGGTGGCATCTTCGGTGCCCACCCGTGGCTGAGCGGCCCCGCCGATACTTACCTCGGGTTCTGGCAGCGTGGTGGCGGTGCCTGCGGCGAACACTCCCACGCTGCCAACCTATGGCAGTACTTCGCACATGAGGCGGGCTTTGGCCGCATTGTCGAAGTCTCTGCGGAGATGGAGTTCGTGCGCGACGGTAGCGTGGACTACGACAAGTTGTGCCTCATGACCGTGCGCACCGAGTCTGGCCTATTGGGGCGCGTCGTGCAGGATGTGGTGACCCGACCAACCCGTAAATGGGCGCGCGTTCAGGGTGACGCCGGGTACCTGGAGTGGTACTGTGGCCAGGAGCCTGGCATCGACTCCGTGATCCACGCCCTAGACAGCGGCGTGGTCAGCAACACCCGGGTGTCCAAGACCCGGCCCGACGACTTCGTACAGGAGCTGAAGCACATTGATGCGGCTCTGGCCGGCAACCCGGCGGACTCGCCCATCTCCTTGGTGCGTGGTCTGGAGACCATGATGGTCATCGCCGCGGCCCACAAGTCGGCTGTGAAGAAGAGAGTGGTCTGTATTGACTATTCCAAGGGTTTTGTGCCTGACGCGATTGACTGATGGGCCCATCCTGGCTGAGATCACGGGAGAGATTCATCCATGAACGAATTCGATTTTCGCAACCTGTTCGTGTTCGATATGGCGAACAACCATCAGGGGGATGTGGAGCATGGTCTAAAAATCGTCCGCCAGATCGGCGAGGTGGTACGCAAGCATGGCATCAAAGGCGTCATGAAGTTCCAGTTCCGGCAGCTGGATACCTTCATCCATCCTGCCCACAAGAAGGACAGCAAGGCCAAGCACATTGATCGATTTCTCTCCACCGAACTCAAGCGAGAGCAGTACCAGATTCTTCTCGACGCTGTCCGGGATGAGGGCATGTTCGCCATGTGCACGCCGTTCGACGAAGAATCGGTCGATGTCATCACCGACATGGGTTTTGATTTCCTGAAGATCGCCAGTTGTTCGGCCAAGGACTGGCCGCTGCTGGAGAAGGTGGCAGCCGCCTGCATGCCCGTGGTTGTCTCCACCGGTGGGCTGGAGATCAACGAGATCGACGATGTAGTCAGCTTCTTCGAGCACCGCGGGGTTGCCAACGCGATCATGCACTGCGTATCTCTCTACCCGATCCCGGATGACGAATTTCACTTGAACCAAATCGACATCCTGCGCCGCCGCTACCGCAAACACGTGATCGGTTGGTCCACCCATGAAATCCCCGACAACGTCCTGCCTGGCCAACTGGCTGCCGCCAAGGGCGCACAGATTTTTGAGCGCCATGTGGGCGTCGCTACCGACACCATCAAGCTCAACGCCTACTCCTCCACGCCGGCCCAAGTGGATCGCTGGATCGAAGCCTGCCTATACGCCCAGCGGCTTTGCGGTGGCAACCAGCCGCGGCCGATCCCGGTGGCCGAAAAAGAGTCCATCGACAGCCTGCGCCGTGGCGTCTACCTGAAAAGAAATCTTAAGAAGGGGGCGGTGGTTCAGCGGGACGACGTGTATTTCGCCATGCCTTATTCCGAGGGCCAGTTGGAAAGTGGGCGCTGGCAGGAAGGCATCGTCCTTGAAGCTGCAGCAAACAAAGATGCCCCCCTGCTCATGGCGGATATCATTTGTCCTCAGCCCACGCCCATCACGGTGCTGAAAAGCGCTGTGCACGAGGTCAAGGCCCTGCTCAATGAGGCCGGGGTGGAGCTCAACAGCGACTTCCAGATCGAATTCTCCCACCACTATGGCATGGCCAACTTCCGTGAAGTGGGCGCGCTGATCATCAACTGCATCAATCGCGAGTATTGCAAGAAGATCATCGTCCAACTTCCTGGACAGCGGCATCCGGTGCACTTCCACAAGCGCAAGGAAGAAACCTTTCAGATCCTCTACGGCGTGCTGGAATCGGAAGTGGACGGACATCGCCGCACATTGCATCCCGGAGAAACCGCACTGATCCAGCCAGGCGTCTGGCACCGGTTCTGGACCGATACAGGGTGCGTGTTCGAGGAGGTTTCCACCACGCATTACAACAATGACTCCATCTACAATGATCGGCGGATCAACGAAATGGCACGTGAGGACAGGAAGACAGTAGTCGAGCATTGGGGTCGTTTCGCCATGCTGGAGTCCTGTTAGGTATTGGGCATTGCCAAATGATCCGTTGTGTTGTTTTCGATTTCGATGGGACTTTGGTCGATTCCAACTCTATCAAGCGGCAGGCATTCTTCGACGTTGCCGGCACGTTTCGAAACGGAGCCGAAATGATGGAGCGCATCTTGGAAGAAGCAGCCGACCGTGATCGCTACTGGGTGTTCCGTGAGTTCGCCCGGCGGCTGTTCGGCGAGGCCGATCCTACGGAGCTGGCCGAGCGCTATACCCGAATATGCCAGGAGCGCATCGCTGCCGCCCCTGAGATTCCGGGGGCCATGGCTTGCCTTGAACGCCTGCGGAGTGAGGGAAAGCATCTGTTTCTGAATTCCGCCACCCCTGCTGGCCCCCTGGCCTGCTTGGTGCGTCTGCGGCACCTGGATAGCCTCTTTAAGGCCATTTATGGTGCGCCGGCAACAAAGCAGGAAAACTTAGCGGCCATTCGTGCGCAATATCGGTATGCTTCCGAAGAAATGCTGGTGGTGGGCGACGGCGAATCTGATCGTGTATCGGCGGCAATGATGGGGTGCCATTTCGTTGCTGTCGAGAACGCAGACAATAATTTCACGCAGGTGCCCTCCTGGCGGATTCCTGATATGTCCGGGTTGCCGGAAATTGTCCTTGCTGCTATTTAAGAACATTGTTCCCTGTTTTCCCTGTTGCATCCATCTACTTGCCCGCCAATAACGACGGAAATGTCTAAATGAAAAAAGTATTTGATTTCATGGATGCGGATCGACAGGAATTCCTGCGCATCAAGCACCAGGAAGCCATGCGCTTCATCGACCCGAGCACCGGGAAGATTTATGCGCACATGGTGGAGCGGGTGAACTGCCCGGTATGCGATGTGGATGATTCAACCTGGGTCTTCAGCAAAGCAGGCTTCGATTTCGTCAAATGTCGGCACTGCGGCCTGCTGCATGTGAACCCGCAGCTGACTGGAAGCACGCAGGATTCAATTTACAAGCAGTCTAAGACGGCGGAGCACTGGATCAAGGTCCAACAGAAAAACAAGGAGCAAAGTTGGAATGCAGACCGCAAGTATTTACCGGCGCTCCGCGAATTGGCCGCGCTCTACCCGCAGCGTGGCAAGCTGCTTGACGTCGGTTGTTCGATCGGACAGTTTTTGACCCTGGCTCGCGATGCCGGCTGGAGTGTGCAGGGCATAGAACTGAACGCAGATGCCGCGGAGATCGCGCGTCGTGATTATGGTTTGTCGATCATCGAGAAGAAAATTGAAGAGGCGGGAATAGATGATGGAGAATTCGATGTCGTGACCTTGTGGGGGGTTTTTGAACACCTTACCGATCCCAATGGGATGCTGAGAAATATTCATCGTATTCTCAAAAAAGATGGTTTGGTATTGTTGTTTGTGCCCAACGGACATAGTCTGATTATTCGTTTGTCGAGAGAACATAACTCAACAGTGTCAGGGCGGGCCCATCTTTGGTATTTTACTCCATCGACAATGGGGAAGATCCTCGAGAAGAATGGGTTCGAGAAAGCGTCGGAATTTTCCGTGTTGCCCCAGTTGCACGAAATAGAACACTTTCTCCAATACAACACGCTTTACTGTGAGTCGGAAGCCATCGGGCCGGAGGAATTCGTTATTCCCCCCGAAATACACGATGTGCTGGAACGGTACATGAACCAAAACAAGCTGGGCTATAAATTGATTACTATAGCTAGGAAGGTCGATTGACGGGTTTATTGGGGGTCAGGAAATGCAAAAAATTAAAGGTGTAATTGCTGTGGTGCCAACCCCGCTCACCTCAAGCGAGGATGCTGATCATGACGGAATCGAACGACTGATTGATTTCCTGGTCCAGCATGGCCTGTCGCTCTTTGCTTTGGGATCTGCAGGGGAGGGCATGAACCTTACATTCAAGACTCGTGTCGCTGTGGCACGGAGGATGGCCGAGGTTAATAATGGCCGGGTTCCCTTGTTGGTGGGCGGTGGCGGCTTTAGCGTGCGGGAGGCGTTGGAGTTCATCGACGCCGTGGGCGATTGCCGCATTGATGGTATCCACATCATTCCTTACGACAAAAAAATCAGCGGAGCGGCTGTCGAGATACTTTACCGCGACATCGCGGATCGCTCGCCATTGCCGATCTGGCTGTACCAGAATACGACCCGTACTAGTGGCATTCCCATCGAGGTGGTCAAGTCCCTGAGCGATCATCCAAACATTCATGGTATCAAACTGGCGGGCTTCGATCTGCGAGTCAATCAAAGCTTCATGGAGCTTGATTCCCCTGAGTTCCAGGTATTCGGTTCGGCCGATACGCAGATGTTCTCTTTCTTCTGCCACGGTCTGGAGGCCAGTTCGAGTAGCGCAGCCGCCTGTTTTCCGGAAATTTTCAAGGACCTCTATCGGGCAATCCAGTCTAATAGCTTGACTCAGGCGCGCGCAAAGAACCAAGAGGTCATGGCCTTCCTTAAACGCCTGCCCAAAGGCGCGTATTGGCATAACGGCGAATCAGCAGCCGAAGTGAAATACCAGTTGTCTCTGCGCGGGATTTGTGGGGAAACCGTCGCCAGGCCCTGGCGCGGCCAGACCGACGAGGAGAAGCGAATCAGCGATGCGATCCATCGTGACTATCAACATTACCTACAGACAGGTGAACTGTGCCTGTCATGAAGGGGGCGACTGAGACGACTTCAGGCAGCGGGCTTGCGGTAGCCATATTGCCAGCGCGTGGCGGCTCGAAGCGATTTCCTCGCAAGAACATTGCGCCGTTGGCTGGCCGCCCACTTCTGTCCTATGGCATCGCTGCCGCCAATCACGCACAAAGTATCGATGCGGTGTATGTCTCGACCGAAGATGAGGAGATTGCCGAGGTGGCCGAGAAGTGGGGCGCCAAGGTGCCATTCCTGCGTCCTCTGGAACTGGCCGGAGACCAGGTGACTGCTGACGCCGCCGTGGCAGACCTGCTGCGTCGCTTGCGCGACGAGCAGGGCCTGGTCATCGATATCATCGTTTTGATCCAGCCGACCTCGCCTTTCGTCACGGCCGCGCACATCGACGCCGCCATCGCTCGCCTTCGCAACGAGCCGGACCTGGATTCGGTAACGACAATGGCGGAACTCGACCATCGACATCATCCATACAACCTGGCCTTTCCCCTGGAGGGTGGGCGTTGGGAATTCGTTAACGCCACAGAGCGCGAGGCGGCGCGCAGCCGTCAAAGCAAACCCGTTGCGCTGAAGTTCGGCAACCTGTTTGCCGCGCGCAATGAAACGATGCTCAACGAGGGGCGTTTTGGGAAGGTAAAGGGTAGCGTGCTGATTGACCCTATTTACGCCTGGGACGTCGATTACCAGTGGGAACTTCATGCTGCCGAGGCGCTGCTGGCCGGTGGCTTCGTGAGCCTTCCGCATATTGACCGCTGAGCATGAGCTACGCCTGGCGCCATCGCGCGGCGACAATGGATGGAGATGGCTGGACATGATTCTCGATGTGCTTGAAAACCTGCCGCGATATTTCCCTCTCGCTGAAGGGTTTAGTAAGGCCGCCGCATTCCTGATGCGCCAGAATCTTGCCGAGCTTGTGGCGGGGAGGCACGAAATTGATGGCGATAGCGCTTACGCCATGATCTACCGCGGTGTCGGGCGGGCACGAGAGGGTGCCCGCCTTGAGGCGCACCGGCAATATGTCGATATCCAGTACGTTCTCGCCGGCCTTGACAATATTGGCTGGACGCCGGTCAGCCAATGCAGCTCGCCGGACGGTGAATACATCCCGGAACGCGACGTGCGGTTCTATCTGGACGAGCCTGCCATCTGGCTGCCGGTTCGGCCCGGAAGCTTCGCGATCTTCCTGCCGGAGGATGCGCACATGCCGTCGATTTCTGCCACGCCGATCGACAAGATTGTCGTCAAGGTTTCAGTGGGCCGGCGGTAACGACGGTGATTCGTTCCACCAGATGATCAGTCTCATGCCACCGCTTGCACGGACACTCGATAGCCTTGTCCTCCTGTGGGTCATGACGCCCCTTGGTTTCTTGATCACGGTGCTACAGCAGCCTGGGTTGCGATACCTCAACGCAAACCATACGCTGATCACCGTTCTGCTCGCCGCCATCGCGGTCCGGTGGCATTTGCAGGCCCCATCGCGCCAGGTCGCGTTGCGGCTTTTGCTCGCCGCACTGCTGATGTCAACCTTTCTGAGCATCGAGTGGCTGCATTTTCTGGACGGTCGGCAGACGATCGACGCGCTGGAAGATCCGCGCATGATCGTCTACAGCCCGTTCTACGGCAGCATCATCATCTTCGTCCTGTATGCCATCTATCTGGCGATGCTCGATACCGTGCAGCAGCAGTGGCACCTAGGCTTCTTCGTCAGGCTGATGTGCTGGTTTCATGTCATATTCCTCGCCTACTGGGTGCTGCTCTATGCCGGATGGATACCGGCAATACCGAAAGCGGACCTGCTGCACTCGAATTCTGTCGCCTATGGTGCGCTGTTCGTTATCTGCCTGATGCTGTTTCACCGCAGGCGCATCGGGATGGACGCCGGCAGTGTGCTGGCATTCCTGGCGGTCAATGTCGCCGTGATCCTTGTCAATCGCACACGTGGCGCAATCATTGCTCTACTTGCTGTCATGCTCCATCAGTTGCTGGAGGCTTTTGGGGGGAGTCGGCGCGCAGTCCTGTCGAGATGGCTGCTGGGCGCGATGACCGGCATCGGGCTGGCTATTGCGCTGGCGGACGGGGCTCTCTTGTCCAGAATACTCGGACAAGACTTCGATGCCTTAGGTCCCGTAATGACCCAGATCGCGTCGGCTTACGAGACTGGAGAGCCGTATGTCAGTGTCAGCCCATTTTTGGTGGACGACGAAAGTACCTTGAGCGCCTTTTCTAGGATTGGGTCAAACTATTATTCGCTGCTGTCTTTTCTCGACAACCCATTGCTGGGCATCGGTCAGGCCGAGGCTTACTCGATCAAGGCGCTCGGGGCGGGGGTGCACTCGTTGCATTTCCTGATTGCCAACGCAACGGGCCTGGTGGGTCTGGTGCTGTTCGCCTCGCTGCTGGTGGTGCTGGCGTCGGCACACGGTTCCATCGTCGTCACGGGGCGACTGGCGGTGATGTTCTCTCTCTGCTTTGGCTACATGCTGGTCTTCGTTAATTCGATGCCGGTTTATTTTGCCCTTGTTCTGATCGTGCTGGCAGATCGGCATGTGGATCATCCTACGCATGCGACAGGAACCGTCGCCCGAAGCCAGTATCGGAAAATACACCCCTGACATTGGCGCTAATGGCCAACGGCTATGAACATCATCAATAGAATTTTATGGCGCATGCAGTATGAGAAATCGAAGAAAATTCCACTCAATGAAATCCGTGCGTTTTGCGATCCGGAAAACTTGGATGCATTTTTTCGGCTCGACCGGTATTTGACCGAGAAGACAAAAACACGATTGGAATCATTATATCGATTGCGTTTGTGGGAAATTGACCAAGTGATACGCCGTTACGGTGTCAAGTCCGTTCGGGAAATGGGCTCTGGCCGAACGACTTTTTTCTTCAACCTGTTCAGGGGGCTCGAAGTGGTCAGCTACGAACAGGACGAATACTGGCGAAAGCTCATACTGGAGTTCTTCTCGGAAAATGGCCTGCCGGAGCCGCGCATAGAAAGTGGTTCTGTCGAGAATTACAGGAACGGGGGGCGCTTCGTCACCCTCAAAGATGCCCGATGCGACCTGCTCTATATCGATGGACCCTACGTTAGCCGAAGTGGAGGCAAGCTAAATACGCATACTGGAAAGCCCGCCTACTACGACTTTGAACGAGTATTGGACGCAGGACTGCCAAAGGTCATCATGGTGGAGGGCAGGACAGACACGGTGGATGCCATATTGGCATCGTCGTATGCGCGCGAGTATGACTTCAGTGGTGAACTGACGTGGGCGCTGGAACGTGGCAGATACCTGCACGCTCTGCGCCTGAACCGTCATTCGATTTTTGTTCGCCGATCGTAACGGTCGGATGTTCTCATCACCGTGCATCCGGCCTGGCATGAAAAATAGAGTGCTATCTTATATTAAAAAGCTGATCACGCGGTTCTATCTGATAGGCATCGCAGCTCGCTTGCGGCTTCCGGGCGTTGCCGCATTACTGGCGTGGGCCATGTCACGGGCCATCAACAGGCAAGGCCGCTATACCGTGCTTTGCATCGGAAGGCCAATCTTCGATGAGGACATTGAGGAGCTGGCAGAATTCGGTGGAGCCCTGAACTATCTCATTGTTCCCAAGACCGTTTTTTTGGAGATTTTTCGTCATTTTGTTCCGCAGTTGTTGTTGAATCACGCGAAGTATCACGAGATCCAAGGATACGACCAGGAAAAACTCCGCTGCCGTTTGTTTTACGAAGGTTTTCTGGCTGGAATCAGCAAGTTTGTCCGTGTCGACGCCATTCTCGCGGCGAACTACAATTACAGCTGGCAGCAGGAGTTTGCCGTGGCGGCGCGCAATAGGGGAGTTCCGTTTATCGTGCTGTTCAAGGAAGGTATCTCGCCACTTTATGCGGAGGGAGGGGGGGCGCAGAAGGCATATGATCTGGTAATTGAAAAATATACCAACAATTTTTTTATTGGCGATGGTCTGCTTGTCTACAACGAGCGCATCAAGCAAGGCTTTTCCAATGTCAAAATTGAAGGGATTGTGCCTGGTATTGTCGAAGCGGTTGGAATTCCGAGGTTCGACCGCTATTTCCACCTGGATGCTTCGGGAAGCAGCGTTGTGTTCTTTTCCTTCAATTTCGAGGACAAGGCGCGCCATCTGGGCCTGACGGCGGACGAATTGGAAAAGTACTTGGCAAAGACCCGGCAGTTCCACGCTGAGGTCATTCGCTTCGCTGCGGCGCACCCGGAACTGCGGGTGATCGTCAAGACCAAGAACAACCTGAAGTATTTGCGTTATGTGGAAGACATCGCCTCCGAAACAGGCTGTGCGGGGCTGGCCAACTTGACCCTGACCAACCACGGCAACGTCTACGACCTTATCAAAGAGGCCCGCGCCGTCATCGGTTACAACTCCACCACGCTGCTCGAAGCATTCGCCGCGCGTCGTATCGTCATGTCGGCGGATTTTCGCTGGGGGCCGGTGCGAGACTATTTCGACGAGCACCCCGGATTACCCAACTACGTCTCCACGGCGGAGGATATCGCGGCCGTTTTGGCGTCAGACAACGCCAGACGTTCGCTTGATGACCCGGAACTCTACTCCCTGCTCCATGAGCGCGTTCATATTCCGGATGGCAAGGCCAGCGCACGGGCCGAAGCGGCCATCGAGCGCGTGATCCGGGCGCATGGTCAAGCGAAGCCGTCAGGCAGCCCATGAGCGGGCACCTCAGCAACATGCTCCGGTTTTTCCGGGTGATGCTTCGCTACCGGTGGGCGGCCCTATCCTATTGCCTGCGATGGCTTGAGATATTGCCCGGAGTTCGACGCTCGGTGGTCTACCTTCATGACCGCTATGAGATCAAGCAACAATTGAAGAACAGCAAGCAGAGCATCGGCCATGCGCTGGGCGACAGAACCGTAGTCTGCTCTTTGGCCGGATACCGGATATTCAGGCTGAGGCTTGCGGAAGGAGTTCAGGCGACGGCCGACCAGTTCTTTCTGAACCGACCGATCGATGATGCGAAGCACATCATCGCCATGGCCCGCCGTCACGTCGAAATTCGGGCCGGGGACCTGGTCTTTGACCCTGGCTGTGGCGCCGGCCGGCACCTGTTTCATTTCGTCGATACTTACGGATGCCGGGCGATCGGCGTAGACATCTACCGACCGGCCATCGACGTCGCCGAAACCGCCAACTTGGGCCGCCGTGTCCGTTTCTACGCCCAATCCTCGCTCGTTCCTGGGTTCCTTGACACGGCCCTGCCGGATGGTTGTGATTTTGTGTTCATCAATAGCTGGCTCAATCACGTCAAGGATTATCCCGGCTATCAGGAGTTCGCCGCCCGCATCGTCGCAAAATGTCGCTACTTGCTGGTCATTACCAGCGCCAAGGATCGACTTGATGATTTGTTTGGGGCGCCTGATGTCCTGGAACAGGAAGTCCACAACGGCACGCGGTTCGCGCTATTGCGCGGGACGCGCCAACTAGCTCAACCAAACCGCGAATGATCGGATGACCATGCCAAGATTCAGCAGCCGCTTTGCCATTGATGGCCGCACGGTGGGCGAAAGCGCCCCTGTCTACATCGTCGCCGAGGCGGGCGTTGCCCATTTCGGCAGCGAGGAGAAAGCCTTCCGACTGGTCGACCTCGCTGCCGATGCGGGTGCGGACGCAGTCAAGTTCCAGGTCTTCGACGTTGACGCGATGATTTCTAGGGACTCAACGGAATGGCGAGCGCGGCTGGCATCGCGACAGTTGCCCTACGGCGCCTTCGAGCGCATCCAGAGCTACAGCCGCCAGCGCGGCATTACCTTTTTCGCCACTGCCCACGACGAACCGTCGCTGGATTTCCTGGCTTCCCTTGATGTGCCAGTCTACAAGATTGGCTCCGGCGAGGTGGGAAACTGGGACTTCGTCGCACGCGCCGCCGCGCGCGGCAAGCCCGTCATCCTGTCGACCGGGATGTACCGGCAGGCGCAGATCGCGGAGGCGCTGGACACGATCGCGGGGGTGGGAAACCTGGATGCCGCCATACTGCATTGCGTAACGGACTACCCCGCCGCGCCCCACGACATCGCCCTGGGCAACCTGGGGCTGATCCGTGAGCGCTTCCAGGTGATTACCGGCTATTCGGACCATACGGCGGGTTATCACATTCCTCTGGCGGCGGTGGCCATGGGGGCGAGCATCATCGAGAAGCACATCACCCTGGATTACGACGTACCCAATGCCCAGGACTGGAAGGTGTCCTGTGGCCCCGACAATCTGAAGACATTCGTCAGCCAGGTGCGTGACATCGAGGCGGCAATGACGATGAGACCCGATGGCCCCACGGCCAACGAACTGCGCAGCATGCTCTGGGCAAGCAAGAGCTTGGTGACGCGGCGGGAAATCGCCGTTGGCCAGGCCATCGTGGCGGATGATTTGTGCGCGAAACGGCCCGGGGGAGGCATCTCGCCGTCGCGCATTGACGAGGTGGTGGGGAGAGTGGCGCGCGTGTCACTGGGCAAGGATGTGGTGATCAAGCCGGAGGATCTGGAGTGAGCAAGCGAAGGGTGTGCGTGGTTCTGACCACGCGAGGCAATTACGCCAAGATGAAGTCGGTTATCGAGGCGATTGAGGCGGATGATGAACTGGAGCTACAGCTGATTCTGGGCGGCATGGTCGTCCTGGAGAAATATGGCCGCATTGCCGCCATGCTGGAGAGCCAGGGGCGTAAGCCGGCACGGACTATCAATTTCGTCGTGGAGGGCGAGAACCTGGCCACCATGGCCAAGTCCTCGGGGCTGGCCATGATCGAGTTCTCCACCGCCTTCGAGGAACTGAAGCCGGATGTGGTGATCGTCATCGCCGACCGCTTCGAATGCCTGCCCATCGCCATGTGCGCGGCCTATATGAACATCGCCGTGGCCCATGTGGAGGGCGGGGAGGTCACCGGTTCCATCGACGAGTCCATCCGCCACGCCATCACCAAGCTCTCACACTTGCACTTTCCGGCATCTCAGGAGGCGGCCAAGCGCATCGAACGCATGGGCGAAGATCCGGCCAATATCCATGTGGTGGGCGCGTCCAGCATGGACATCCTGCGGCGTCTGGACCTGACAGATCTGGCCCCGGTCCGCGAGTACCAGAAGGACTACGGTGCCGGTCCCATGATCGATCTGCAGCCCAAACGGTACCTGACCGTCATCCAGCATCCGGTGACAACAGAGTACGACGAGAACCTCTTGCACGTGAGAGAGACCATCGCCGCCCTCAACGAACTGAGCATGCCGACGGTATGGATCATGCCCAATATGGATGCGGGCTCGGACGGGATCAACAAAGCCATCCGCAAGTACCGCGAGAGCCCGGAAAGCCGGCACACGCATTTCTTCAAGAGCCTGCCCATCGAGTGCTATGGCCCGTTGCTTAAGAACGCGGCCTGCATCCTGGGTAATTCCTCCAGCGGCATCCGTGAGGCCGCCTACCTGGGCACGCCGTCGGTGAACATCGGTACGCGCCAGAACGGCCGTCAGCGTGGCCGGAATGTCATGGACGTCGGATATGTCGCGCGGGAGATCGTTGCAGCGGTGCGACGGCAGTTGGAGATACAGGAATACCCGCCCGACAACCTCTACGGCGACGGCTACGCAGCCGAGAAAATCATCCGGGCGCTGAAGACCGCGTCCCTGAACGTGCAGAAGATGATCACTTACTAAAACGACCCCACGGCAGGTTGGCCCCGACCATTGCATGAAAAACTATCTCATCTGGAAGCTCTTCGCGCTCTACAACTACTGGTGCCGCTGGCGCCTGTTCCGGGCGCTCCCCGGGATCGCGCGGGAGATCGAGGACTATTCCCGCAAGTCCGACACCACCGGGACGAAGTATGCCACCCTGTGGCGGGCGGTCAGCATCATCCTGGCGGAGCGGCCCGCCACTATTCTGGAATGCGGGACCGGCCTGTCCACGATCGTGCTCGGGGCTGCGGTCAAGCAATTGCGCGCCCGGTTTCCAGACTATCGGGGGCGCATCGTCAGCATGGAGAGCATGGAGGTCTGGTACAACATTGCCCGGCAGAATCTCCCGGAGAAGTATGCTGACGTGGTGGAACTGGTGTTGGGGCCCAGGCAGAAGGACGAATTCCTTTTTTTCGCGGCTACAGGCACTCGAATATCCCGCCCCTGGATTTTGACTTTGTTTTCCTGGACGGGCCGGACTACTCCGACGAGCAGGGTGGAGCCTTTTGCTCCGATGTCTTCCATGTGGTGGAGACTTCCGCAGCGCCTGTCATCCGGGGCGTCATTGACACCCGGGTTTCCTCCGTTTACGTCATGCAAAAGGTGTTTGGCACCCGTTCGGTCCGCTATTACCCGGTTGCCCGTACCTCCGATTTCCGCGTTTCCCGCAAATCGTTCCGGGTGAAGATCACCTCGCGCGACTTTCACAGCAACCTTTGGGGGGGAGTGGAATTGCTACTGAAGTAGCCGTTGGCCCTAAACCTGGTGTGTGCCCGTCTCCGCGCAACGCAAGGTTGAGTGCCAACCTCCATTCCGCTCCCCGTTCCCCGCACCATGAATAACGCATCGCCCGCCACGGACTACGATCTGGTTCTGATCTTTACTGCTTTCCAGCGCAACTGTGTCTATGCGTCCATCGTCAAGGAACTGGGCAAGCGCTACCGGATTGCCGTGCTGCCAATTGAGCGCGACACCAGGACCGAATCGCGAATCGGCAACACCAACCGGCGGTTCCTTGAGCTGTGCGTTTCCCTGGGCGCGGACATCGTCCAGGACCGCGCTGTCACTACTCGTCTGGAGATTCTGGCCCAGTCCAATTATTCGGAGCAGGACATGGCGCTCATAAACTCCAGGGTGCGTGCGCAGAGAACCTTCTGGATGTCGGGCGTGGCTATGGGCAATGCCAGCTACGCCAACTTGCGCGGTAAGCGCATCGACCGCGTGTTGGTGCCCGACCGGGGGCTATACGATCACCGCATTGCGCACTATGGCGACGACGGCGTGAAGTTCCCCGAGGAGATGGTCCAGGAGGTGGGTATGCCCTACCGCAAATACCCGCTGTTCGAGCAGGATCTGAACATCGATTACATCCTGGCCAATCCGACGCCTTTCAGCTTCGTCACCGCCCAGGATCGCCTGGATTACCTGGAAAACGTGTTGGGCCTGGTGGGGAAGATCCGGGCGCGCGGCGAGGTGATTGCCTTCAAACCGCACAATGCCGATGAGCGTTCCGATTACATCGTCAACAAGAATATCCTGGCCGTGCTGGACTGGCTGCCGGTCCGGCTCCTGTGGCGCGTAGTGGACGTATTCGCCCGCGGTCTGGTCCGGCTGCTGCCGCCTGGGCGCGTTGCTGAGTTTCTGACTGAGTACTCCATCGCCGTGGTCTACCAGCAAGTCATGGCGCAGGTGGTTCGGCTCAAGGATCTGACGACCTACCACAACCTCAATCTTGAGGTGTTTCTGCCGCAAGTACATCGGGGCCTGATTACCGGGCGCAGCAACAGCATCTGGCATGGTCTGTTCCTGAAAAAACCGGTGTGGAATTGCATCGATCGCGACAAGCCCTATTTCAGCGACAGCAAGATGCACAAATACGCCATGACCTACCTGAACGTCCATGGCAACTACCATGACCTAGAGTTCGACGAGGCGCTATTCGGGGTGGTCGGCGAGTCTTGCCGCAGTGCGGACCTGATCCAGGTGCTGGACACTGCCTTGACGTCCCTTGGAGCGGATAGACCTGAATGGGCAAGGCGGAATGATGGCGGACACGGGTAGCGTCGCGCGGGGTGACGGCGCCCTGCGTTCCGGGAATGGCCTCTCGATGAAACGTGAAATCTTCCCGGGGGCTGAAAGTGTCCTGGTTTCACTCGGGGTCGTTCGATTCCGTAGGACAATCTGACCATGACCAAACCGAGACTACTCTACTACTCCATGCTTCAGTACCAGCCGAAGACGCTCGCGCTGCTCCATGAGCGCTTTGATGTCGTCGAGTTGGAAAACCCCTTACAGGACACTGAAGAGTTGCTTGCCAGCGTCGATGTGCTACTGGCTCCGCTGGGCTATTACGTGGGCCGGGACAAGATCGACCGCTGCCCGCGCCTGCGGGCCATCGGGTCCAACACCACCGGGCATCCGCACATCGATGTGGACTACGCCCGGCATAAGGGCGTGGCGGTGGTGACGCTGAAATATGAGCGCGAGTTTCTCGACACCATCACACCCACGGCCGAGTTGACCTGGGGACTGATCATCGCCTTGACCCGCCAGCTATTGCCGGCTGTCGACTCCACCCGCCAGGGCCGCTGGAGCCGGCGCCCATTCCCCGGCAGGCGGATGCTCTCACGCATGAGCATCGGCATAGTTGGCCTGGGCCGCCTGGGTTACAAGGTCGCCCAGTACGCGCTGAAGTTCGGTATGGAGGTGAGCTACTACGATCCGTATCGGGCTTCGGGCTATCCGGGCCTGCGTCGTCGCACCTCGCTGGAGGAACTGGTGGCGGACGTGGATGTGGTGAGCGTGCATGTGCCCCACGAAAAAGAGACCGAAGGCATGTTCAACGACGCCGTATTTTCCGCCTTCAGGCAAGGGTCATACTTCATCAACACCGCCAGGGGCGAGCTGGTGGATCATGCCGCTTTCCTGCGTGCCTTACGGAGCGGGCGCCTGGCCGGCGCCGCCGTCGACGTGTTCGAGGGCGAGTTCGCTCCTGACTTCTCCGCGCGCTTCACCGACCACCCTCTGTGGCGCTACGCCCAGGAGCACGACAACCTGATCCTGACGCCGCACATCGGGGGCTCCACGCTGGACGCCTGGGCGGACACCGAGTGGCATACCATCCAACGCATCCTGGAGGTTCTCGAGGGTCCCGGTGCCGGCGTGGACGATGCGCCGGTGGTGGCCGGCGAGGTTTGGGCCTTCATCCCCGCGCGTGGCGGATCAAAGTCCATCCCCCTGAAGAACCTCGCACGGCTCAACGGTAAGCCGCTGATCGACTACGCCATCTCCGCGGCGCGCGGCAATGCCCGCATCAGCCGCGTGCTGTGCTCAACCGACAGCGCCGAGATCAGCGCCCACTGCCGCCAGGCAGGCATCGAGGTGGATGAGCGGCCGGCCAACCTGGCCGCAGACCATGTGGCCACGGTGGACGTACTGCTGGAGTTCGTGCGCCGTCGGATCGCACTGGGAGAGACACTGCCGGAATATCTGGTGTTGCTGGAGCCCACCTCGCCCTTCGTCGCCACCTGCGATATCGATGACTGCATCCACCGCCTGGAAGAGGATGGCAGTGCCGACTCGGCGCAGACGGTCACTGCCGTGTCTTCTAACAGCCATGCCTACAACCAGCGCTATCACGACGAGAACGGCTCCAACTTCCTTTATGTGCAGGAGCGCAAGGTTTGTGTGAACAAGCAGTCCAAACCGCGCTTCTTCATCCACGGCAACGTTCGCGTCATGCGTACCCGGTCCCTGTTACGCACCCGCAGTATCTTCGGGGACCGCTCGCTGCCGGTGGAGATCCCGCGGGTGCGGGCCATGGATGTGGACAATCAGGATGACCTTTTGTTGGCCGAGGCCATTGTCACCTCGGGATTGTTGTCAGGAAGAACGGGGCAGGAAAAATGAAACCGATATCCGCGATCATCAACGCACGCCTGCAGTCGTCGCGTACGAAGAACAAAATGGTTAGGCCCTACTGCGGCACCGACCTGCTCGAAATCGCATTGGAGAAGTTGAACGGCCTGGATTTCTTCCAGCATCGCTATCTTGCTGTCGCCGAGGACGAACTGGCCCGCAAGGCGGAAAAATATCCAAATATCGAGGTGTTGCGGCGCAAGCCGGAGGCGGTTGCGCCGGGGCCGCATCACCCCATGATTACTTTTGAACACTACCTGCGCGTACCGACGGAGTATTTCTTCGTCATCAATCCCTGCGCGGCATTCCTGTCTCGCGAAACCATCAGAACAGCTTTCGACGTGTTCCAGCAGACGGACTTTCGCTCCTACATTGCTGTCGAGCAGACGCGGGACTGGGTGTTCAGCGCCAATGGCGAAGCGTTGACGCACCGGAATGCGTCGGGATTCCAGAACACCAGCGATGGCGAGTACTTTCTACGCGCTACTCATGCCTTCTACATAGCCAACCGTGACTACTTCGCTAGTCATAATGGTCAGCTATGGACCCTACAGAAGGACGACCCCCATTTGGTCGCCATGCCAGGCGACGAGGCAATCGATGTGGATACCGATCTGGATTTCGAGATATCGGAATACCTATACAGCAAGAGAATTGGCGCCCGCTGAGGGCGCATAACCAATAGATAACCGTGCCGACCAATCTATACCTTCCAGTCGAGGTCAAGAATCGCGAACTGCATGCCAAGGTCTTGCTGGCAAAGCATGCGGCCGAGCGGGGATTCAACGTAATTCTCGGCCGCAAGAACGATCTGAACGATCTGGTCGTGCGCATGCCGCCAGGCGTTTATCTCGGTCTAGGGGCATTCGAGAACTTCAGGCCATTCTTCTCGAAGCTTAAGCACCTCGGGTTCGACGTCGTGGTCAATGAAGAGGAGGGACTCGTCACATACTCGGACAGGATGTACGTCGACATGCGAGTTTCCGGGGAGACGCTGAGGCAGATCGACGCGCTGTTCACCTGGGGCGGCGAGAACCAGAACGTGCTCGCGAAAGCCTTTCCCGAATTTGACGGAAAGTTCCACGTGACCGGCAATCCGCGCTTCGATCTGCTAAAACTGCGGAATCAACAGGTTTATGCCGCAGAGATGGAGGAAATCGCCGCCAGGTACGGCAAATTCGTGCTGTTCTGCACCTCGTTCTCCTCAATCAACCACTTCGACAAGAAGCTCGACTACATCAAGTCCCTGGTCGACAAGAAGACCCTGCGTTCGCCGGAAAGCATTGAGAACTTCGTGCGTTATCGAGAGGTCAAGCTGAAGACGTTCGCCGCTTTCCTGGACGCGATACCCCGGCTGGCCGCATCGAACCCTTCAGTGAACATCGTCGTGCGGCCGCACCCGTCTGAGAACATGGACATATACAGGGAATTCGAGGCCCGGTTCCCGAACGTCCGTGTGGATGCCAGATATTCCGTGCATCCCTGGATCATCAAGGCGGAGGCCTTGGTGCACCATTACTGTACGACCTCGATCGAGGCATTGGCGGCCGGCACGCCGCGCTTCGCCTTGCGCCCGATAAAAGACGAACTCAGCGAAAAGGAAATCCCTTTCGCATGCTCGGTCGAGTGCCCCTCGGTCGAGGAACTCCTGGCGCAGGTCTCAGCATGTCTCGCCGTCGGCAAGGAACATTGGCGAGAAGCCCCTCTCTCTCGGGACTACTCCTGGTACGTGTCGAACATTGGCGAGCAGCTGGCGGCGGAAGCGATCGTGAACCGCATCGTCGCACTTCGTGCGAACAGCCGCACAGACGACCCGCGTGGCGATGGTCTGAAAATGCTCACGGCCAGGATTGCATATTCGGCCAGGAAGGCCTTGCGGAACGCAAGACATGGAGGCAGGAACCAGCGCTACGTGGATCACAAATTCCCGCATCTCGCGTGTGACGAGGTTGCAGCCATGCTTAGGGCATTTGGCGCAGACGGGCTCGAATGCCGCGCATTCGCGGGCGATTTCATCAACATTAGACGCCTGCCGGGGTGAGAGAACAGTGGCGCCCACTGAATTCAGCAGTTACCTACGGAAAATTCTGTTTCTCGTTGGCTCGGACCGGCGCAAGCTCGCATTGCTGCTACCGCTCTACCTTATTTCCTCGGCGGCCGATCTGGTCGGTATTGGCTTGCTCGTGGCGCTGATCACAGCGCTCAAGGATCCGGAAACACTCCTGAACGTCACCAGCCGTATCCCTGTCATCGCCGGGTTTGTGTCGTCCAGCACAGAGGATGCACTGACTGTCATGCTCTCATGTGTGGTCTTTCTTGCTTACGCGGGGAGGACGGCGATCGTCTTATACGTCTCCCAGCTGACACTGAAAATCACCTTCCTGTTTGGAGCCAGGTTCAGGTCTTTGCTGATGGGGGTCTACCAGAAGCAGAGCTACGATAAATTTATCCAGAGAAACAGCTCGGAATACATCCACAATGTTCAAACGCTGGCTGGGCAGTTCGTCACCTATACGATCCAGCCGATTCTCAAAATCATCGGCGATGGTCTTCTGATGCTACTCATCATCGGCTACCTTGCCTTCAAGGATCCGTTTGTGCTGGCTGTCCTGCTCTTGCTCATGTCTGTCGCCGGCTACCTATACGACCGGGCCTTCCGAAAAAAAATCGCAACTTACGGAAGGCAGGAGAACAGCCTATCAACGAGGATGATCAAGAGTGTCGCAGAGGGACTTAACGGCTACAGGGAAAGTCATATTTTTGGCATCGCCGGTTTTTTCCGGCGGGCGGTAGCGGACGCCGCGCTCCAACTTGCCCATGCAAGAATCAGGTCCCACTTTATTACTGCCGCGTCCCGTTATGTGTTGGAGTTTATCGTTGTTGTAAGCGTCATTCTGGTCATCATCACCACCATTGCCATAGGAAGGGATAAGGGTGAGCTGCTTACTACGCTGGCACTTTTTCTTGTTGCCTCGATGCGTCTGGTTCCCGCCGCCAATCAGATCGTGACCAATATTGGCAATTTGCGTTACGGGCTCCACGCAGTGAACACACTGCATAGGGACATCATCGATGCAGGTACCAGTAAGGTGGATCTCGATAGTCATGACGAGGAGCGGCAACCCGCGGCAAGAGGAGGGGATGAGGCGGGGCAATTTAGTTTCCTGGAACTGCAGGATGTCAGTTTCCGCTATGTGACGGAGGGCTCCTGGGTACTCGATTCTGTGAATCTGCACATCGATAGATACGACATTGTCGGTATTGTTGGGGTGTCGGGTTCCGGAAAGAGCACTCTGATCGCTTTGATCCTTGGCTTGCTTACGCCACAACGGGGAAAGGTCGTTTGTGATGGCAAGGACCTTGCCGAGCAGCGGTATGTTAAGGAATGGCACAAGAAAGTCGCTTTTCTGCCACAAGAGGTTTTCCTGGTCGACGATACCGTGGCACGCAACGTAGCTCTTGGCTTGGACGAGAATGGGATCGATGCGGACAGGCTCCACGACGCGCTGACTAAGGCCAGACTTGCCGAGATGGTGGAGAGAACGCCAGAGGGCATTCATGCATTGGTCGGCGAGAAAGGATTGTGGGTTTCTGGAGGTCAACGGCAACGCATTGCCTTGGCTCGCGCCTTTTACTTCGGCTCCGAGGTTCTGATCCTGGACGAGTCGACCAGTGCCCTGGATGCCGAAACAGCCAACGAGATCATCAGCGAACTGCGTCAACTCAAAGGAAAGGTGACTATCGTAGTCATTACCCACCAGGACGCGCTGCTCGCGCTATGCAACAAGATTTACAGGCTGGAGGGAGGGAGGCTGCTGCCCCTTCCTGCCGACACCGTCATCGACTGCATCTAGACGAGACATGTCCATGCTGAGCGTCGACGTGGTAAGTGCCGAGGAAATCAAGGGCATAAGCAACCTTATAGAACGGGCCAAGAGCCGCTACTTGGATTTTCTTCAATGTTGCGTGTCAGAAGATGGGCGCCACCGCCTGACACCCGCGTCGGATCCTTCTGTTTTCGCAACGTGTTTCTGGATTTTCGGGATGCACCTGCTCAAGCAGGATGCGGTTCTCACCGAGTTGCGGCGTGACCTGAGCGATTCCATCCGCTGCGCTGTCCGCGAGGCCAGGGCGGTGAGCGCTACTCGCGGACAACTCGATGCAAAACCCTATCGTCAGTTGCTCGCGTTCTCCCTGAGCGCCCTGTCCATTCTCGGAACCTTGCGCGACGACCCGCTGGAGGATCTCGTCAATGAACAATTGCCGCGGGCCGTCGAGCGAGATCTGGAATACGCCGGCTGCTTCGCGGGCCGGGCACAAAGCGGCAATCAGGCCATGTTCCTCGCGGTTTTTCTGTTGCATGCGCGGGATAACCTCGGCCTTGCGGTCGACGACTACATCGAAACCTGGGTACGGTTGCATCTGGCGACGATGAACCGCTTCGGTTTCTGGGGGCGCAACCATGCCATGACTACGTTGCAGTTCCAGAATGGCTACCACCAATACGAAATCCTCGAATACCTGGGCGTATCCCATGGCAGAGAAAAAATTGCGGCCGCATCGGTTGCTCTGCTTGCGGACCACCAGGGCCATTTCGCGCCCTATCCGGGGGGCGGCGGATGTTTCGACTACGACGCGGTGTTCGTTTTGACGCCCGACGGTAGGATTCCGGAGCACTCCATCGTCCGACTACTGCGCCTGACCGCGACGACGCTGCTATCCGAGCAACAAAACGATGGGGGGTTCTGCGAGTCCCTCTACGTCCGGCCGCGCACGCCGGGCAACATGCTGCGCAGCCTGGGACATGTGCTTCGAGCATTTCCGAACATGCCATCGCTGCTTGAGCGTCTCCGCTACGCGCTTGCCCTGCAGAGGCGCAAGCACGACCGGATCGAGACACATTGGAGCCACTATGCCCGAGCCTGGAACGAGTCTGACCTTTGGGATTCCTGGTTCCGGATGCTGACCCTGGCGCGAATCCAGTGCGCCTTGGATGTTGCGGCCGGTGGAACATGGGGCTTCATCGACTTCCCTGGCATCGGTTTTCATCCCTCGTTGCGGCGGGGTCACTGATATGAAGCTGGCCTATGTTTCTCCATCCCTGTTGCCGTCGCGCTCGGCCAATTCCGTGCATGTGGTGCAGCAGTGTGATGCGTTGGCGGAGGTCGGTGTCGAAGTGACGCTATTCGCGAAGCGCGCCGCCAGAACCGGAGATTTGCGCGCCGATCTGCGCCATGCCTACGGTACTGATCTGCAGCGGGTAACTCTGAGCACGGTCTACACGCCATGGTCTCGGGCAAACAATATCACCATCGCCTTTCTTGCGGCCTTCCGATTTCTTTTCGGCGGCAGATTTGATGCCGTCCTCTCCAGGAACCTGTTCGCCTCCTTTCTGCTGGCGTTCATATCGAGGAAGCCCCTCCTCATCGAGGTCCACCAGATTGAGAAGGGGGTCCGGGGGTGGATGCAGCGCATGGCCTGTCGCCGGCCAGGCGTTACGGTTGTGGTCATTTCCGAACAGTTGGGACGCGATCTGAGGCGCTGGATTGGGGATGGAGCGGCACAGATACGGGTTTTGCACGATGCTGCGCCGGAGACTCCGGCCCCGCCCTCGGAGGAGGAGAGACAATCTTGGCGGCGGGAGCTTCTTACCGATCCATCAGACCGGGAGAAATTTGTATGCGGCTACGTGGGGCATCTCTACCCCGGGCGGGGCATAGAGATCATCGACGCGCTTGCCCGGGAATGCCCCGACATCCTGTTCCTGGTGATTGGCGGAAACGAGGGTGAAGTGGCAGCCAAGCGCCGGCAGAACGCGCTGCCCAATCTGCGCTTTCTCGGCCATGTTCCCCACCCCGTCGCCAGGCGCGCCATGAGCGCCGTTGACCTGCTGCTGATGCCCTATCAGGAAAGCGTCTCGATCGGCCTGAACGGTCACGATACCGGGCGTTGGATGTCGCCGATGAAGATGTTCGAATACATGTCATCGGGCACCGCATTCGTCGCCTCCGACTTGCCCGTGTTGCGCGAGGTTCTGCGCGATGGCGACAACGTCACGCTGGTGCCCCCGACCAGCGTCGAGGCATGGCGGCGAAGCATTCTCTCCCTCAGGGACACGCCCGAGCTACGCATGTCGCAGGCTCGCCGTGCCTATTCAGACTATCTGAATAACCATACATGGCGACGACGCGCGCAACACATCGTCGCACTTCTTTCGAAGTGATGCGTCGGCTATTCGTCCTGATTCCATCACTGGCCCCAACCGGGCCAATCAAAGGTGCTATTGCGCTAAGTAATTCTCTGGTGGGTAGATTCGAAATCACCATAGTTGCATTGAAGCAGTCTGCCGAATTCCCGGACCATATAGATTCACGCATCAGCGTGGTTTGTCTGGGGTCGATCGTTGATTGGAGAGCACGCTTAAGCAAGTACCGCAAAATGCTCGAAGACGCGGGCGGGAGATCGCGGTCGATAAGTGTTTCTTTTTGTTTCTCCGCGGATGTTTTTAATTTTTTGGTACGTAGGCACGCGATTACCGTATCCAGTATTCGTGGGCATCTGCCAAGGACTTACCGCGTGGATTACGGCCTCGCTGGACCGCTTTTGGCGAAGTTCCATTATCAGCTTGCAAGCAAGCTGGATTGTGTGGTTGTCATGACGGATCACATGGCTGGCCAATTCTCCGCCATGACGGGAAAGCGCCCGGTCGTCATAGGAAATTTTATCGACGAGACGCGGTTGGAGGCTTTTCGTTTGAGGCGATCTGAGGATTCCGCAACGTGGCGCTTCATATTCGTTGGTAGATTGGATCCGCTAAAGAGCCCTGAATTGGTTATCGAAGCTGTCTTATCCCTCGCTGAACAGGGAATTAACTGCTTGCTCGATGTATTTGGCGACGGGCCCTTGCGGCAGAGCCTCAGATCAATGGTTCATGAGCGGGCTCGTGGCGACATGGTTCGGTTTCACGGCCACGTTGAGAATCCATGGAAGCAAGCGGCTGGAGCGCATTGCTTGGTCCTGCCATCCTTGACTGAAGGAATATCCAGGGCTGCCTTGGAGGCGCTATACCTTGGCATTCCCTGCGTCATGCGCGATGTGGATAGCAACATAGACCTCATCCAATCAGGCAAAAACGGTGAGTTGTTCCAAGACGATGCATCGCTGATCACCGCCATGAAGAAGTGTGCCTTGCTTGGGCGCCACCTGGCAGAAACGCGCCCGGTCCTGCTTGGCGAGCCTTTCCGTCAGAGCGCATGTGTCGGGAGCTACGGCGATCTATTGGAGCATGCAGTTGGGAACGTGACAGAGAGAAAATGTCTTGACCTGCCCATTTCCGTAGACGGGTCGAACTCGAATTTCAAGAGGTAGAGTTGTCCTCTACCGCAGGGGCAGAGGGCTAATACAAGTGAATGGCTTACCAGTTTGTTCTGTGGGAATACACAAATATTCGGTGGCCAAGCCCCAATGCCGTGCCCGCACGCTTGCGTTGATCCCTGGCCAGCCTCAAGCGTCGAGGCCCCAGTCAGGGTTTGCTGGAGTCTAGGAATGTCTGACTACGCAGCCTATTTCGACTATCTACGTCGGCGAAGTAGTCTCGGATGGCTGTATCGCCGATACTGGCTTTATCCCAGGCTTTGCCGCCACTTGCATGGGCGGGTTCTGGATGTGGGCTGTGGCATTGGTGATTTGCTGCGCTATCGCGGGAATACGGTGGGTGTGGATATCAACCCAATGACCGTTGATTGGTGTAGGCGCCAAGGGTTGGACGCGCGCCTCATGATCGAGGCCTCTTTGCCTTTCGATACGGGTGAATTTGATGGTGTTGTGCTCGACAATGTACTTGAGCACATTCAGGCGCCACAGCAACTGCTTGGAGATATCCGTCGCGTGTTGAGAGTTGGCGGTACCTTGCTGGTAGGGGTGCCAGGGCAGCAAGGATTCGCGATGGATTCGGATCATAAGGTGTTCTATTCCGAGGCTGACTTGAGGCGGGTCATTGCCGCGGAAGGCTTCAGTCCGCTGATGGTGATACACATGCCTCTGAAGTCTGACTGGCTAGAAGCCCGCATGCCGCAATACTGCCTTTATGGGGTATTTCAGCGTGACTGACGCTGTAACCGTCTCTGTTGTCAGTCATGGCCAAAAAATCCTGGTCGATGCCTTGCTGAAGGATCTGGCGCTTTGCCCAGAAGTGGCACGTGTGTCACTTACGCACAATATTCCCGAGCCTGATTTTGCCGTGCCTGATGCGCTGAGGGAGCGCGTGAAGGTGACTGTCAACGATGTCCCGAGGGGGTTTGGCGCAAACCACAATGCTGCTTTGCTTGATGCGCCCAGCCCCTGGGTATGCGTCCTCAATCCAGACATTCGGTTTCCCGATAATCCATTTCCGAGGCTGTTGGCGTGTTTGCGCGATACTGGGGCGGCCCTCGCCGCTCCCAAAGTGTTGAACCCCTCCATGCAACAGGAGGATAGCGCGCGTTATTTTCCGACGTTGTCTGGACTGTTACTGAAGGCGGTAGGGAGGTCGACAGGGTGTTTCCCGGTGAGTCATACGGCGCCATCCAGTCCGGATTGGGTGGCCGGCATGTTTATGCTGATTCGAACCGATGTTTTTTCCCGGCTTGAAGGTTTCGACGAGGGATTCTTTCTTTATTACGAGGACGTGGATCTATGTGCGCGACTTCGTAAGTCAGGGCTTGAACTCCGCTGGTGTCCTTCTGCGACGGTCATACATGATGCTCGCCGCGAAAGTCGGCGCAATCCACGTTATATGTGGTGGCATGCGCGGAGCATGCTCCGTTTTTTTCTCAAGCAGGCCTACCGGGAACTTCAGGCTAGCAGGCTAGTGAGAAACCCTGACCGCTCCGATTGACGCGGGATTCAGGGCATATATTGGGCATCGAATCCCGACATACTTCCCAGCGCACCGGATGAGTGGCCATGAGAAGCGACAAACGCTCTGTTCAGCTACTCCATCCTGGAGGGTGGGGGGTAGCTGTGTAGTTCCGGATGATTCACTAGTTCCGAAGCGATGTGGGATATTGCTGGCCCGAGAAGTGCTGCTGGAGCTGCTGGGATGCACATGAGACTGCACAAGAACGCCACCACCACACCGAAGACCCGGGCCATGAT
>CAZYEY010000056.1:0-12626 GCA_964646585.1 uncultured Thiobacillus sp. | reverse complement strand
CGCTCGGGTGGTGGCACTCGGACGTGCGGGCGGGGGCGATGGGGGCCAGGGCGGTGTGTGCCTGGGGGGTAAGTTGGGCCCATAGGCGGAGGGGACGGGCCCGGGCGCTGGCGACCAGGGCGATCAAGCCGAGCCCGAGGATCAGTTGCCTTGGGATTTGCGCCATCTGGTGAGATCCTGTTCGATGTCGGCGCTGGGCGGCAGGTCGTCGGTGAGCAGCAGAATGTCGGCCTCGCCGGAGTCTGTGGGGCGTTGGGCCTGATACAGGAACCACCCCGCCAGCAGGAGGATCGCCGCCATGGCCAGGCCAAGCCAGGGATGACGTTGGCCATCGCTGAGTAAGCCGTGCCCGGCCAACCGCGACGAACTGCCGACGGCCCGATTCCGCGCCGAGGCCAGGGCGGCCAGGGTAGCGGTATCCAGTTCCCGGGTGCCCTGGTCCAGGGCACGGGTGGCGATGCGGATGATTGCCTGCTCGTTCATGGCGTGATGCCTCTTTCCCTCAGTTTTTCCGCTAGCGCGTTGACGGCGCGGAAGCAATGGGTCTTGACGCTGCCTTCGCTACAGCCCATGACTTTGGCTGTTTCGGAGACATCCAGTTCTTCCCAGTAACGTAGCAAGAAGGCTTCCCGTTGACGAGCGGGTAACTCCCTGAGGGCGTGCTCGATGGCCGCGATGCGTTGCCCTTCAGAGGCGATTTCTTCCGGGCTCGCCACCCGGTTACCGTCCAGGGTGGATTCGGCGGAGAGGGATTCCAGGGTTTCGGCAGCCTCATCGTCCTTGTCGCGCAAGGGTGACACCAGTCGGACCCAGAAGTCCCTGACCTTGGCGCGGCGGAAATGGTCGTGGATGGCGTTCTGGAGAATGCGCTGGAACAGCAGGGGCAACTCTTCGGCGGGCTTGTCGCCGTAGCGCGCCACCAGCTTCAACATGGCGTCCTGGACGATGTCCAGGGCGGAGTGGTGATCCTGCACCGAGAACAGAGCATGCTTGAAGGCGCGCCGTTCTACTCCGGCGAGGAAGGCGTCGATTTCCTGGGTGGAAGCCACGCGGGGTTGTCCTGAGTGGATGCGGGGCCACTATACCCAAATCGAATCGCGAATACATCGTTGATTTGCAATGGGGAAGAGTTTCCGATAACATGCCACGTTTTCCGGATCGACCCAGTTTTGGAGACAGGCATGTACGCGGTGATCAAGACCGGTGGCAAGCAATACAAGGTGGCCGCTGGCGGCAAATTGAAAGTGGAAAGCCTTCCCGTGGAAGTGGGTGGCGAGGTGGAAATCAAGGATGTCCTGATGGTGGCCGACGGGGCCGACATCAAGGTGGGCACCCCCATGCTGGCGGGCGCCTCCGTGAAGGCCACGGTGCTCTCCCATGGCCGCCACGACAAGGTCATGATTTTCAAGATGCGCCGCCGCAAGCACTACCGCAAGACCCAGGGGCATCGTCAGAATTACACGGAAATCCGCATCGACGGCATCGCCGTTGCGTAACTCCGCCTGAACGAGGACAACAGACATGGCACACAAAAAAGCAGGCGGCAGTTCCCGCAACGGCCGCGAATCCGAATCCAAGCGCCTCGGCGTCAAGCGTTACGGTGGTCAGTTCGTGCCCGCCGGCAACATCCTGGTCCGTCAGCGCGGCACCCAGTTCCATCCCGGCTTGAACGTGGGCGTGGGCAAGGACTACACCCTGTTCGCCAAGGTCGATGGCGTGGTGGAGTTCACCGTCAAGGGCCCCCACAAGCGTCGCACCGTCAGTGTGGTGCCCGTCGCCTCCTGATCCTTCCGCCGGGAACGAGAAGAGCCCTATCCCCGGATAGGGCTTTTTTGTTTCGACGCCCCCAGCCAGACCGAACCCATGAAATTCATCGATGAAGCCCTGATCGACGTTGCTGCCGGCAACGGGGGCAACGGCTGCGCCTCCTTCCGCCGGGAGAAGTTCATCCCCATGGGCGGCCCGGACGGGGGCGACGGCGGCCGGGGAGGCAGTATCTGGGCTCAGGCCGACCGAAACCTGAACACCCTGGTGGAATATCGCTATACCCGTTCCTTCAAGGCCAGGAATGGCGAGAACGGAAGGGGCAGCGATTGCTATGGCAGGGGCGGCGACGATCTGGTCCTGAAGGTGCCGGTGGGTACGGTCTTCCAGGACGCGGACACTGGCGAGGTCATCGCCGACCTGGCAAAGGATGGCCAGAAGGCCCTGATCGCCAAGGGGGGCAGGGGAGGTCTGGGCAACCTGCATTTCAAATCCAGCACCAATCGGGCGCCGCGCCAGTGCACCCCTGGGGAGCCCGGTGAGGAACGCCGCCTGCGCCTGGAGCTCAAGGTGCTGGCGGACGTGGGCCTCTTGGGCATGCCCAACGCCGGCAAATCCACCCTGATCCGCGCCATCTCCGCCGCCAAGCCCAAGGTGGCCGACTACCCATTCACCACCCTGCATCCCAATTTGGGGGTGGTGCGGGTGGATGCCGACCGCAGCTTCGTGGTGGCCGACATCCCCGGTCTGATCGAGGGCGCCGCCGAGGGTGCCGGCCTGGGCCACCAGTTTCTGCGCCATCTGGCCCGCACCCGCCTGCTCTTGCATCTGGTGGACCTGGCCCCCTTCGACCCGGAGGCCGATCCGGTGCACGAGGCCCGGGCCATCGTCGAGGAACTGCGCAAGTACGACGAGACCCTCCATCGCAAGCCCCGCTGGCTGGTGCTGAACAAGACCGACCTGGTTCCGGAGGCGGAGCGGGCTGACCGCATCGCCGATTTCGTCCGCGAATACGGCTGGGATGGTCCTGTCTTCCCCATTTCCGCCATTTCCGGTGAAGGCTGTCAGCCCATGGTCTTTGCCATCATGGCCCACCTGGATACGCATCGGCGAGGCGCGGAACCCAAAGAGGCCGAAGCGCCGGAGGAGGCGCCATGAATCCATCCGTCATTGCCGATGCCCGTCGCGTGGTGGTGAAGGTGGGCAGCAGCCTGGTCACCAACGAGGGCCGTGGTCTGGACCATGCTCGCCTGGCTCTGTGGGCGGCCCAGATCGCCATGCTCATGGACATGGGCAAGGAAGTGGTCCTGGTCAGCAGCGGCGCCATCGCCGAAGGCATCAAGCGACTGGGCTGGAAGAAGCGGCCCAAGGCCGTGAACGAACTCCAGGCCGCCGCCGCCGTGGGGCAGATGGGTCTCATCGAGGCCTACGAACGCAGTTTCCGTGCCCATCACTTACACACCGCCCAGATCCTGCTCACCCACGCCGATTTAGCCGACCGGGAGCGTTACCTGAATGCCCGATCGACCCTTCGCACCCTGCTGGCGATGAAGGTGGTCCCCATCATCAACGAGAACGACACGGTCACCACCGACGAGATCAAAGTGGGTGACAACGACACCCTGGGCGCCCTGGTGGCCAACCTCATTGAGGCCGACGCCCTCATCATCCTTACCGACCAGCCCGGCCTCTACACTGCCGACCCGCGCAAGAACCCGGATGCCCAATTCGTCCATGAGGCAGTGGCCGGCGATCCCGCCTTGGAGGAAATGGCCGGCGGCGCCGGCTCCAACGTGGGCACTGGTGGCATGATCACCAAGATCCTGGCTGCCAAGCGGGCTGCTCGTAGCGGAGCCCACACGGTCATCGTCAGCGGCCGGGAGCCGGACGTGCTGGCCCGGCTGGCCCGGGGCGAACCCCTGGGCACCCAGCTGGTCACCCGGCAGGCCCCCCTGGCCGCCCGCCGCCAATGGCTCGCGGACCATCTGCAGGTGGCCGGGAAGCTGGTGCTGGATGCCGGCGCCGCCAAGGCCCTGCTCGAGCAGGGCAAGAGCCTGCTGCCCATTGGCGTGGTAGAGGTTCGCGGGGAATTCCACCGGGGCGAAGTGGTGGCCTGTCTGGACGAGCAGGGTCGGGACATCGCCCGGGGCCTGGCCAACTACAGTTCCGACGAGGCCCGCCGCATCGCCCGGAGGACCACCGCCGAGATCGAGGGCATCCTGGGCTACGTGGATGAGCCGGAACTCATCCACCGTGACAACCTGGCGCTGCTTTGAACCGTCACGCCCGGCATGGTTGGCGGGGGATTCCGAAGGGAACTGGTGGCGTGCAGTTTACTACCGAACAACTCGCTGTTGGGGCCAATGAGCACTGCTGAGGGTTTGTGCGGCAACGTGCTCACGAGCCCTCAATCACCCGCGCCACGTCGCCGTGACACTCGGCGCATTTACCCACCAGCAGCAAGTTGCCACTCTTGATGGTCCCGGTGAAATTGGTGATCGTGACTTCGTGTCGGCATTGCCCACACCAGACATTAGCCAACAGGCGCTGGCGGATATCGGCGGGGATGGACTCCCAGCGCTGGCGTGCGGGGCGGGTGAAATCGGGAAGATTCTCAACGGCCATGGCTCATTCCTCCGGATTTCAACTTGCGCCACCACCGGGATGCGTATCCAGCCAGCGTTGCCCAAGGGCAGTCAGGCGATAGCGCTGGTTGCTGCTGCGCGGTTTGTCAGGTAGGGTCATCTCGATCACCCCAAGCGTCAGAGCCGGTTTCAGGTAGGCATTGCGGAAATGATCCTCGTGTCTGAGAGCCAGCGATTCCTGTATCTGCTGGCGGGACATCTCGCCATGCATTGCCCGAAGCAGGCGCTCGACTTCCCCGGTGACTTCCCCGGTGACTTCCCCGGTGACTTCCGGGGTCACTGGCCTGGCCAGGGGATGGACCGGCAACCGGATCACGAATGCCGCGCGTTCCTCGTCGGTTTCGAACAACGGGGGTGGCGAGCCGTTCGCCGCCATCACCTTGAGGATTTTCGGAATGCCGGTGGAGCGTCCTTCGGTCAGATCCAGTTCTTTCAGGAATTCCCCAATCCGCCGGTTGCGGTAGCGGCGGCTGACAAGACGCCCCGCCTGAAAGTCCTCCAGCCGGATCGACCGATCCGGGCCGGGGAAGCTCAAGATCACCAGTTCGTCGTTGCCGATGCGCACCTCGATGGGCTCGCGTTCTTCATAAGACCGGTGGTAGACCGCGTTGACCAAGGCTTCCTCGATGGCAGCGTAGGGGAAGTTCCAGACCCGCGTGGCCTCGGCGCGGTCAGGATGCTTGATGACCGTCTCGCGCAGGTAGTTGCGTTGGATGTAGCTCAAGGCCTCGCGCGTCATCCGCGCCAGCGGGCCCTTGAAGATTTTTTCCTCGAAGCGATCACCGCCCGCGCCCTCGGGAAACCAGACCACATCGATCTGCACGCCGGGAAAAAATCGCTCCGGCGTCTCATTGAAAAACAGCAGTCCCACGTTCTTGGGCCACGGTGACTCGGTAGGCCCGCCCGCCACGTTCATCTGCCGGGCCAATTCTTCGGCCGACAACCTTGGCGCGTCCGCCGCCAATGCGCTGTCTACCTCCTGTAAAAATGCCTGCATCAGGGGTTTGGACAAGTCGCCGATCCGTGCCGACTGGTTGTAGCGGTCGTCGAACGGCACCTTGGCCGCCAGGCTCAACAATTCCTGCTCAAACTCGCCCTTGGCCTCCACCGTGCTGCTGTACCGGCGGATGTAATACCGCCACACCTTGTGCTTGGTCGTCACCGACTCCGGCGCCTTGTAGGGCCGGGTCTGGCCGCCCGGCGCCCACAGTACGATCAGCTTGCGTCCTTCAACTTCCTCAACACTCAGCACCGGGAAATACGGCGGCTGGATCAACTGGCAGTGGGCCAGCAGTTCCCGCTGAATTTTGTCGAGCTGGTTGTCGGCCAGCCCCACGGGCGGAAACACCGGCTGGCCATTGGCGTCGCAATCCTGCCCGATCACCACATAACCGCCGCCGAGGTTTTCGAAGTCGTTGGCAAAGGCGCATACGGTGCGGATGATCGGGTCAGGGTTCCATCCAGCCTTGTACTCGATGCGCTCGCCCTCGACCGTGCGCTGGCGCAGCAGGTCTTCGAGATTGATGGGCAGTTTTGTATTCGGGATCGTCATCGTCAATTACTCATCAAACGCGCCCAAGCTGTCGGGATTCTTTCCTGCTTTCAGCATCTCGAACTCTTTCAGAAATTGGGAAACAGCCTCAGTGGCTTCACTGGGAACCGATCCCTTCCCTGTCAATTCAGCCAACCGCTCAGCACAGGAAGCGGTGTCAAGATAACTCTCCAGCCATGTCGGATTGAGGCGAGGCTGAAGGCGCACGGCCCAATCGCCCATGGTCTGGGATCTGGTGTGCTGAAGAAATTTCGGCAACAAGACCAAAAGGCCATCGTCGGACGTAGTTGCGCGGTCGCACCACGTTCGTACTTCGGCACCATCGCCCCATTGCCGCCAAACGGCGAGTAGCCGTGGCAGTTCCGGGTGATCGATGAAGGTGGCCTCGCCTGAAAGCGCCCGTACCCTGTCGAGCCAAGTGGCTTTTAGTCGCGCGACTTCATCAGCCGAAAGAAGTGTGGCCTCCGTCGATTCCTTCGCTTTGGTGGTTTCTTCGTCCAACGCGCGCAGGAGCCACGATTGCACTGCGATGGCTCTACCTGCCTTGATAGCCGCATCCAAAACGTCGGCGCGCTGACTGACAGGCAACCTCTTCAGCAAATGATAGACGGGACGGGATGCGCGGGAGACGTTGCCGAAGTCGAACGCGCCGCGTTCATCGGCAGGATCGATCAATGAGTCGCCTATGTTGAAGAGCGATTGGATGACCAGCGGGATATGGTCATCCAGAATGTCTTTCTCGACGTGATCCATCAGACGTTCGAGAAGCGCCCTCGCTTTCGACAACCCATCAGGGCGCTTTTCAGCTTTTGCTCGGACGAGTGCGTCGCCGAAATCCGTGGGTGACGCGGCCAGACTCAGCAAAGCCATCATCTCGTTGCGGCGAACGGCACCAAGAGGCACGGTGAGCCGGAAATAGATCGGAAATGCATCGGGGTGGCAGGCGCGCAGATTCCTGCGCCACTCGTTCAACCATTCGGAGCCATACCCCATCTGGCTGATCTTCGGAAAAATGCGCTCCAGCAACGCCTGCGTGCTCGCTCGCAGAGACTCCGGCACCTGATTCACCCAGCCCTGACGAAAGGCTTGGGCTGCATTTCGATCCCCTTCGTACCGATCATCGCGGCTGTGGCCGGAGAACCTTTCCGGATTCGCCCGAACGACCCCATACAGATCAGGCAGGAAGACCCTGACAGCTTCGAGTGCGATGAAATCAACAGGATTCACCTCTCCCCGGACCGCCGGATAGGTCACGGACAGCGTATTCGTGAAGCGAACGACATCCCGTGGCACCTGTATCAGTGGGTCAATGCCGTCGTAGAACACGTTCGTCCAATAGGACTGGTCGAACAGGCCGTCCGGTGTATCGCCCAATATTTGATCAAGGCGCTTGAACAGGGCGGATCGCAAGGCTTCACGATCAATGGGCGGAAGCTCGAATGGAACTTGGATGATCTTTTCCAGATATCGCTCGCCGGGCAATCCGCTTTGCTGCTCGATGGCCTGTGCGGCAACATCGCGATCAAAAGCCAGCAGATAAACCACGTTCGGGAAGTCTGCGAGTGCCTTGATGACGGTGAACAGTTGCCGCGTCTCGTCTGGTGTGAGACGGTCGATGTCGTCGATCACGACCACGACGCGTTTTTTGGCGTCCCGCAATATCTTGCTGATTTCGGATTTGAGCGCTGGAACGTCTCGCGGCTTCCGCTTGGTCAGCATTCCGATGAGCTTCCCAAGCTTGCTTGCCGCACCGCCGGTCATACCAGACAGATCAATCAGTCCGCCCACGCCCTCAGCGAAATCACCTAGCAGATCGCCCAGTTTCTTGAACTTGTCGTTCCTGCCGGGCAGAACGGCTTGGAGTTGGCCAAGAAAGGCGCGTGCAAGATTTTCCTGCCCTGAGAACCACCAAGGGTTGAACGGAACGACGACGGGCCGGTTATCCTCAGGCAACTGATCGATGTAATGGCCGACATAGCCGAGCACCGTGGACTTGCCTGAACCCCACGGACCGTAAAGGGCAAGCACCAGACCATCGCTGCCCGGATAACTGGAAATACTGTCTGCCAGGCTCTTTGCGAATGGCGCATGGCCGAAAAGATCGTCTTTCGGGTCGAGACTCGGACGATCAGCAGAAAGGGCTGTCATCTGTCACCCCTACATCCATCCAGCTGAGAGTGCCTCAGCCTGCTGCAATACCGTCTGCACCGCCGCATCCTGCAAATCCGGCGGGTAGCCGTACTTGCGCAGAATGCGCTTGACCAGCACGCGCATCCGGGCACGGGCCGAGTCGCGGTGTGCCCAATCCACCGACACGTTGCCTTTTAAGCTGACCAGCAACTCGTGGGCGATGACTTTGAGCTTGTCGTCGCCCATGGCCTGCACCGCCGATTCGTTCTCTGCCAGCGCATCGTAGAAAGCGATTTCCTCATCGGATAGGCCTGACTCCTCGCCACGCTGCCGTGCCGCGCGGATGTCCTTCGCCAACTGAATCAGTTCCTGCAATACCTCGGCGGTGGTGATGGCGTTGGCGTGGTAACGCGCTACTGCATCCTCCAGCCGGTCGGAAAACGCCCGCGTCTCGACGATATTGGCCTTGCTGCGCGAGCGGATGCCGTCGTTGATGAGCTTGCGCAACGCCTCCAGCGCCAGATTCTTCTTCTGCATCTGCTGCACTTCGGCGAGGAATTCGTCCGACAGAATCGAGATGTCCGGTGACTGGATGCCCGCCGCTTTCAGGATGTCCACGATCTCGGTGGACACGACGGCCCGACTGACGATCTGCTGGATGGCGAAGTCGCGCTCCTGCGAGGTGACGCCGGAGCCGGTGGCCGACTTGACTAGCGCGGCACGGATGGCCTGGAAGAAACCCACGTCCTCGCGGATGCCGCGCGCTTTGTCCGAGGCCGATGCCAGCGAATACGCCTTCGACAAGGCCAGCACCGCATCCTGATAGCGACGCTGGGCGTTCTTCTTGCCTTCGTCGGTAACTTCCGCAGCCGCCCATTGTTGTTGCCTGTCCAGAATCCACTCGATAGCCCCAGCCATCATCGCCAAGCGTTCTTGCGGCGTGCCGTTCAAGGCCGTGGCGTAGTCGAAGCCGTGGTACATATCACGCACCACTTCGTATTTCTCCAGCAGAACCGCAACGGCTTCGGCCTCGTCAACGCCCGTGGCTTCCTGATCGCTTGCCGAATATTGGGCCAGTGCCGACTTGAGGTTCTGCGCGATGCCGATGTAGTCGACGATCAGGCCGGCGGGCTTGTCCCGGAACACGCGGTTTACACGTGCAATAGCCTGCATCAGGCCGTGGCCCTGCATCGGTTTGTCCACGTACATGGTATGCATGGACGGCGCATCGAAGCCGGTCAGCCACATATCGCGCACGATCACCAGTTTGAGCGGGTCTTTCGCATCGCGGGCGCGCTTGGCGAGCAGGTCACGCCGCGCCTTGTTGCCGATGTGCTGCTGCCATTCGGGTAGGTCGCTGGCCGTACCGGTCATCACGATCTTGACCGCCCCGGCCTTGTCGTCCGCGCTGTGCCAATCCGGGCGTAACTTCACGATTTCGTCGTACAGCGCCACGCAGATGCGGCGGCTCATGCACACCACCATCGCCTTGCCATCCAGCGCCGCAAGGCGATCCTCAAAATGCGCCACCAAATCCTGCGCCACCAGCGCGAGTCGTTTTTCGCTGCCGACCAGTTTTTCAACCGTCGCCCATTTCGCCTTCAGCCTTTCCTGCTCGGTGACGGCCTCGTCCTCCGTCAATGCCGCTACCTCGGCATCGAGCTTGGGCTTTTCGTCCTCATCCAGTTCGATGCGCGCCAGCCGCGATTCATAGTAGATCGGCACCGTCGCGCCGTCTTCCACCGCGCGGCTGATGTCGTACACGTCGATGTAATTGCCGAACACCGCCGGCGTGTTGACGTCCGCCGCCTCGATGGGCGTGCCGGTGAAGCCGATGAACGAGGCATTGGGCAATGCGTCGCGCAGGTACTTGGCGAAGCCGTAGGAGACCTCGCCCGTCTTGGCGTCCACCTTCGCCCGAAATCCGTACTGCGAACGGTGCGCTTCGTCGGCGATCACTACCACGTTGCGTCGCGTGGTCAGCGGCTCAGCCACCTCGCCGAACTTCTGCAAGGTGGTGAAGATCACGCCGCCTGCGGCCCGGTTAAGCAGCGCCTGCAAATGTTCGCGGCCTTCGGCCTGCACCGGCGTCTGGCGGATCAGGTCGCGGCACATCGAGAAGGTGGCGAACAACTGGTCGTCCAGGTCGTTGCGATCGGTCAGTACCACCAGCGTCGGATTCTCCATTGCCGGGTGCTTCACCAGCCGTCCGGCATAGAAGGCCATGAGCAGGCTCTTGCCGGAACCCTGCGTGTGCCAGATCACGCCCGCGCGCCGGTCGCCCTGTTTCTGGTCGCGTACGGAGGGCAGGCCGTAGTTCGCCGGCTCCTCGGCCACGCCTTGTCGTGGGTCGGCGGCGCGAATCGTGGAATCAACGGCGCGGTTGACCGCGTGGTACTGGTGATAGCCCGCCACAATCTTCGCCAGCCCCGAACCCGTCTCGCCGAACACGGTGAAGTGGCGCAGCAGGTCGAGGAACCGGTGTTGCTCGAACACGCCCTCGATCAGCGTTGGCAGTTCCGGCAGGCCCTTGTCCAGAATCGTCTTGCCATCCGTGGTGCGCCACGGCATGAAGCGCTCCAGGTCGGCAGACAACGACCCCACACGCGCGGCAATGCCGTCCGAGGTGACCAGCAGCGCATTGGTGTGGAACAGCGCCGGAATCTGCTGCTTGTAGGTTTGCAACTGGTTGAACGCCCCGGCCAGATGCGCGCCCGCGCTGCCCGGCGCCTTCAGTTCGATCACGCTCAGCGGCAGGCCGTTGACGAATAGCACCACGTCCGGTCGGCGGTTGACCTGACCGTTGATGACCACGAACTGCTGCACCGCCAGCCAGTCGTTCTGCTCCGGCTGCTCGAAGTCCAGCAGAGCTACCTTGCCCGCCGTCAGCACCCCATCCTCGCCATAGTATTCGACATCCACGCCTTCGGTCAGCAGGGCGTGGATGCGCCGGTTTTCTTCCAGCAGGACGGGGAAGACAGATTGGGTCAGCTTGCGAATGGCGTCCGCCCGCGCTTCCGGTGGCAGGTTCGGGTTGAGCCGCAGCACGGCGTCTTCCAGCCGCTTCTGCAACAACACGACGTCGTGGCTGTCGCGTTCGGGCGCGCTGCCGTCCGGGCCGATGACCTCGTCAGATTCAACGGCATAGCCCAGCCCGCCCAACTGGGCCAAGAGGGCTTGCTCGATCTCGGCTTCGGAGAGGAAGGCCATTACGCAGCTTCCTTGATGCGCAGTTGGCCGGAGATCAGGCGCGGCAGCAGCGCGTCACGCAGGTTGGCGAGGGTGAAAGCTTGTTGGCCGTTGGCGCGGATGCGTTCGAGCAACGGATTGGCAATTTCTGCAAACCCGATGATGACTTCATCAGGCGGCAGGCATGTCGTGAGTTGCTTGAAGCTGTCGCGCGTGATGGTGTCGAACACCGCGCCGTGAGCGATGCGTTGCAGATGTTCAACAAAACGCAGCGTGGAGAAATAAACGAAGGCTTCTCCGCATTGCTGCTTGGGTCGAAGCGCGTAGCACGACTGGTTCATTGCCATCGGTATGCCGGTAATTGCAACCTTGCCGACAGTTCCGCGCGCCGAAATGATGGTGGTCATTTCCGGAAGCAATTTCGCTGAGCAGTTTTGCAAACCAAGCACGGTGATTTTCTTTTCTGTGTCTAACACAAACACTTGACCAATTGCTGGCGCGTCCACTACGGAGAACCACGGAATATCTCCGTTCCAGTATTCAGCAACGGAAGTCTTGGGTGTACCGCCACCGAGGATTTCGACGGACTCATCGAAGGAGCCAACCCGCCACCCCTTCGGAATCATTCCCAGTTCCGATTCCTGCATGTCCTCCGGCGGCACGCCGTCGAAGTCCACGAACCACGACTTGAACAGGGCGGCGGCGATGGCTTGCAGCGTGGCGTTGGTCTGGCGCAGGTTGTCGATGCGGTCGTCGAGAGTTGCCAGAAAATCTGCCGCGTCACGACGAACGTCCGGCGATGGCAACTCAATCGGATACCCTGCGATGGATTGCCACGCAACACGCTGGCGACCAGATGTTCCTTCCATGCGCGAGATTGCGAATTTTCGGAACTCCGGTTCGCGGCACAGGTAGTAAACGAAATCGTTGTCTGCCGAATCGTGACCACAAAGCACGATGAATTCAGTCGAGCCCTCGCCGATAGTTCCATCTGCAAGCACGTTGACCTGTGCCGTCTTGCCGTTTTCTAGGCATGGCGTAATTCGTGCAAGCAGCGTATCGCCATTCTGAAAATGCGCGCCTGCTGCTTTTGCAATCCGAGTCTCAACGTCTGAAGCTGAAATATCTCGCCCACTCAACGGAAGCGCGGCCATTTCGACAAATGGCACGAGTTCGCCTTTCTTGACCGTGCGGGTCGGGTTGATTGCGGCTACGTGTCATGTCCCGGCAGCTTGACCACTTTTTTAACGAAGTGGTTAGGATGTGATGCCTGTCATTTCTGCAATGCCTGTACTGGGGCGATATGCCCCAAGGCCTTTTGCTGCAGTTGATGGTTGTACATCCAG